>JAZKEM010000232.1:0-3689 GCA_040387055.1 Pseudomonadota bacterium | reverse complement strand
ACCATCATCGAACGCGTTTAACGCGCACTGACGATCAACGAATAAGGAAGCACACATGACCGCAGTTAAATACGATCAAGGCGCTGACGGCATCGTCACGCTGACGCTGGACCTCCCGGGCCGCCCGATGAACGTGCTGCACCCGGACCTGACGAACCCACTCAACGATGCGATCACTCGCATTGCAGAAGACAAGAACGTCAAAGGCGTCATCCTCACCTCCGGCAAGAAAGAATTCCTTGCTGGCGCCGACATTGACGGTGTTGTTCAAATCACCGATCCAGCTGTTGCTTTTGAACTCGCAGAACAGTTCAAGACACTGCTGCGTCGTCTCGAAAAACTCGGCCGTCCAGTCGTTGCTGCACTCAACGGCACCGCACTCGGCGGCGGCCTCGAACTGGCACTGGCTTGTCACTATCGCGTTGCGATCAACAATCCAAAGTCGCAGTTTGGTCTGCCTGAAGTAAAACTCGGCCTGTTGCCAGGCGGCGGCGGCACGCAGCGCTTGCCACGTTTGATCGGCATCCAGCCTTCACTGCCCTTGATGCTCGAAGGCAAAACGCTGAACCCAGAAAAAGCTAAGCAGCAGGGTCTGATTCACGAAGTAGCAGCCGACGCTGACGATATGTTCGCCAAAGCACGCGCATGGATCGTTGCAAATCCAAACGCAGTTCAGCCTTGGGACGACAAGAAGTTCAAATGGCCAGGTGGCGATTCCAAGAGCCCGGCGAATGCACAGGTCTGGGCGATTGCGCCTTCGATGGCCAGCGCCAAGAGCTACGGCAACTATCCTGCCATCACCAACATCATGTCCTGCGTGTTCGAAGGCGGCATCGTCGACTTCGATACCGGCTGCGAAGTCGAATCACGTTATTTCGCAAACCTTGTGACCTCGCAGGTCAGCAAGAACATGATCGGCACGTTGTGGTTCCAGCTCAACGCCATCAACAAGGGCAGCTCGCGTCCGCAGGGCATTGAGAAGTCCAGCGTGAAGAAAGTCGGCATTCTCGGCGCAGGCATGATGGGCGCAGGCATTGCTTACTCGTCCGCCAAGGTTGGCATCGAAGTCGTGCTGCTCGACTCCACGCAAGAAGCCGCTGATAAGGGCAAAGCCTACTCAGCGAACCTGCTCGACAAGGATATGAAGAAGGGTCGCCAGACGCAGGAAGGCAAAGACGCTTTCCTCGCTCGCATCAAAGCCACCACCAGCTACGAAGATCTGAAAGGCGTTGATCTGATCATCGAAGCCGTGTTCGAAGATCGCACGATTAAAGCCGACGTCACCAAGAAGGCTGAAGCCGTCATTGGCAAGGATGCTGTATTCGCATCCAACACTTCAACGCTGCCAATCTCTGGTCTTGCTGAAGCCAGCGAACGTCCGAAGAACTTCATCGGCCTGCACTTCTTCTCGCCAGTCGACAAGATGCCATTGGTCGAAATCATCAAGGGCAAGAAGACGTCCGCAGAAACGCTGGCTCGTGGTTTCGACTATGTCCAGCAGATCAAGAAAACCCCGATCGTCGTCAACGACTCCCGCGGTTTCTACACCTCACGCTGCTTCGCCACCTACCCCATGGAGGGTATGACGTTGCTGGCCGAAGGGCAGCATCCTCGCTCCATCGAAATGGCAGGCCTGCAGGCAGGCATGCCGGTGGGTCCGCTGGCGGTTCAGGACGAAGTCTCGCTGTCGCTGTCGCTGCACGTGCTGACGCAGACGCGCAAAGACTACGCAGCAGAAGGCAAGACCGTTGCTGAACATCCGGGCGTCGCTGTCGTTGAAAAGATGTGCAATGAACTCAAGCGTCCGGGCAAGAAAGCTGGCGCTGGTTTCTATGACTATCCGCAAGGTGGTCAGAAGCATCTGTGGTCAGGTCTGGCACAGGCGTTCCCGCTGCAGGCGCAGTTGCCACAGCAGGAAATGATCGACCGCATGATGTTTGCGCAGGCCAACGAAGCCGCCAAGTGCTACGCCGAAGGCGTGGTTGAAGCGGTGGGCGACACCAACATCGGTTCGATCTTTGGTTGGGGCTTTGCGCCTCACCAAGGCGGCGCACTGCAGTTCATCAACGCTTATGGCGTTGAAAAGTTTGTGAACCGCTCGAAAGAGTTGGCAAAGAAATACGGCGAGCGCTTTAAGCCCGCCGCAATACTCGTAAAGATGGCTAAAGAAGGATCTACGTTCAATGCTTAACGCACTACTCGCCAAGGGCAGCTACGTCACCGACGAGCTGACCATGTTTCAGGAAACTGCACGCCGCTTCATGCAGACCGAAGTTGCACCTAACGTTTTGCGTTGGGATGAAGAAGGCTGCGTTGATCGCGACCTCTGGACCAAAGCCGGCGAACTCGGCCTGCTCTGCCCTAGCATCCCGTCAGAATACGGCGGCGGTGACGGCAACTTTGCATTCGAAAAAGTTCTGATCGAAGAGCAAGCAAAAGCAGGTTGCAGCGCTTGGGGCCTGTCACTGCACAACGGCATCGTCGCGCACTACATCTTGCACTACGGCACCGAAGCGCAGAAAAAAGAATGGCTGCCCAAGCTCGCTACCGGCGAACACGTTGGCGCAATCGCGATGACTGAACCGGGCACCGGCTCGGATCTTCAGAGCGTTCGCACCACCGCGATTGCGGATGGCGACGAATATGTTCTGAATGGTTCGAAGGTGTTCATCACCAACGGTCAGCAGGCTGGCTTGATCATCGTCGTCGTTAAAACGGACACCGCAGAAAAAGCCAAGGGCATTTCTCTGGTTGTTGTTGAACCAGACAAAGTCACCGGCTTCCGTCGTGGTCGCAACCTTGAGAAGGTTGGCATGCATGGTCAGGACACTTCGGAATTGTTCTTCGAGAACGTCCGCATTCCCAAGTCCAACTTGCTCGGCAAGAACGAAGGCCAGGGCTTTATGCAGCTCATGCAGCAGTTGCCGCAGGAGCGTTTGATTGTTGCGCTGGCTGGCGTTGCCGCGATTGAACTCGCACTCGACATGACCACGCAGTACTGCACCGTCACCATTCAGCCGCTAGTTGCTAAGAGCGCTTGGGGTCCTCGTTCAACACCTGCATGTAGTTCTCCTCGATGTTCAGGTGCTCAACCAGAAAGGCGATGAAGGCACGCACTTTCGGTGACTGCACCTGTCCACGCGGGAATAGCGCATTGAGGTCGATGTCTGAACCTCGCCAACCAGTCAGCACGCGTTGCACCTGGCCTTGCTCAACATAGGCCCGCACCCACACGTCGGTTGTCAGCATGATGCCTTCACCGCACAGCAGCGCTGCGCGCAGCGCGCTTGGATCGTTGGCGATCATGATCGGATTGATCGGAAACTCGCGTGGTTTTCCATTCTTATCCGCTAGCGTCCAAGCGTTGCGACTATTGGTCACCGTCAGTGCGTGATGGTGAATCAGGTCATCAGGATGCAGTGGTTCACCAAAGCGCTGGATGTAGCTCGGCGTCGTATAAACCGAGCTGCGCAAGACGCTGAGCTTGCGTGCTATCAGGTTGGAATCCGCCAGCGTGCCGACACGCAACGCCACGTCGATTTCGCCGGCGATGATGTCAACGAGTTCATTGCTCAGCAGCAGCTCCACGCGCACTTCCGGATAGCGCGCATGGAACTCACCGAGCAAGGGCGCGAGCCAAGTGCTGCCGAGGGAATGCGTTGTGGTGACTCGCAACCATCCACGAGGTC
>JAZKEM010000231.1:0-32194 GCA_040387055.1 Pseudomonadota bacterium | reverse complement strand
GCTTCTGAGCAACTGCCGGATTGGTTCAAGAAGTATTACAACGAGCACGGCGGCGAAGAAGCTGCGCCTAGCGAAGACGACTCTGAATCGCAGTCTCTCGGTTCCGGTTTCGTGCTGTGGGACGACGGCTATATTCTGACCAACTTCCATGTGGTGCGTGATGCCAAGGAAGTGGTGGTGCGTTTGCTGGATCGTCGTCAGTTTACGGCGCAGGTAATCGGTGGCGATGAGCCTAGCGATCTGGCGCTGCTGAAGATTGATGCAAGCGATTTGCCGGTGGTAAAGCTGGCGGATTCCGGCAAAGTCCGCCCCGGCCAGTGGGTGTTGGCGATTGGTTCGCCTTTCGGTTTCGATTATTCAGTGACGGCGGGCATCGTTTCTGCGAAGGGCCGTGCGCTGCAAACTGAACAATACGTGCCGTTTATTCAGAGCGACGTGGCGATTAATCCCGGTAACTCCGGTGGTCCTTTGTTCAATCTTAAAGGCGAAGTGGTTGGCGTTAATTCGCAGATCTATTCGCAGTCTGGTGGTTATCAGGGCGTATCGTTCTCAATCCCGATTGATGTGGCGGCCAAAGTTGCGCGCCAGCTCAAAGAGCATGGCAAGGTTACGCGCGGTTGGCTGGGCGTGGTGGTGCAGGAAGTCGATCGTGCAACCGCGCAGAAGCTCGGCATGGATAAGCCAGAAGGCGCGCTGGTGGCGCGAGTGATTTCTGGTAGCCCGGGCGAGAAGGCTGGGCTTAAGTCCGGCGATGTGATCCTGACTTACAACGATCACGTCTTGGCTAGCTCTACTTCATTGCCGCCAGAAGTTGGCAGCTCCGATCCGGGTGAGATCGTGACGTTGCAAGTGATGCGCGAGCGCAAAAAAATCACGATCAAGGTTGAAGTCGGCAAACTCGATGCTCAGCTAGACGCACAGGCGCAGGATGTCGCGCCACAGCCCAAGCCGCCGGTTGGGCCGCTGGGCATGATCGCGGTTCCGCTGACGGCCGAGCAGCGTCGCAGCGCGCAAGTTGTTTCGGGGGGCGTGTTGATTAGCGATGTCAGCGATGGCCCGGCTTTGCGCGCCGGTATTCGCCCTGGCGATGTGCTGTTGCAGATCAATGGTCAGCAGGTTGATTCCGTACAGCGACTGGCGGAGGTTGTTACCCGTTTGACGCCAGGTGCGAGCGTGCCTTTGTTGGTGCAGCGCCGCGGTGCTCCGCTGTTCCTGGCTTTGGATATGCCTTCACCCGGCAAGCCATGAAACCCAAGTTGTTATTGCTGTCCCGGCCCGAATGCGAGCTCTGTGAGGAGCTCGAATTTGCGCTGTTCACGCAGTTCAGTGCGACGACTTTTGAGCTGGAACGGGCGGATGTGGATAGCCGGCCAGAGTGGAAAACTCGCTATGGCCTGAAGATCCCAGTGCTGCTGACCGCTGCCGGGGAAGTGCTTTGTTCCACCCGTTTTGATGCCGAAGCAGTGGCGGATTTCCTGAAAAATCCCGGTTAAGACCGAATAAAACGCCAATAAAGCCCTGATTGCGCAGGATTCAGGGGCTTGCAAACCCCTAAACGGCTATACTTCGCGGCCATTTTGTCGCCGTATCCTGCCGCGTTTCCATGAAACAAGAGAACATCCGTAACTTCTGCATCATCGCCCATATCGACCACGGCAAATCGACGCTGGCAGATCGCTTCATCCAGATCTGCGGTGGCCTTGAAGAGCGCGAGATGCAGGCGCAGGTTTTGGACAACAATCCGATCGAGCGCGAGCGTGGCATCACGATCAAGGCTCAGGCCGTTTCGCTGGAGTACAAGGCGAAGAACGGCGAAACCTATCAGCTGAATCTGATCGACACCCCCGGACACGTCGACTTCTCCTATGAAGTCTCGCGTTCGCTGTTCTCCTGCGAAGGTGCGGTGTTGGTGGTGGATGCTTCTCAGGGCGTTGAAGCCCAGAGCGTGGCTAACTGCTACACCGCACTGGAAATGAATCTGGAAGTGTTGCCGGTGCTCAACAAGGTCGATCTGCAGAACGCAGAGCCCGAGCGCGTTGCCGACGAAATCGAACAGGTCATCGGTATCGAAGCCAGCGAAGCGCTGCGCATTTCTGCCAAGACCGGCCTCAATGTGGTGGATGTGCTTGAGGAGATCGTGGCCAAGCTGCCAGCTCCTAAGGGCAATCCAGACGCAAAACTGCAGGCGCTGATTGTTGACTCCTGGTTCGACAACTATCTGGGCGTGGTCTCGCTGGTACGCGTGATCAATGGCCGTATCCAGAAGGGCCAGAAGGTTCGCGTGATCTCGACAGGCAAAGATTACGAAGTAACGATGCTGGGTGTGCACACGCCCAAGCGCGTGTTCAAGAATGCGTTGGAGACTGGCGAAGTCGGCTTCTTGATTGCAGGCATCAAGGATATTTTCGGCGCGCCGGTGGGTGACACCCTGACGATGTCGGGCAACGCATCAGTTGAGCAGTTGCCTGGTTTCAAGAAAGTACAGCCTCGCGTATTCGCGGGCATGTTCCCGGTTGATGCAGACGATTTCGAAGATTTCCGCGAGTCGCTGCAGAAACTGCGTTTGAACGATTCGGCTCTCGTGTTCGAGCCAGAAAATTCCGGCGCTTTGGGTTTTGGTTTCCGTATCGGCTTCCTCGGCCTGCTGCACATGGAAATTGTGCAGGAGCGTTTGGAGCGCGAGTACAACCTCAATCTCATCACCACCGCGCCAAGCGTGATTTACGAAGTGCTGATGAGCAATGGTGAGGTCAAGAAAATCGACAATCCTGCTGAGCTGCCAGAACCCGGCCTCTATCAGGAAGTGCGCGAGCCGATCATTGATTGCCGCGTGCTGATGCCGCCGGATTACGTCGGCTCCGTCATGCAGCTGTGCATGGAAAAGCGCGGCATGCAGAAGAACCTGCGCTACCTCGGTAGCCAAGTGCAGCTGGAAGTGGAGATGCCGCTGTCAGAAGTCGTTACCGACTTCTTTGATCGCCTCAAGAGCGTGTCGCGTGGTTATGCGTCGTTCGAATATGAGTTCTCACGTTTCGAAGCAGGCGATCTGGTCAAGCTCGATGTGCTGGTTAATGGTGACAAGGTCGATGCGCTGTCCACCATCATTCACCGCAGCGTTTCAGCCAACCGTGGTCGCGATCTTTGCGAGCGCATGCAGGATGTGATTCACCGCCAGATGTTTGATATCGCGATTCAGGCGGCCATCGGCGCCAAGATCATCGCGCGTACCACAGTAAAAGCCCTACGCAAAAACGTGATTGCCAAGTGCTACGGCGGCGACTTGAGCCGTAAGCGCAAACTGCTCGAGAAGCAGAAAGAAGGTAAGAAGCGCATGAAGCAGGTTGGCAGTGTGGAAATTCCACAAGAAGCGTTCCTTGCTGTGCTGGGTATGGAAAGGAAGAAGGGCGGCTAAGCCGCACTTTATTGCCGTTCAATTTAGGAAGCCGTGATGTCGTCCGATATTCATTTTGATTTTGCAGTGCTGTTGACTGTCCTGACCCTGTTCACGGGTGTGTTCTGGGCGCTCGACAAATGGGTGTTGGCGCCTAAGCGCCAGGCCGCACTGCAGCCGGGCCAACAAGATCAGCCGAATGCGTTCATCGACTTCTGCCGCTCATTTTTTCCTGTCATCGCCATCGTATTGGGCATGCGCTCGTTTCTAGTTGAGCCGTTCCGCATTCCATCAGGCTCGATGATTCCGACGCTGTTGGTCGGCGATTTCATTCTGGTGAACAAATTCGCCTATGGCGTGCGCGATCCGGTGTTCCATCACAAGTTCATCGAGATGGGTGAGCCCAAGCGCGGGGATGTGTTTGTGTTCCGCTGGCCGGTGGACACCAGCAAAGACTTCATCAAGCGCGTGATTGGTCTGCCGGGTGATCGCATCGCTTACCGCGAAAAAACGCTCTACATCAATGGCGAAAAGATGTCGCAGGAAGAATCTGGCGTGTTTGCTTCGCCAAGCCTGCCGCCACCAAGCGTGGCACTGAGATTCAGTGAAAATCTCGGCGGCGTCGAACACTATATTTTGACTAATCCGGATCGTCCCAACGACGATATTCTGGAATTCACCGTGCCAGACGGTCAGTACTTCGCCATGGGCGATAACCGCGATGGTAGTGATGACAGCCGCCGCTGGGGTTTTGTGCCAGAAGCTAATCTGGTCGGCAAAGCTTTCTTCATCTGGATGAGCTGGGACGCTGAAAACACTCGCGTGGATTTCTCACGCATTGGGAACCAAGTAAAGTAAGACTAGGCAAAACATCTGATAAGGGGAGAGGCAATGAATCATTCACAAAAGAAACAACGCGGCCTTGGCATGTTTGGGCTTCTGTTTGTTTTTGCGGTGATCGGGTTTACAGCGCTGATTGCGATGCGATGCTGGCCGATTTACTTGAACCAAATGAAAATCGCAAAAGCGATGAATAACGTTTCTCAGGATGCCGGTGTTGCGAGCGCGCAGGATAGTAGTGCGCTGTTCCTTCCGTTACAGCGTTTTTGGGATATCGACAGCATCGACTACCTTGAAATCAAGAAGGTCAAACTGGTTCGTAGCGAGCGTGGCCGTGAGATTCAATATAACTACGAGGCACGCACGCCTTTGTTTGCAAATATCTCGCTGGTGCTGACGTTTGAAGACACTGTGCCAGTAACGGGCTCTGACAATTGAGTGATTTGCTTCAACGTTTGTGTCGCAGGCTGGATTATCAATTCAAGAATCCAGCCCTGCTGACGCAGGCTTTAACGCACCGTAGTTTCGGTGCGCAGAATAATGAACGTTTGGAGTTTCTGGGCGATGGCCTGATCAATTTTGTGATCGGTGCTGAGCTTTATGACAAGCAGATTCGAGCAGAAGAAGGTGCGCTGTCTCGGCTGCGTGCCAGCCTGGTTCGCGAAGAAACCATGGCGCTGATTGGTCGTGAGCTTGAGCTTGGTGACGTCTTGCATCTCGGTGAGAGTGAGCTGAAAAGCGGCGGCTTCCGTCGTGATTCCATTCTTGCGGATGCGCTGGAAGCGCTTGTTGGCGCCGTGTTTCTGGATACCGGCTTTGATGCCGCGCGTAAGGTCACACTGCATGTGTATGCCGTGTTTCTGGCCAACTTGCCGGATCACGAGACGCTTAAAGACGCCAAGACGCGTCTGCAGGAAGTTTTACAAGCGCAATCCCGAGCGCTGCCAGTTTATGAGGTGCTGTCCGAGTCCGGCCCGCCCCATAAGCGCGAATTCGTAGTACGTTGTTCGCTGTCTGATGCCGTGGAAACGACACAGGCAGCCGGTCCCAGTCGCCGTATCGCACAGCAGCGTGCTGCCGCGATGATGCTGGAAAAACTTGTCGAGAAAACTCATGCGTAGCGGTATTGTTGCCATCATCGGTCGACCTAACGTCGGCAAATCTTCCTTGCTCAATGTCCTCGTTGGGCAGAAGGTCAGCATTGTCTCGCATAAGCCGCAGACCACCCGCCATCGCATTCAGGGTGTGTTGCATCACCCGGATGGTCAGGTCGTGTTTGTTGATACGCCGGGTCTGCACATCGTTCAAAAGAAAGCGCTGAACCGCGCAATGAACGACACCGCAGCAGGCGCCATGCATGGCGTCGACTTGCTGCTGTTTGTTGTCGACTCCGGCCGTTGGACCGACGAAGACGAAGCTGTTTTGCAGCGCCTCAGCAACTTCGATACCCCAGTGGGTTTGGTCATCAACAAGATCGACAAGATTGTCGACAAGGAAAAGCTATTCCCCTTGCTGGAAAAGCTCGCTGCCAAGCGCAACTTTGCGTTTGTGATTCCGCTGTCGGCACTGCGTAAATCGAACCTTGATGGTTTGGTCAAAGAACTCACCAGCCGCATGCCGGAAGGCGATGCGCTGTATCCGGAAGACATGATTGTTGGTCACGACACCAGTTTTGCGGTTGCCGAAATCATTCGTGAAAAACTGACGCGCAATCTGCATCAGGAACTGCCGTACGCGCTAACCGTGCAGGTTCAGAAGTTTGAAGTCGACGGCAATATGGATCGCATCGAAGCCGTGATCATGGTCGAGCGCGAAGGCCAGAAAGCCATCGTCATCGGCGAGAAGGGCGCAACGCTGAAGGCCGTTGGTACTAGCGCGCGTCGTGATATTGAACGCATGACCGAGCGCAAGTGCTTCCTCAAACTCTGGTGCGCTGTGCGCGAAAACTGGAGTGACGATATGCACGCCCTGCGTCGCTTTGGCTTGAGCAACTCAGAAGAATAAGCAAGGAGCCTCCGATTAGGCCCTGCGCGCAAGCGTTGCTTCCCAAATTTGCGCCAGGCAAGGCGCGAGACCCGCGGCTTGGTGATTCCAAGCGAGGGACTCGCAACGCCGCATGGCACAAATTTGGGCGCAACCCGAAGGGACGGGGCCGCTTTTGCGCATGGCTGCGTCAGTCGTCGCTTATTTGGAATAACCAAACCTCGCTCCTCCTTTCTTTCCCTGCGCAAAAGCGGCCGCCGTCGCTTGCGCGTAGGGCCTAATCGGAGGCTCCCGTATGTCTCGTGCCCGCGTGCAGCTGGAGCCGGGCTACATTCTCAACGCGCGTCCGTATAACGACAGCAGTCTGTTGGTGGAAGCGTTCACCCGCGAGCATGGCCGCATCGGCTTTGTCGCGCGCGGTGCGCGTGGGCCCAAATCCAAAACCCGTGTGCTGCTGCAGCCATTGCAGCCCTTACTGCTGAGTTGGACGCAATCAGGCGAGTTGGGCGGACTGACAGCAGTTGAAGCCGCAGGGCCATCGCTGCCGATTTCTGGTGAGCGTGTGTTCTATGGCTGGTACGTCAATGAGCTGGTTCTTAAGTTACTCCAGCGACAAGACCCGCACCCCGGCCTGTTCGAAACCTATGCGCTGACACTGGCGCAATTGGCGAATAGCGACGCCGAGCGTGCGCTACGGATTTTCGAGAAGCGATTGTTGGATGATTTGGGCTACGGCCTGCAATTGCCCGATGACCTTGAGCCAGAACAGCATTATCAATACGACTGGGCCGAAGGCCCGGTGCCCACGCTGCAAGGGCCATCCACATTTCTGGGGGCTCACCTGATCGCGCTGGCGCAGGAGACACTCGACAGCGCTGAGGCGCAATCGCACGCTCGCCGACTGTTGAAGGCGGCGATTCAGAACCAGTTAGGTGGCAAGACGCTGGAGACTCCTGCCATGCTGCGAGAGCTACGCAGTTCATTGCGGGTAAAATGAGCGCAGGTTTACTGGATATTTTTATGGCTACTCGCAATACAAAACGCAGCCCGATTCGTCTCGGTGTAAACATCGACCATGTCGCCACTGTGCGGCAGGCGCGTGGTACGCCGTATCCTGATCCAGTTGAAGCGGCGCTGATTGCAGCGAGTAGCGGCGCAGATAGCATCACAATCCATCTGCGTGAAGATCGTCGACATATTCAGGATCACGACGTCACACGCTTGTTGGCTAAAAGTGCAGCGCCGACCAATCTTGAAATGGCAGTGACCAATGAAATGGTCGCGATTGCGGTGCGCGCCAAGCCACGCTTTGTCTGTCTGGTTCCGGAGCGTCGCGAAGAAGTCACGACCGAAGGTGGCTTGGATGTCGCAGGCAATGAAGCGCAGGTGACTGCTGCTTGCCAGCGTCTCGCTAAAGCGGGCATTGAAGTCGCGCTATTTATTGATGCAGATCCTCGCCAACTTGCTGCGGCAAAGCGCACTGGCGTTCCGCATTTGGAAATTCACACGGGCGCTTACGCGGATGCCAAAGGCAGCGCACGCGCTGCTGAACTCAAGCGCATCGCTGCATTCGCACGCGCCGCGCATAAGGCGGGCATTGAAGTGCACGCAGGCCACGGCTTGACCTTGGACAACGTTGCGCCAATAGCGCAGATTCCAGAAATCGTAGAACTCAATATCGGCCACAGCATTGTGGCGCGTTCCTTGTTTGTCGGATTGCCTGCGGCCGTCGCTGAAATGCGCCGGGCGATGACCGAAGCCAGAAACGCAAAATGATCTACGGCATCGGCGTCGACATTTTGCGTCAGGAGCGCATCCAGAAAATCTGGGATCGCCACGGCGAGAAGTTTGCAGACAAAATTCTTGGCGACGCCGAGCGCGCAGAATTCGCGCTCAACAAGAATCAGGTTCGTTATTTGTCGATGGCTTTTGCGGCCAAGGAAGCCTTCTCCAAAGCATTGGGTACGGGCTTCCGTGATGAATTGGGATTTCGTGATGCTGGCGTTGTACGTGAGGACAATGGCAGGCCGGTACTTATTTACAGCCCAGTGTTGCGAGCACTCCTGAGCAGCAAAGGAATCAGCGGCGGACACGTCTCCTTATCAGACGAAGGCGGCATGATTTGCGCGATGGTAGTGCTGGAGACGGCTGCTTAAGCGGTCTTTGCTCAGCTACTAAAACTCAGTCTGTTGTTGAGCTGATTCAAAACTTGATCCAACGATGTCCGTATCTCGGCCAGCATGCCCGGCCAAACAGGATCATTTTGCAGGCTGTGCAGCTGCAATAAATAAAGATCAAAAGCCGAAGTCACTTGCTTGAGCGTTGTCAGATGATAGAACGCAGCAGTACCGCGCAACTGATGCGCAGCGTCACGCGAAGCGGTCAGATCATTCTTGAACAAGGCCTCTTCAAGTTCACGAATCTGAATCGGCAGTTCCTCTCGCAATAGCACCAGCATTTCAGGATCGGCTGTCAGCATTGCCGAAACAGGTGGCGGCGGTGCAACCAGCTGTGGCGCTAATGTGCGTAAGAGTTCGCGTCCATCGAAAGGCTTTAGCAACACCCCATCGGCACCAGCTGCCAACAAGGCTTTGCGCTCATTGGGTTCAAGGTGTGCGCTGATCACAATGATTCGACTACGTAGCGTTCCGGGCACCGTCTCTGCGCGAATCGCACGCACGCAATTGAGTCCATCGACCTCTGGCATGCGCGCATCGAGCAATACATATTCGGTTGCAGCGTTGCGCCAATAACGCAGTGCTTCGCGGCCATCGGCAGCTTCTTGCACAGTGAGTGCCAACTCGCCACAAAGTGTGGCGATGTAGCGACGGTTGACGGTGTTGTTATCAGCAATCAAAACACGTCGTCCTGCCAGCGGCTGCTTCTGTGCAGGCTTGAGGCTGGTGAGGTTGACGAGTTCGCGGAACAGGCCGAGCTGACTCACGGACTTAGGTAGGCAGTTGGCTGCACCCGCTTCACGAACACGCGCATGCATATCAATTGAAGAAGATGCGATCAGCGCCAGCAGCGGTGGTTTGCGCCATGTGCAGCGTTGGAACGCAGCGAGATAATCGGGATCGTCGTGATCTTTCTCTTTCATGCCGACGATGACGACATCGGGACTGCGAGTGATGAGTGCCGTGTTGAGTTCAGTAATGCTTTCAAAGCTGTGAACGTGCATGCCCCAAAACTCTAGCCAGTGCGTCAATGCCAAGCGCGCAGTGGCATGCGGCTCCAGCACCCAGGCTTGTCGTTCGCGTAGGTGAGGCTCGGCGGAAGCTGGCGCTGAGGATGCTTCAGTGCTGTTGAACGGCAGCATCACGCTGAAGGTAGAGCCTTCGCCGACGATGCTTTTCATCTCGACATTGCCGCCCATCAGTTCCGCAAGCTTGCGTGTGATCGAAAGGCCCAGGCCACTACCTCCAACGGTGCCGCTGGCTTGGTGAAACGCTTGAAATAGATGGTTCTGTTGCTCAGGAGCAATGCCGACGCCGGTGTCGGTGACACTAAAGCTGACCCAGACTTTGTCCTGCTCATCACGTTCACGCAGAACGCGCAACACGATGCCGCCCGTGTTGGTGAACTTGATGGCGTTGGAGAGCAGATTGGTGAGAATTTGGCGCAGGCGTTGTGGGTCGCCGCGTAGCTGCGTTGGAACGTCGTGATAAACGATGCGCACCAGTTCCAGATCTTTGTCGTAAGCCAGAGGTGCGAGCAGTGCAGTGACGTCTTCAACGGCTTCGTTGATATCCAGCGTGTCTTCGTTAAATTGCAGCTGACCGGCTTCAATACGACTCCAATCGAGCAAATCATTGATCATGCCCAGCATGCCGCGTGCGGATTTACCGACGGTGGCGATATGCAATTCCTGTTCGCGGTTGAGGCCCGAGCGACGGATGAGATCGGTATAGCCCAGGATTGCCGTGAGGGGCGTGCGTAGCTCGTGTGAGAGATTGGAAAATAACTCGGCCTGCGTTGCGGCGGCTTTGCGCGATTCGGCGAGCGCGCTGAGCAGTTCTTCGTTCAAGGTTTGCAGGCGCTGCTGGTCTTGTCGCAGATGAGACGTCATCTGCACGACGCTGCCGTCGATATGGTCACGATGAGACTTCAACTGTTTGCCGAGCGTGGCGATCTGCTCCGCGAGCTGGCCGGTTATGCCGCCAAAATGGTTGGGTACACGCGCTTCCAGGCGGCCCTGAGCGAGGCTACGGGCCGCGCGCAGCAAGTCCCGCTGCGGGCGCCCGACATGAACCATGCCGATCATGGCAACGGCGATCGCCAACAGGGTGATGCTGAAGCAGATCGTCAGCAGCTGGACGCTAAAGGTCTCCAGAATCCCCACCTGCATGCAGATCAGGGTGGTTCCGAGGCCAATCAAAACCGGCACAAACAGCCATAGCCAGTTGTGAAAGCGCAGGTTCCAGATATTTTTAAGCTTCAAAGCTCATCCTGAGTCTTTCAGTCCCGGTCAAAAGGTTAAAATCGGAGTCATGAACAGCTCCCCAAACTTTCGCAGTCTCGCCGATTTTATCGGTAATACGCCGCTAGTGCGGTTAACCCGCCTGCCAGGTATCGGCAATAACACTTTGCTGGCCAAGCTGGAGGGTAACAATCCAGCTGGTTCGGTCAAGGATCGCCCAGCCTACTCGATGATCAATCGAGCAGAAGAGCGTGGTGAGATCAAGCCCGGCGATACGCTGATCGAAGCCACCAGCGGTAATACCGGTATCGCGCTGGCCATGGCCGCAGCGATCAAAGGTTATCGCATGGTGCTGATCATGGCTGAACACATGTCGGCCGAGCGCCGCGCCGTCATGAAAGCCTTTGGTGCCGAGATTGTGCTGGTGACCAAAGAGCAGGGTATTGAAGGCGCGCGTGATCTGGCCGATCAAATGCAGCGTGACGGCCAAGGCCGCGTGCTGGATCAATTCGCCAATCCTGATAACCCACGTGCGCATTACGAGGGCACGGGTCCGGAAATCTGGCGCGATACACAGGGCAGCATTACGCACTTTGTGTCGTCGATGGGTACGACCGGCACCATCATGGGCACTTCGCGTTATCTGAAGGAAGTGAACCCGAAGATTCAGGTGATTGGTGTGCAGCCGGACGGTGAGAGCAGCATTCCCGGCATTCGCAAATGGCCGGAAGAATATCTGCCGAAAATTTTTGAGCAGAAGCGTGTCGATCGCGTGATCGAATCCAATGCGCAGAACGCCGAAGATACGATGCGCTTGTTGGCGTCCAAAGAAGGTTTGTTCTGTGGCCCTTCATCCGGCGGCGCAACCTGGGCAGCTTTGCAGCTCTGCAAGGAAGTTGAGAACGCTACCATCGTCACGATCATCTGCGACCGCGGTGACCGCTATATCTCGACTGGCGTATTCCCGGACTAACTCAGTTGTCTAGAAAGAATCGCAGACAAAAAACACTGCCCGTTGGCGAATTCAGCGCGGAAATCGTAGATCTGATTGCCGATGGCCGCGGCGTTGCGCGTATCAACGGCAAGGCCACGTTTATCGCGGATTCTCTGCCGGGCGAGATCGTGCGCTTCAAGTACACCCGTACTGGGCGCGATCTTGATGAAGGCCGCATCGTCGCCATCGACAAGGCTTCGCCTGATCGTGTGGATCCCAAGTGCGCGCACTTCGGAACTTGCGGCGGCTGCTCGTTGCAACATCTGGCACCTGAAAGCCAGATCATCTTTAAGCAAAAACAATTGCTGGAAGCGTTTGCACGCATCGGCAAAGTCACGCCAGAAGAAATCGTTGCACCCATCACCGGTGCAGTGTGGGGCTATCGTCGTCGCGCGCGTCTCAGTGTCAAACACGTGCTGAAGAAAGGTGGTGTGACGTACGTGGGCTTCCGTGAGCGCGACAGTCTTTTGCTCGCTGCGCTCGAATCCTGTCATGTGCTGGACCCGCGTGTCGGCATGCGTCTGCAAGCGATGGCTCGCATGATTGATCATCTCGATATTCGTCTGGCCTTGCCGCAAATTGAAATTGCCGTAGCGGATCATGTTGCGATGGTAATCCGTGTTAACGAAAAGCCCAGTGATGCTGATCTTGAGCGTCTACGCCAATTTGCGACAGACGAGGGCGTTGATATTTATTTACAGGCGGGTGGACCAGAAACCATCACCCCGTTGTCGGCGCCAGCACGCGTGCTTGATTATTCGCCAGATGGCTCCGAGCAGAAACTACGTTTCCAGCCTACCGACTTCATCCAGATCAATGGCTCCATCAGCCAGCAGATCGTGCGTCGCGCGATTGAATGGCTGGCGCCCAAGCCCGGCGAGCGTGTGCTGGAATTGTTCTGTGGCCTTGGCAATTTCTCTGCGCCCCTGGCAAAGACCGGTGTTGAGTTGGTGGCTGTCGAAGGAGAAGCGGGCCTCGTACAACGCGCACGCGAAAATGCTGAGCGTCTGGGTTTGAAGATTCAATTTGATCAAGCGGATCTGTTTACGCCGAGTCCAGATGCGCCATGGATGCAGGGTCACTTTGATGCCGTGTTGCTGGATCCTCCACGCAGCGGTGCCAAAGAAATGATGCCGCTCATCGCAGTCAAGAAACCCAAGCGCATCGTTTATGTGTCATGTCACCCCGGTACGCTGGCGCGTGATGCGGGTACGTTGGTCAATGATCATGGTTATAAGCTGGTGCGTGCAGGCGTGATGGATATGTTTCCGCATACCGCGCATGTAGAAAGCATGGCGCTGTTCGAGAGAGTGAACTGATGGGCATCGAGATCGAACGTAAGTTTCTTGTCACTGGTGATGGCTGGCGTGCTGAGGCGTCGCGTTCTCTGGAAATGCGTCAGGGCTATCTTGCAGGCGAGGGCGGTCGTGCTTCAGTACGTGTGCGTTTAGAAGGTACAGAAGCGCGTCTCAACATTAAAGCGGCCGTTATCGGTGCTGCCCGTGCCGAGTACGAATACCCCATGCCCGCAGACGATGCGCGCAAGATTTTGGAAACGCTATGTGTGGGCACGCTGGAAAAAGTGCGCCATTACGTCGAGCGCGAAGGCCTGACTTGGGAAGTTGACGAGTTTTTGGGCGTCAATGCGGGTCTGATCGTGGCCGAAATCGAGCTGGAATCCGTCGATCAGGCTTTTTCGCGTCCAGAATGGGTCGGACGCGAACTCACGGACGACCGCCGCTATTACAATCACCACCTAGCTATCCACCCTTATTCGACCTGGCCCGATGCGGATCGACATTGACCTGACCCGGCAAACGCTGCAGCTGCGCGATGGTGATCGCGTGGTGGCGGACTACCCTGTGTCTACGGGTGGCAATGGCATCGGCGAAATTAATGGCAGCGGTTGCACGCCACGCGGTCGCCACATTGTTCGCGCCAAAATTGGCGCAGGCGCGGCGACTGGATCAGTGATGGTGCGTCGTCGCCCCACTGGCGAAATTTGGACGCCAGAGTTGCACGCCAAATTTCCGAAGCGCGATTGGATTCTGACGCGCATCTTGTGGTTATCGGGCACTGAGCTCGGGCGTAATCGCCTTGGTTGTGTCGACACTTTTCGCCGCTACATTTATTTGCACGGTACACCGGACACAACGCAGCTAGGCGTGCCCGGTTCCAAAGGCTGCGTGCGTATGCGCAATGCCGACATCATCGAACTTTTTGACCGGATTCCGGTGGGGACAGAAGTTGACATCCACGAGTAAACAATCGACGCACCTAGGCCCGCTGATGGTGGACGTTGCCGGGCTTGAGCTGACGGCTGAAGACCGCGAAGTGCTCGCGCATCCGCTCGTTGGCGGCATGATTCTGTTCACGCGCAACTACCGTGACCCTGAACAGCTCGCAGCGCTGTGCAAAGAAATTCTTGCGGTTGAGCGCAAGTCGCGCTTGCTGCTGGCGGTGGATCACGAAGGCGGGCGCGTACAACGCTTTCGCGTTGGCTTCACGCGCATTCCTGCGATGCGCACGCTTGGAAAACTTTGCGAAGAAGATTCGGCAAAGGCAAAAGACGAAGCGCGCCTGCATGGCCTGACCATTGGTCAGGAACTCGCAAGCTACGGCATTGACCTGTGCTTTGCGCCCGTGTTGGATCGCGATTTTGGTGTGAGCACGGTGATTGGTGATCGCGCTTTCGATAATCGCTGCTCAACCATTATTGAGCTTGCACGTTCGTTCCGCGAAGGTCTCAACGCAGCGGGTCTCGCTGCCACTGGCAAGCACTATCCGGGTCACGGCGCCGTCGCTGCAGACTCACATCTTGAGCTGCCAGTAGATCGCCGCTCGATGGATGCACTGCAAGAAGATTTGGAACCGTTCGAAGCACTGATCAAAGACGGTATTGAATCATTGATGATGGCGCACGTGCGCTACACCTCGGTGGATCACACGCCAGCATCACTGTCGAGAATCTGGATTCAGGATTTGCTGCGTAAGCGCTCCGGCTACGAAGGCGCGATTTTCTGCGATGACCTCAGCATGCACGGTGCCGCTGTCGTGGGTTCAATGGAAGAGCGTGCGCGTATCGCACTGGACGCTGGCTGCGACATGTTGCCCGTCTGCAACGACCGCGCCAGTGTTCTCGGCTTGCTCGATTCGCTGAAAGATTTGAAGCCGCAGAAAGCCGCCAGCGATCGTCTGAAGAAGCTTTACCGTAAAGAGGCCTGAGATGGAACGCCACGCTGAAGCGCAGGATATTTTTAAGCACGCTGACTGTCTGCACGATGCAGCAGCGATTACTGCCGCTTATGACCGAATGGCCGAAGCGATTCGCGTCCAGTACGAAGATAAAAAGCCGCTGATTCTCTGCGTGATGATTGGCGGTCTGCATCCGACATCAGAAATCACGCAGCGCCTCAAGTTTCCTTTTCAGATCGATTATCTGCATGCAACGCGTTATCGCGGCGAGACCACCGGCGGTGGCTTGCTGTGGAAAGCGCACCCGGAAATTTCTGTGCGTGGCCGCGACGTGTTGGTGATTGACGACATTCTTGATGAAGGTCACACATTGGCTGCGATCATTGAGTCGCTGCAAAAAATGGAAGCAGCGAGCGTCAAGGTTGCCGTGCTTGCAGAGAAAATTCACGATCGCAAAGCGCCGGGCATCAAGGCAGATTTTGTTGGCGTCACGGTTGAAGATCGCTATGTCTTCGGCTGCGGTATGGATTACAAAAGTTACTGGCGTCAGTTGCCAGCCATCTACGCGGTGAAAGGACTATGAGCACCACCATCGCAGTGATTGGCGGCACCGGCATGAATCAGTGGCCGGGCTTGGTGATCGAGAAGCGTCACGAAGTTGATACGCCTTACGGCAAGCCATCTGCACCGCTGCTGGAAGGCAAGGTCTACGGCGTTCGCGCCATTTTTCTCGCGCGCCACGGCGAAGGTCACAAGATTCCGCCACATGCGATCAACTATCGCGCGAACATGTGGGCGCTGCGTGAAGCAGGCGTGAAGAGCGTTGTTGCGATTGCAGCTGTTGGTGGCATCGCACCATGGTTTCCGCCTGCAGGCGTTGCGGTTCCAAATGACTTGATTGACTACACCTATGGCCGTGAATTCACTTATTCGGACGGCAGCGAAGGTTCTGAGCTTGCGCACGTCGAAATGACCGAGCCATACGCCGAGCGTGTGCGCCGCGAGTTGTTGCATGGGGCATTAGCTGCAGGCATTGATATCGCTGAAGCCGGTGTGATGGGCGTGACTCAAGGTCCGCGCCTGGAAACTACGGCTGAGATTGCGCGTATGAAACGTGATGGCTGCGACATGGTCGGCATGACCGGCATGCCAGAAGCAGGGCTCGCACGTGAACTCGGCGTTGATTACGCCTGCCTTGCACTCAGCGTGAACTGGGGCGCCGGCATTATGGGTAATGGCGACATTCACGCCGAAATTCATCAGTCGATTGAAATCGGCATGGGCAAGATTCGTGCGATCCTGTCGCGCGCGCTACCAGCTCTCGTTGCTAAAGACGAAGAAATGTAGAGTTGACGTGACCGGCTCTGAGTTAGCTTGCAGCCTTTTAGTGAAGCAAACGGAGATTGCGAAGTGGCCGATCAAAAAAAAGAGCAGCAGATTAAAGCTCGTCGCTGGTTGAGCAAGCTGCCAAAAGTCTCGAAAATTTCCTGGCGCGATCTGTCGCTGTCTCTGGGGCCAGTGCTTTTGCTCAGCGCCTTGGCGCTGCTTGTGGCGATGCACTTTGTACGGCCAGCGCCACCCAAAACTTTGAATATGGTGAGCGGCAGCGAGGGTAGTACGTATCGCAAAAATGCCGAGAAGTATGCCGACATCCTTAAGCGCAATGGCATCACGCTCAACCTGCTGCCATCGCAGGGTTCTCTAGACAATCTGGAACAACTGGCAGATCCCGATTCCAAAATTGATATTGGTTTTGTGCCGAGTGGATTGGGTACGGATACCGATGTCAGCAATCTGGCTTCTTTGGGCAGTGTGTTCTATCAGCCCGTCTCTATTTTCTATCGCGCGCCGAAAGCAATCGAGCGACTGTCGCAACTCAAAGGCAAGCGCATTGCCGTAGGTAGAGAAGGAAGTGGCACACGTTTCTTGGCGTTGGCGCTGCTCAAAGCCAACGGCATCAAGCCGGATGAAGGCCCTACAAAATTGGAGTCGATGGAAGGTGCAGTGGCGATGCAGGCGCTGCTTGATCACAAGGTTGAAGCGATATTTTTATCAGGCGATTCCGCTGCCACTTCAAATCTTCGCCAGTTGCTGCATACGCCTGGCGTAATAATGTTCGACTACCCTCAAGCAGAAGGCTATCTGCGCCGCTTTCGTTACCTGAGCAAAATTGAGATTCCAGCGGGCGCTTTTGATCTGGGTGAAAATCTGCCTGCCAAGCCAACCATCATGTTGGCACCAACAGTTGAATTGATTGCGCGTCAGGATTTACATCCAGCGCTATCGGATCTCTTGATTGAAGCCGCGCGCGAAGTGAATGGACGCGCCACGCTGATGCAAAAAGCCGGTGAATTTCCCGCGCCTTTGCAACGCGATATTCCCATCAGCAATGACGCTACACGTTATTACCAATCAGGCAAAGGTTTCATGTATCGCAACCTGCCGTTCTGGTTAGCGAGCTTGCTGGATCGCACTTTAGTCGTATTACTGCCGATATTAGTTGTGCTGATTCCAGGCCTGCGCATGGTGCCGTCGATCTACGGCTGGCGCATTAAAAATCGCATCTATCGCTATTACGGTGATTTGATGGCACTAGAACGCGCCGCCTTGCAGCCCTTGGATACTGTAGAGCGCGAAGCACTGATGCAACGCTTGAGTGATATCGAAAATGCAGTGATTACCGTCAAGATGCCCGCAGCGTTCGCAGATCAGATTTACGTTCTGCGACAGCACATCAACTTTGTGCGTATGCGACTGGTGCCTGCGGCACCCGCAGCAGAAGCAGGCGCGCTGTAAGTGCAGCGCGTCTTGCGCTTACTTTTTCCCGGCAATCATGTCGATCCCAATTGATTTTATAATATCTGCAACAATCCGAAAGCAACGATTAGGAGGGCAATTGAATATTTTCCCCGCACCGATGCATTTGACTGATTATCTCCGCACGTCAAGAAGGTTTATTTATGGACTGTGTGGTTTTATCGCGATCTTCCTCATAACTTCATGTGGATTTATGACCGTTGCACCTGCAGAAGCACCGGCCAATACGCCAGTTTATATTTCTTCTGCAACTCCTTCTGGTTCTCAGGTTTTCGACTCTGAGCTTGAGTCAGGTTCATATATCGGCGTGGGCAGAGCGGTTTCCCATACATATGGCCCAGTTCCAACAGGCGGCTCCTTCAGCACAGGTGGCACGGTATCCGAGTCTTATCTCGAAAAGGTTAGGCCTACTGGTATTCTGTCTACAAATTTAGGAGCCCTCATTTCTACATTACGCCCTGAATATCGTCGTGCAGAAGCCGAGCTAACTTCACCGCATTTTGAAGTGCTACCGGCCGTGATTTTGTTACCAGCTGTTCGCGCCGATCAGCCCGCTGAATTTACTGTTAGCTGCGTTCTGTATGCATCCCTAGTCAACGGTAGTAATCGGTGGAAATCGCGCTATCTTCTCAATGAGAGGCGTCGGTTCAAAACAGCATCACCAACGGTGAAGGATGATTTTCAGGCCCACATAGCAGACTGCTTTAAACGTACAACCGAACTTTTTGCCTTACACATTAGCAATCCTCCCGGAATGATTGGAGAGGCATTCATTGGGCCAAACACCAGTAAGAGAAAAGTTATTGTGCCCCTTCTTCCCCAACGCATAGTTTTAGTTGATCACCTAGGATTCTATGAGTTGGACAGAGAAACCGTCCGGACTTCAAAGGTTGTACTGCAGTGATTTGAGTGAGCTAATGGCGGGTTAGTTGAGGCTCGGATTACTCTGAGCAATGCGAGTCAGCCCCCTTTAGTTTGCTAAGCAGGCGCGCTGTAAGTAACAGCGCGCCTTATCGTTACTGCTTGCCCGCCCAATCCCGCGCAAACTGATGGGCAACGCGACCGGAGCGTGAGGCACGGTTGAGGGCCCAGCGCAGTGCGAGCTTTTCGCCTTCTTCATCGATTGAGTTGATGCCGAGTTTGCGCAGATGCAGTCGTACCAGATTTAAATATTGTTCTTGATTGAAAGCGTGGAACGATAGCCACAGGCCAAAGCGTTCTGACAGTGAAATTTTTTCTTCAGTGCTTTCGCCTGGATGCAGTTCGTCATCCATCCAGTGATATTCCAGATTGTCTTTTTTCGTCTCCGGCATCAAATGGCGACGATTGGATGTGGCGTAGATCAATACGTTGTCTGGTGGTTCTTCGATGCCGCCATCAAGCGCAGTTTTCAGGGCGGTGAGAGCGGTGTCGTTGGAGGCAACGGAAAAATCGTCAACGTATAGGACGAAGCGCTCTTTCTTGCCGCGCAGCGGCGCAACGATATCGGGCAGATCGATCAAATCATGTGGAGCGACTTCCACCAAGCGCAGCCCTTGCGGTGCAAAGTGATTGAGCAGCGCTTTAACGATGGACGATTTACCCGTGCCGCGTGAGCCGGTGAGGAGCACGTGATTAGCTGACTTTCCCTGCACGAACTGGAGAGTGTTCTGCACTAGTTCCGCTTTTTGACGATCGATGTCGATCAGATCGTCTAGTTGGATGGTCTGCACAAACTGAATGGGCTTAAGTTTGCCGCCATGCCAGCGCCAAGCCAGCGGACCCTTCACAGGTTTGGCACGTGCCTTGGATCTGGTTTTGGGGGCGGGGCGGACAGTCTTTTTCATGTTAATAGCGCTATCGTTAAAAAATTGAATGCGCCCGCATTCTAAAGCAGAACGATGAGCTCGGAAGGGCATAGAATCGGACCCTGACTTTAGGCTTTACGCCATCATCATTCTTTAGATTGGAGAACGTCATGCTCAAATCCTTCGGCTATGCCGCAGCCAGCGCCACGACACCACTGGCCCCTCATGAATTCGTGCGCCGTGATCCAGGTGCCGATGATGTGCAGATTGAGATTCTGTACTGCGGGGTCTGCCATTCTGATTTGCACGTTGCGCGCAATGAGTGGGGCGGTACGGTGTTCCCCAGTGTTCCCGGCCACGAGATCATCGGCCGCGTCACCCAGGTTGGTAAAGACGTCACTAAATTCAAAGTCGGTGATCGCGTCGGCGTCGGCTGTATGGTCGATTCCTGCCAGAGCTGCGCCAGCTGTAAAGAAGGTGACGAGCAGTATTGCGAGATGGGCTTTACGGGTACTTATGGCGGTGTCGAGAAAGTGATTGGCGGCCGAACCTTTGGTGGCTACTCCAACAATATCGTCGTCAAAGATAAATTCGTGCTGCGCATTCCAGAGTCTCTTGATGCGGCAGGCGCGGCGCCGTTGCTCTGTGCGGGTGTCACGACTTGGTCACCGCTGCGTCACTGGAAAATCGGCAAAGGCCATAAGGTCGGCGTCGTCGGTCTTGGCGGCCTCGGCCACATGGCGATCAAGCTTGCCCACGCGATGGGCGCGCATGTCACCTTGTTCACAACCTCGCCAGGCAAAGAAGCAGATGCCAAGCGCATGGGTGCAGATGCTGTCGTCATCTCCAAGGATAAGGAGCAGATGAAGGCTTGTAAGAACAGCCTCGACTACATCATCAATACGGTCGCTGCTTCGCACAACCTCGATACATTTCTGGGATTGCTTAAGCGCGATGGCAATATGACACTGGTTGGCGTGCCAGAGCATCCACATCCCGCGCCGAATGTCGGCGCACTTGTGTACAAACGCCGCTCGCTGAGTGGCTCACTGATCGGCAGCATTGCAGAAACGCAAGAGATGCTCGACTTCTGCGCTGAGCACAAGATTGTTTCAGATATTGAAATCATCCCAATCCAGAAGATCAACGAAGCGTATGACCGCATGATCAAGAGCGATGTGAAATATCGCTTTGTGATTGATATGGCAACGCTGAAGCCTGCGGCATAAGGCCAGTATGCGAATCCCGCTTTCTGTTCTGGATCTGGCGCCCGTGCCTACGGGCACTACGCCGTCCGAAGCGATCAGACGGACAGTGGACTTGGCGCGCCTCGCTGATCGACTCGGTTACGTTCGTCACTGGTTTGCAGAACACCATGGCATGCCCAGTGTGGCCAGTGCTGCGCCAGAAATTCTGATTGGTCACATTGCGGGCGCAACAAAAAATATTCGCGTGGGTTCGGGCGGCATCATGTTGCCCAATCACACTCCGCTGAAAGTGGCTGAAACCTTTCGTACATTGGAGGCTTTGTATCCGGGCCGTATTGATCTTGGGCTTGGTCGTGCGCCCGGTTCTGATCAAGCCGCCAGTCGTGCGCTGGAGGCGAGTGATGGCCATGATTTTTCGCAGCAGCTGGCCGAGTTGTTAGCGTTTTGTGGGCAGACTGAATTTTCTGCGAATCACCCATTCCGCAAAGTGATTGCAATTCCTGATGATGCGCCACTGCCGCCGATCTGGATTCTCGGCTCCAGCGGCGCCAGCGCAAGACTCGCTGGCAATGCGGGTATGGGTTACAGCTTCGCCAGTCATTTCAGCCCTACGCCTGCGGGCCCGGCGTTTAATGCTTATGCGGATAGCTTTAAGCCTTCGGCGCAGTTTCCTAAGTCGAACGCGATTCTCGGTGTTGCCGTGGTTTGTGCAGAGACTGCAGAAGATGCAGATCACCTCGCGACGACGATGGATCTAGCGTGGTTGCGTATTCGTCGCGGCGAGTTCCGGCCATTGCCGAGTCCTGAAGAGGCCAAGGCCTATGCTTACACCGAGTTTGAGCTTGAGGCGGTGCGTGAATATCGCAGTCGCACGGTGATCGGCAATCCGAAGCAGGTCAGAGCTCAGATTGAATCACTGGCTAACGATAGTGGCGCCGATGAAGTGATGGTGGTGACTAATCTGCATGGCCACGCTGAGCGCTTGCGCAGCTACGAATTACTGGCGCAGGTATTCGCTGAATAGATCAGGCGATTGCATTGGCCTGAATCTCGATCAGCACATCTCCGGTTTGAACCTTGGCACGTGGGCCTTCCCAAAAACCAATGCGTTCGTTTTGGCGCAGCAGGCGCACGACAAGACCGGGACTTAAATCGCGCATGGATTTTCCGATTTCGTCTGCGCGTGCAGGGCGCTCGACGAGGCGCACATGCCCATCAACGCACATCAGATCGTGAATGTAATCGGCGACGTGGGCGGACGCGATGGAGTCTGCCATCAGGTAGCCACCAACAATTGACGGTGCGACGGTGGCATTAGCGCCAGCCTGACTGATGAGCTTGATGTTTTCTTCTTCAGCCACCGAGCAAACGATACGCACGGCGGGATTGAGTTGACGCACCGTAAGCACGGTGAGCACGGCGGCATCATCGCGACCCAGACAAATCAGCACACTGCTGGCGCGATCAATACCTGCATCAATCAAGTCCTGTTCACGCGTCGCATCGCCGAGCAAGCCGATATAGCCAGCTTCTGCAGCGAGTGCGAGCTCACTGGTATTTCGTTCAAGAATGAGTACCTGGCTCGCGGGTGTTCCGCGTGCGACTGCTTCTGAAGCGCAGCTTTTTCCGCCATGCCCAAATCCGCAAATGATGAGATGTTGGTTTAAAGTTTTTTGGATGTGCGTCATGCGGCGAGCCTCTAGCCAACGTTGCAATACGAGTTCGTAAGCGGTGCCGAGAAACACCAGCCAAATCACGAGTCGTAGTGGAGTAACAAAAATGGTATCGGCAATGCGTGCGCGTTCAGACACCGGCACGATGTCACCGTAACCGACGGTGGTGATCGTCATTGCAGTGAAGTAGGCGACATCACTAAAGCTGACATGGCCATCAATCTGATCTTTGAGTCCGCCTCGATCAAACCAGAAGATGGCGAGGATCATTGAGACGAGCGTTATCAGAATCGCCAAGCGCATCACCAGCATTTGCGCAGGTGTGCGTTCTGCCTTGATAAACAGACGCTTCACGGTTTGTGCATGCGATAAAGAATCTTGCCGCGCGGTCATGATGATTTACCTCGCTTGACAGGTTTCGCTTCGGGCTTCTTTACGCTCGCTTGTACCGCAGCCCAATCCATTTTGAGCGCTTGGCAGCTACAGGGATTGGCTTTGATCTCAGCGTGCATGGCGGTCAAGCGTTCTTCAGTCGCAGGATGGCTGGAGAGAAAGCTCAAAAACGCAGGATTCTTGTCTGCGCCTTTCTCTTTTTCTTTCGCCATCATTTTGCTGAAGAATTCGGCCATGCCTTTGGGCTGAATGCCTGCTGCAACCAAAGCCTTAACGCCTCCTGCATCGGCCTGTGCTTCGAGTTCGCGGCTATGTTGCATGGAGCCTGCGGAATGCAGCAGTACACTCGCGATGGCGCTGACATCGCCCATGGTAAGCGCTAGAACGGTGGCTAAGCCTGCGGAGTGAATCATCTGTTGCAGGATGTGTCGCTGCTCAACGTGTTGCACTTCATGCGCCAACACAGCTGCCAGTTGTTCTGGGCTATCAGCGTTAGCAATTAATCCGCTATGCACAATGACAACGCCACCGGGAATCGCGAAGGCATTGATGCTGTCGTCTTCTTTGATGAACCAGTGATATTCGTAGCGCGATCCTTTGGTGAGTCGGCCACCAATTTCACTGACTGCTTTTGCTGCGACGCTGGTTTGATCCAGCTCATCATCTTTTTGCAAGCTTTTGAGCGTGGCTTCGCCGAGACGTTGTTCAGTCGAAAGTGGAATCTGCGCCGCCAGCCATCGTTCCACGCGATCTAACTGCCAAATGCCTATGACGATTGTCAGTACGAACAAAGCCAAAGTGGTTAGTACGGTATTCCACTTAAAGCGTTGTGCGCTGGCTTTGAAATGTCCTTTGCGTAAGTGCGGTAACAGTGTTGGCGGACTACTGGCGAGTAACGCTAGGTGAGCGGGTTTATCGATGGGTGTAATGGACCAGGCGGTTTGACCATCATGCCAATGCAGAAACAATTGATCATCATCAAAGCCGCCCACATGCACGGTGACCTGTGAACTTTCGGCGCGCAGCGAAAGATCTGGGCCTTCAACAATCAGCGTCTCATTGATAAAACGCAGCGTTGCAGCCACACCTGCTTTGGGCAGGGTGGCTGCTTGTACGCGAACTGCAATCTGTGGCTGCATTAGGCTCTGGGTTCAATGAACAGGCTGGCGATGACAAAGATCACAATCGCGATCAGGTAAAGCCGTCCGAGCGGTGAGCGTCCACGTGCGCTGAAGGCATGTGCAAACAAACCTTTGGCCAGACGTTGTACCGGTAATGATTGCAGCCAGACTTGGCCTGGGCCTTTGAGATGTGCGAAGAACAAGCCTTCGCCGCCAAAGATTGCGGTCTTGGCTTTGCCGACATAACGAATGTCATAAGTTGCTGAAGTTTGCAGAGCGGCGAGACAGCCAGTGTCTACTTTCAGTGATTCGCCAGGGCCCAGTGTTTGCTCACTGAGCGTGCCGCTGGCATGAATGAACGCAATGCCAGTGCCGGTGAGTTTCTGCATGATGAAACCTTCGCCGCCGAAGAAGCCGACGCGCAGACGTTTCTTGAAAGCAATGCCAACACGCACGCCTTGAGTGCCACCGAGAAAAGCGCCTTTCTGACAAATGATGGCGCCGCCATTCTCTGCAAGATCAATCGCAATAATTTTGCCCGGCGATGGTGCTGCAAAAGCGACGCGCTGTGGTTGCGTCGTAGGATTTTTGAATAAAGTGGAAAACATGCTCTCGCCAGTGAAGGCGCGTTTGAACGCACCAACAATGCGAGCAAAGAAATCTTCGTTGGCGCCATCGCCCAAAACTGTGTCCATGACGACAGGATCATCCATGAACATCATCGAGCCAGGTTCGCCAACGGCGACTGCGCCTGGCGAAAGCGTGAGCTGAACAAACTGAAGATCAGAACCTTCAATACGATATTCGAAGCGGTTGTCGCTCATGAAATTTCCTGACTATTGTGTTGTGGGATTGTCCCAGCGTCCTGCCAGGAAAAAGCGGTAAATCTTCGACGCCACTTTTGTGGTCTTGGGATGACGCTGCAAATAGTATAAGAAATAGCGAAAACAAAACGGCGGCCAACGCAAAAGCCACCCGCCCTCAGTGAGAGCGGGTGGCTTTTGGTACTGCGCGATGTGGCTTAAGCCAGCTTCTTGTGACGAGTACGACGATTCACGCCCGGCTCGTTGCCAGTGCGACGACGGAAGTCATCTTCGTAATCGCGGTAATTACCTTCATGCCAGATCACTTCGCCAGAATCTTCAAAGGCGAGGATGTGGGTGGCGACGCGATCGAGGAACCAACGGTCATGTGAGATGACCAGCGCGCAGCCGGGGAAGTCGAGAATCGCTTCTTCAAGCGAACGCAGCGTTTCGACGTCGAGGTCGTTGGTTGGTTCGTCGAGCAGAACAACGTTGCCGCCGGTGAGCAGCAGCTTGGCCAAGTGCACGCGATTGCGTTCACCGCCGGAGAGTTCCTTGACGCGCTTCTGCTGGCTGTCGCCCTTGAAGTTGAAGCGGCCGATGTAGGCGCGCGCTGGCATCGAGAAGTTGCCGATCTGCAACATGTCGTTGCCTTCGGCAATTTCTTGGAACACGGTGTGCTCGCCATTGAGCGAGTCGCGGCTCTGATCAACGTAGGCAAACTTCACGGTCTCGCCGACTGTGACTTCACCCTGATAGTCGCTGTCCTGACCGGTGAGGATGCGGAACAGCGTGGTCTTACCCATGCCGTTGGCGCCGACGATGCCAACAATCGCGCCGCGTGGAACGGTGAAGTTAACGCCGGAGTAGAGCTGGCGGTCGCCAAATTTCTTGCCGAGGTCTTTGACGTCGATAACGATGTCGCCGAGGCGAGGGCCAGGCGGAATGTAGAGCTCTTTGGTTTCCGAGCGCGTCTGATATTCCTGCGATGCCAATTCTTCAAACGCTTTGATACGCGCCTTGCTCTTGGCCTGACGACCCTTGGGATTCTTGCGCACCCACTCAAGTTCTTCATTGAGTGCTTTCTGGCGCGCGTCTTCTTTATTGCTTTCTTCCGACAGGCGCTTGGTCTTCTGCTCCAGCCAGTTGGTGTAATTGCCCTGCCAAGGAATACCTGTGCCGCGGTCGAGTTCGAGAATCCAGCCGGCGACGTTGTCGAGGAAGTAACGATCGTGCGTTACGGCAATGATGGTGCCGGGGAAATCTTTGAGGAATTTTTCCAGCCACGCCACGGATTCTGCGTCTAAGTGGTTGGTCGGTTCGTCGAGTAGCAGCATGTCGGGTTTCGACAGCAACAAGCGGCACAACGCAACGCGGCGGCGTTCACCACCGGAGAGCTTGGTGACGTCGGCATCCCACGGTGGCAGATTCAGCGCTTCAGCAGCTTTGTCGAGGATCACGTCGATGTTGTGGCCATCGCTGGCAGCAAGAATCGCTTCCAGTTCTTGCTGACGAGCCGAGAGCTTGTCGAAATCAGCATCGGGTTCAGCGTAGGCGGCGTAGACCTGATCCAGCTCAGCCTGTGCGTTGGTGATGTCCGACATCGCTTCTTCAACGTTCTGGCGAACATTCTTGGTCGGGTCGAGCTGAGGTTCCTGCGGTAGGTAGCCCATCTTCAGGCCCGGCTGCGGACGCGCTTCGCCGACGAAATCCTTGTCGATGCCCGCCATGATCTTCAGTAGCGTTGATTTACCAGCGCCGTTGTAGCCCAGCACGCCGATTTTGGCGCCAGGGAAGAAGCTCAGGGAGATATTACGCAGGATCTCTTTCTTGGGCGGCACAATCTTGCCGCACTTGTTCATCGTAAAAACGTACTGACTCATTTGCTCGTTGCCTCAGATGGGTTATGCCGCAAAACGGCCTTCTGGCAGCGTTTTGCGAGGCGCGGATTATCCGTGGTTAGGCCGGGCTTGTCAGCCGTTGTGACGCCGGGCAAGCAATGCCGACACAATCGGGCCCTATAATCAGGCCCTTATTCGATTTGAGAGGCCGCATGTTCCGCTTTTCGCTCGCTGCGACCTTATTTCTGGCCCTGCTGCCCCTAGGCGCTAGTGCCGAGATGTTCCGTTGCCAGAAGGACGGCGCGTCGGTGTTCAGCGACAAGCCATGTGCCGAGGACGCTCAGGCCTACACCCCTAAGCCGTTGCAGGTCGTGCCAGCGGCCAAAGTGCCGGATCTGGCCAAGCAATACGATCAGCGCATCTCCAAAGAAACGAAAGAACGCGATAAGGCCAACGAAGCTTGGAACAAAGAGCATCAGGCGCAGAAAAAGCACGCGGAAGTAATCCGCAATGCGCGCGTTGAAGGCAAGGTCATCGCCGGCATGGACCAAGAGCAGGTGCGCAGCATATTGGGCAAGCCCTATTCCACCAGTCACAACGAGAATCTTGGCGTGGTGCGCGAAGGGTGGACGTACAAATACCCAGATGGTTCACGCACGCTCGTTTACTTCAAAGACGGTGTTGTTACGAACACGTCATCAAAGCAAGGCAAATAAGCCGCGCGGTTGTCATAAAAAATATTCTTAAGATTCATAACAAAAAGGGGAGAACATGCAATATCACCACACCGCACTGATCACAGTGCTCTCGCTGCTGGTTTACTGGGCAACGATTGCCTTGGTCGGTAAAGCTCGTGGCAAGTACAAAATCAGCGCGCCAGCAGTCACCGGCAACGCTGATTTCGAACGCGTGTTTCGCGTGCAGCAGAACACACTCGAAAGCTTGATCATGCATTTGCCCGCACTGTGGCTGTTCGCAATCTACGTCTCAGATATCTGGGCCGCAGCATTGGGCGCCGCCTGGATTGTCGGTCGCATTCTCTACACACAAGGCTATATCGTCGAAGCCAAAAAACGCGGCTCCGGCATGATGATTAGTTTTGTGGCTACGACGGTACTTTTGCTTGGTGATCTCGGGGCCATTGTTTGCGCGATGCTGAGATAGTTTTCTCGGTGCAATAAAAAAGCCCCGCAATGCGGGGCTTTTTTGTATCAGCTAAAAAGCTTAGCCACGCCCGACTAGCGTACGCGCAATAACTTCCTTCATGATTTCTGACGTACCGCCATAGATGCGTTGAATGCGTGCGTCGGACCAGAAGCGTGAGATCGGATACTCAACCATGTAGCCGTAGCCGCCGAAGAGCTGCAAGCAAGCGTCGGTGACGCGGCCTTCCATTTCGGTGGTGGAGAGTTTGATCATCGCGGCGCTGGCGACATCCATTTTGCCTTCGGCGTACATCTTGGTGCACTTCTCAACGTAGGCGCGATGCACTTCGATATCGGTTTTGCACTTGGCCAATTCAAAACGTGTGTTTTGGAAGGTGGCGATGCTGGTGCCGAATGCTTTGCGTGTGAGTGCGTACTCAACCGTTTTATCCAGCGCGCCCTGTGCGTGAGCAACGGCGGTGACGGCGAGGGCGAGACGTTCGCGTGGCAGTTCGTCAATCAAATGACCGAAACCACCGCCAGCGCGTCCGAGGACTTCATCCGCGGCAACTGGGCAGTTGTCGAAGAACAGTTCGGAAGTGTCAGCGCTGTGCAGGCCGATCTTTTCCAGATTGCGGCCGCGCTTGAAGCCTGCGACTGAGGTGTCGAAGGTGAACAGCGTGGTGCCTTTGGCGCCAGCTTTCGGATCAGTCTTCGTTGCCAGCACAATCACGCCAGCGTGTTGGCCGTTAGTGATGAAGGTCTTGGAGCCGCTGATCAAGTAGCCGCCTTTGCCGTCAGGCAATGCGCTGGTCTTGATGCCTTGCAGATCTGAACCTGCGCCGGGTTCGCTCATGCCGATGGCGCCGATGCATTCGCCGCTGACCATCTTCGGCAGATATTTTTTCTTCTGTACTTCGCTGCCCAGGTGCAGGATGTAAGGCGCAGCGATGTCAGAGTGCACCGACAGGTTTGACGCCAGCGCGAGGAAGCCCATGCGTGCGGTTTCTTCCAGCACCACCATCGAGAACGCAAACTCGGCACCGATGCCGCCGTATTCTTCAGGAACGTCTACGCAGAGCAGGCCGTTTTCGCCCATCTTCAAGTAGAGGTCTTTAGGGAAGATGCCGTCGCGTTCCCACTTTTCGTAGTTGGGTTCGACGTTTTCTTTGAGGAAACGAACAACGTTATCGCGAAACAGTTCTAGTTCTGATGACATGGTTTGAGGACTTTTAGTAGAGAAGGAAATTAATTGACGGAGCAGGATTTACGCTTCATCGGGAAGATGTTCATCATCGGCTGATTAGCTTCACTACGACCTTCAAAGCGCACCTTCAGAGAATCAGGTGCCGTGTATTCGTAAGTGATGCGTGTTGGGAAGCCGAGGCCGCTGAGACTTTCAAACGTCACGCTGCTGCCTTTCTTCTGCGCGGTCATGCCATAACGCAGTTCAGGATCGCCCTTGGGCTGGCTGACAAAATCAAAGCCAGTGCCGCTGGTCACAATGCGGATGTAATCGAAGTCACGCGTGTAACCGTCCGCATCACGATGCGCGATGCCGAGGATGGTGTTGCCGCTAGGCGTGAGCCAATGCTCTTCGTAGCTGCTACCGCCGCTTTCATAACCCCAGCAACCAGACATCCACTTGAAGTCAGTAGCGCGTGGCGTTTCTGCTGCAAATGCGTTGGCAGAAACGGCGAGGGCAGCAATCAGAACGGAAATACGCATGATGTTCTCCTCCAGCAAACCAATCGATAAACGAGAGTGACTTGCGCACGGATCCCGTGGCTAGCCACCTGTAGGCTTTCGTCGCGATTTTAACCCGGGCTGGTCGGTCTGCGCTTAACCTTGCGGGACTTCGCCGGGGCTCCGGCTACTGGTTTTGGCAAAGTACATGCGCGCGTCGGCCTTGCGGATCAATTCACTGCCATCTTTGGCGTCGTCTGGATAAACCGCAACACCCGCGCTGAAATGAATTGGTACTTCCTGACCGGAAATCGGCGCCGGACGCTCGGCTGCAGCATAAATTCGTTCAACCACTTGTTTGGCTGCATCAGCATTCTTGATGGATGGCAGCAGTGCGATGAATTCATCGCCGCCGACACGGCAGGCGGTATCGCTGGTGCGTAATGCGCTGACGAGTCTGGATGAAACTTCCTTGAGCAGCTCGTCGCCAGCGGCGTGGCCGAGCGTATCGTTGACCTGTTTAAAATGGTCGAGGTCCATGAACACCAGACCCACCTTGTCGCCTTGGCGGATGGCCAGTTCAATGGCTTTCTGCAAGCGATCTTCCAACAGACTACGGTTGGCCAGCCCAGTCAGACCGTCATACAGTGCCAGCGTGGCGATCTTGTCGACAAGGCTGCGACGTTCGGTGACGTCGCGGAACACCAGCACGCTGCCAACCACAGTGCCACTCTGGTCGCGGATAGGTGCGGCGGAGTCTTCGACGCCAATTTCACTGCCATCTTTGCGGATCACGACGGCATCGGGCTCCAGCTCAACGCTGCGTTTCTGTTCCAGAGCCGCAAAAATAGGATTGGGAATGACTTCACGTGTATGTCGATGGAAGAACTTGAGGACTTGATCAACATGCTGGCCGCGCACGTCATCACGGCTGCGGGCGAGGATATCAGCGGCGGCAGCGTTGATATCAGTGACGATGCCGTTAGTATCCGTAATCAGTACGCCATCTCCGATCGAGTGCAGTGTGACCTCGGCCAGTTCGCGAGCACGAAATGCTGCTTTTTGCGCAGCACGACGTTGGGCAAGGGCTTTGCGGATGATCATGAAGGCGGCCAGCAATAGCAGCAGATAAGCGATCAGCCCAGCAATGGTGAAAATGCCGCTGCGTTTCGAGGAAGCATCGCGCTTGGTAGTGCGCTCCACAAGCAGACTTTGCTCTTGCTCCTGCATCAGAGTAGTCAGCACGCGGACTTCGTCCATCAGCTTCTTGCCGGTGCCTGTTGTCACAGCGTCTACGGCTGCTTGAGGATTCTGCGTGTCGTGCAGGGCAATGGTGTGTTCCATCCAATCCAGCTTGGATTGAACCAGGGGCTGAATCTGGCGCAGCAAGTCCTGCTGCTGAGGATTGTCCTTGGTCAGTAGCGTGAGCGTATGGACGGATTCTTTGGCTAGCTCCCTGCCAATCTGATACGGCTGCAGGTAATCGACAGAGCCGGTCAGCAGATACCCGCGCACCGAGCTTTCGGAGTTCAGTAGGCCTCGTTCAATGCCATCGATGTGTCCCAGCACTTCATGCGTGTGATCGGTCCAGCGCAGGTCTGATTGAAAATGACGATGCTGATTCCACGCAAGGATTGCCAGTACGCAGGCAAAAGCAAAGCCAATGGCAAAGAGAGCTGCGATTGAACGTTGTACGGCTTGACGCATGTCGACATCCTGTCTTGGTACTACCTGCCTGCGGCCAAGCGCAAATGATGAAGACGATTCAAGGCCGGTTACGCGTATGGCGCGCGCCCATGGGCGCTGCCACGTTAATCGCGATAGCGTTTGATCAGGTCACCGTACGCGTCAATGCGGCGGTCACGCAAGAACGGCCACCAGCGGCGTACGTTCTCACTGCGGCCCAAATCCACTTCCGCGACCAGCACATCGGCCTTCTCGCCAGATTTGGCAATGAACTCGCCCTGCGGGCCTGCGACAAAGCTGTGGCCCCAGAACTGTGAGCCAGCGGTTTGCTTGGTGGGATCACCTTCGTAACCGACGCGGTTGGCGACGAGTACCGGCAGACCATTGGCGACAGCGTGTGAGCGTTGAATCGTGACCCAAGCGTCGCGTTGGCGCTGTTGTTCGTCAGCATCATCAGCCGGATTCCAGCCTATAGCGGTGGGGTAGAGCAACAGCTCGGCGCCAGCCAGCGCCATTAAGCGTGCGGCTTCTGGATACCACTGATCCCAACATACGAGAACGCCAAGTTTGCCGACGCTGGTTTGGATCGGCGTGAAGCCGAGGTCGCCGGGCGTGAAGTAAAACTTTTCGTAGTAGCCCGGATCGTCAGGGATATGCATCTTGCGATAGACGCCTGCGAGTGAGCCGTCGCGCTCCAGCACAACCGCGGTGTTGTGATACAGACCGGGTGCGCGTTTCTCGAACAGTGAGCCGACGATGACGATATCGAGCTCTTTTGCGAGCGCGCCGAGCCATGCGGTGGAATTGCCGGGAATAGGTTCAGCCAGATCAAACAGATCAGTACTTTCGTGCTGGCAAAAATACAAAGAGGTGTGCAGCTCTTGCAGCATCACCAATTGCGCGCCACCCGCCTTGGCGGCGCGGATGCCGTCTTCCGACATCTTGAGATTGGTGTCGCGATCAGAGGTGCAAGGCTGTTGCACCAGACCCACGCGCAGCGTTTTCGATTTGATGGACGATTTCATAGTCGAGACCTTTCTCATTTAGCTGGGCGGTGCAGCGTGCCCATAACCCAATCCGCAATCGGATACGTAATATTGAAATGATAGTGCACCATCAGACTTTGGTCGTGGTGCAAAGTGTGATGTCGACGCAATGCTGCCATTCCTGGCAGCCGTTTTGTTACATCCAATCATGGTAATAGTCCATGG
>JAZKEM010000230.1:0-16885 GCA_040387055.1 Pseudomonadota bacterium | reverse complement strand
ACGATGTCGACGTGGTTCAACAAGATGCACGCTTATCCGGGCGGCATCATTCAAGACTTCATCGTGCGCGTCGGCATGGACAACGCCTTGGCGACCGGCAACATTCAGCTGGGCCACGGCAAGGGCAAGAGCGCCGCGCTCGATAAAATTGAAAGCTCACTGCTGGCGATTGCAGGGAAGACCGACAAGATCGTCACCGTCGATGCCGCAAAGAAAGTGATGGATATTGTTGGCAGCGCTGACAAAGAATTCATGCTCGCGCCTGGCGGACATGCTGGCGTGTTTGCAGGAAGCAAAGCGCCGTTGACGACTTGGGTGTATGCCAATGAGTGGTTGGCGACCCGTTCTGCTTAAAACAGCCGCCCCGATTGGGGCGGTTTAGTTTTTAAGCTTGTACCCAGTCTTAAAGATCCACGCGATCGCAAGCATGCACAGCGCCATGAACCCAAGCGTCATTCCAACGCTGACGCCCATGCTGACATCTGACACACCGTAGAAGCTCCAGCGGAATCCGCTGATCAAATACACCACTGGATTAAACAGTGCGATTTGTTGCCAGATGCCGGGCAGCATATTGATTGAGTAGAAACTGCCGCCGAGAAATGTCAGTGGCGTAACGATCATCATCGGAATGATTTGCAATTTCTCAAAGCCATCCGCCCATACGCCGATGATGAAGCCGAACAGGCTGAACGTAATTGCAGTGAGCACCAGGAAGAAAACCATCCAGACTGGATGCATGATCTGATAGTCCACGAAGATGCGTGCGGTCAGTAAAATCAGAATGCCGAGCAGAACTGATTTGGTTGCTGCTGCGCCGACGTAACCGACGACTGCTTCGACGTAGGAAACTGGCGCGGATAGAAGCTCATAAATGGTGCCCGACCACTTCGGCATATAAATGCCGAATGATGCGTTGGAGATACTCTCTGTTAACAGCGATAGCATGATCAGGCCGGGGATGATGAACGCGCCGTAGCTGATGCCATCAATCGCGCCCATACGTGAACCAATCGCTGCGCCGAAGACGACGAAGTAAAGCGATGTCGACAGCACGGGTGAAGCGATGCTCTGCATCAGCGTGCGGAATGTACGCGCCATTTCAAAACGGTAGATCGCGCGGATCGCGTGAAAATTGATTGCGGAACTCATGAGCGCGCCCTCACCAGGCTGACAAAAATATCTTCCAGGGAACTCTGGCTGGATTGCAGTTCTTTAAAGTCGATGCCGTGTTCGCCCAAGCTGCGCAGCAGCGCAGCGATACCGGTTTCTTCACTCTGCGCATCAAAGGTATAGACCAGCGCTGTGCCATCAGGCGAAAGTGTCAGCGGATGTTCGGCAAAGGCTGCGGGGATGGCCGTTAGCGGGGCTTTGAGATGCAACGTCAGCTGTTTCTTGCCGAGCTTTGCCATCAACACGGATTTTTCTTCAACCAGAATCAACTCGCCTTTGCTGATGACGCCGATGCGGTCGGCCATCTCTTCGGCTTCTTCGATGTAATGCGTGGTGAGAATGATGGTGACACCGCTGTCGCGAAGCCTGCGCACCATTTCCCACATGTCGCGACGAAGCTCGACATCAACGCCTGCGCTAGGCTCGTCTAGAAACAGAATCTGTGGCTCATGCGAGAGCGCCTTGGCAATCATGACGCGGCGCTTCATGCCACCGGAAAGCGTCATCACCTTGGAATCTTTCTTGTCCCATAGAGAGAGATCTTTCAGAATTTTTTCGATCAATGCTGGATTGCGTGACTTACCAAACAAGCCGCGGCTGAAATTGACGGTCGCCCAAACGCTTTCAAAAGCATCCGTTGTTAACTCTTGCGGCACCAAACCGATCTTGGATCGCGCAGCGCGATAGTCGGAAATGATGTCGTGGCCGTCTGCCAGCACGGTGCCACTCGTGGGGTTCACAATGCCGCAGGTCACGCCAATCAGCGTGGTTTTGCCCGCGCCATTGGGGCCGAGCAGCGCAAAGATTTCGCCGCGACGGATATCAAGATTCACGCCTTTAAGGGCTTGGAAGCCGGTGGCGTAAGTCTTGGTGAGATTCTGGATGGAGATGATCGGTTGCACGCGATCTCCTGTTAACCGCAAAGGAAGAGTAAAGACGCCGTCATAATGGCAAAAACGGCCTGAACATAATTTAGACTGAAACCCCGAAAACAAGAGACCTGACAATGAAAAAGATTCTATGGCTGCCGCTGTTGTCCCTGATGTTCTGCGCGAGCGCAGGTGCGGCATCGGTCACTTACAACATTGACCCTACACATACTTTTCCGAGCTTTGAAGCAGATCATATGTCAGGCCTGTCGGTATGGCGCGGCAAGTTCAACAAGACTAGCGGCCAAATAATCTTGGATAAGGCCGCGTCTGCCGGCACTGTCGATATCGTTGTGGATACCGCCAGCATCGATTACGGCCTCGACGTTATGAACGAGCATGCCATGAAAGCCGAAATATTCGACGTCGCCAAGTATCCGACCGCTACTTACAAGGGCAAGCTCGATGGTTTCGTGAATGGCGCACCGACCAAAGTGACGGGCAACCTGACACTGCACGGTGTGACTAAGCCAGTTGAACTCAAGGTTTTGTCATTTAAGTGCATTCCGCACCCGATGTATAAGCGCGAAGCGTGCGGTGCAGATGCGCTCGCCACGATCAAACGTGATGAATTCGGCATCGATGCGGGCAAGAAATACGGCTTCAACATGGACGTGACGCTGCGCATTCAGGTTGAAGCGCTCGCCGCAGAGTAGGACGTGAGTCCTCTGGAGAGCATGATGACCTCCACCGCGAAAATTGGATTCGTCTTGCTCATCGCGAGTAGTGCTGCCTGTACAAACGCACAGGTTTATAACTCAACATCAGAGCTGCGTGCGCAACAATGCAGCAAGCTGCCAGAGCGTGAACAAGCAGAGTGCGCTTCTAATGCGCGTACATCTTATGGGCAGTACAAAAAAGCCAGAGATGAAGCGGTACAAGGCGAAACAAAATAATCAGCACAACATGATGGCCTGCGACGTTAATCGTCGCAGGCCATAGTTTTTACTGTTCGCTAAGGCCTTTCAAATTATTCAGGCCATCTGCAAAAGCGTCGCCAATCATCTTGTCCATATTGAAGAACACGCCCATCAACTTGCTGATGTAAGGGCTAGGGCCATCCATGGTCCAAGTCACGGTGGTGTGGTCGCCTTCTGCTGCCAGAGTGAACTCGGCACTGTTGCGCGCCTCAAAAGGCTTGTAGAAATCGAGTTTGAATTTGACGTTGGAGGACGGCTTCGATTCCGCAATTTCCATCTTGCCCGAGCCTACTGAGCTGTTGCCTTCCCAGCTATAGATCGCACCGACGCCAGCTTCGGGGCCGCTATAGCTGCGCTTCATCGCAGGGTCTAACTTCTCGTAAGGAGACCAGGTAGTCCAACTGTGCACATTATTAATTAGCGGAAAAATCTTTTCTGGCGGCGCCTTGATTGATACGGAGCGCGAAACTTGAAAAGTGTCCGGCTTGGTTGCTGCGTAGCCCAAGACTGCGGCGATGGCGACAAGGACAATGATGAATAACTTACGCATGGACTGCTCCCGTTATAGCGAGGTTGGCATGCGGCAGAGCTTAGCTTGAGTTGTGCGGCGTGGCCATAAAGGGCCATCTTCTGTAGGAGCGTCGCCTAAGCGGCGCTCCTACAAAAATTATGCTGCTGCGAGGAACTGACGTAGCTCGCTAGTAAAACGCAGTGGCGCTTCAAATGGCAATGCGTGACCGCAGTCTTCGAATTTCACGACACGCGCGTTGGGCACAAGCTTGCCGATCTGCAATTGCCCCTGCGCCGGATACATGGTGGAGCGCATGCCGACGAGAACGGTCATTGGCACAGCAAGCTTGCTCAGAGACGGACGCCAATCGTAATCGTCTTCGGTATACGAGCGCAGCGTGTCCATGTAGATCGGCCAATTAGAAGTTGGCGCGATATTGCGGATGATGAACTCATGTTTGGCGAGCTGGGAGAAAACCTTCCAGCCGGCTTTATGAAATGCAAAACCAAAAAATTCAGACAGTACGCTCCACAGTCGTGCGCGTAATGCTTTCGGAATTTTCTTGAAGGCCTCGCCGCGGTAGGGCTCTAAATCCTGCATCAGCGATTTCCATGCGCCGAGACGTGATTGTTGTTGCACGCCGAGCAGGCCGTGACGCCAATCTTTGCTATTGCGCACGCAAGGGGCTTGATCCATATGCAGATAACTGTGGACGCGATCAAAGCCATAGAGACGGTGATATTGCAGTGCCGTGCAAGCGCCCATCGACAATCCGCCGAGACGAACGTCACGCAGATTGAGTGCTTCCATCAAATCTTCAAGATCGTCGGCATGCTGTGTCAGCAGGCAAGGCTGAGACAGTGCGACGCGATGAGAGCCGCCAAAGCCGCGCAGGTCCGGCAAGATAAATCGATAGCGCATCGCCAGTGGCGCAATGAAGGGCAGCCACATCGCCCCCTGCATCGCAAAACCATGAAGAAGAACAACCGGAGCACCGCGACCGATGCTGAGATAGTGAAGTTTGGCGCCGTCGCGCGTGGTGATGTAAGGCATGTCCTACACACTAGCGATAATTAGGATTTTTGCTAGTGCGCTAGCGGCCTTTTTGCCTAGGAGTTCAGTTTAGGTTCAGTGACCCGCTGGCAAGGTGGGTCATGTGGCAAGGTCGTCACGATGTCAGTTCAAAAGGAGAAATTGAACATGAACCAGGACACACTCAAAGGCCAATGGAAGCAATTAGTTGGCAAGGCAAAAACCACTTGGGGCAAGCTCACGGATGACGAGCTCCTAAAGATTGAAGGCAACGCCCAACGTCTTACGGGACTCGTGCAGGAGCGCTACGGCGCGACCCGCGAGGAAGCCGAAAAACAAGTGAAGAAGTTCTTCGATGGCGTTTCAGATGCAGTGAACGGTGAGCAGAGGCGCAAAGAAAAGCGTGCTGCCACGGCTGCAAACGCAGTCATCATTCCACCGATCTAAGCGCAGCGTCGCAAGATCGTCATAAACGGAGGCCAACATGCTGCACTACGCAGTGGTGTTTTTCCTCATCGCGATCATCGCTGCACTGTTCGGCTTTAGTGGTATCGCCGCCAGTGCAGTGTCTATCGCACAAATTTTGTTTCTCGTGTTTTTGGTGATTGCTGCGGTGGCTTTGGTACTTGGGTCACTGTCGCAACACAACGAACGTAATTGAGAGCCGGCTTTCATTAATCTGGGGAGCAGACCAATGAACCCAAAAGTTTTGTTAATTGCTGTAGCACTTAGTGTTGGGCTTGTGCCTAGTGCCAGCTTTGCTGATCAGTCGGCCTTGGGCCGCATGATGGTGAACGAATCCGACATCATCATCTGCAATAAGGTTTGGGATGCATTGCAGGCACAGAAAAACCTGCACATTGGTGAGATACAAGTTACCGCATTCAAGGGTTCGGTTCAGCTCTCTGGTTACGTCAGATCAAGCGACGAACTGACGAAAGCTGCTCTGGTCGCTCAGAAAGTGAGAGGCGTTGCTCAAGTTAAGAATGATCTTCTGCTGAAAGGCGAGATCAGAGTCTAATGCAGTTTGTTGTGAAACGACCCCGCCACGGTGGCTCCTGGCGGGGTCGTTTTTTATTCAGCGTATGCCTGCTTTGCCAAGCTCATCGATCAGTAAGTGCTTTGCGACTTTGTCTTGCAGTGTCGTTGGCGCAAGCAGTTGCATGCGTTCAAGGTAAGGTTGCACAGCGGCTGGTGCAGCGCTAGCGGTTAGTGTCGATAGCAGCAATTTCCACTTTGGCGTTTTCGCGGCACGTGATTTCACTTTCTGCAAACACTTGGCCAGCAGCTCTTCTTGTGGTGTGAAATCACTGCCGAATGGGAAGTCTGGAAACAGTTCCTGATGTGGCGCCAACTTTTCACGCAGTGCTTGTGGTGTGTTGTTTTGAAACGCCGATGGAACGACGTAATCCTTCTCCAGCTTTCCAGATTTCTTGGCTTGTTCCAGCAGCGTGGCTTGAAAGCGTGAATCCGCAACATTGATCAGCGCCTTGATCACTTCATTGTCGGTTTTCGCACGCAGATCCGCGATGCCATATTCCGTGATGATGATGTCGCGCAAATGTCGCGGGATGGTGCAGTGGCCGTAATTGAAAACGATATTGCTGACCGCGCCATCGCCTTTTTCACGCACCGCGCGGATTAAAAGAATGGATCGCGCTGTCGGCAACTGATGCGCCATTGCGACAAAATTGTATTGACCGCCAACGCCTGAAATAACCTGGTTGTCCTCAAGCCCGTCAGACACGACGCTGCCGCTGAGTGTCGCCATCAATCCGGTATTCACGAAGCGTGCATGTTGACGCTGCGCTTTGTAGAGGCGTGGATTGTGATCCAGCTGATTCACTTTGTAGACGCCGGTCATGCAAATCTGTGCACGCTCCTCGTCATTCATATTGCGCAGCCAATCGTAAAAATCACGTGGCCCGAGGAAGAAACCGCCATGCAGCAGAATGCCACGGCGCAGTTTTGTGCCGAGACATTGTGCAGCCATGACTTTGCGTGCAGCCGGGTCGGCGACGTTGGCGATGACGCGTGTGCCGTCTGGAGCAATCAGATGGCCAAGGTCATACCGAGTGGCGTCGTTGAAGAAGCCATGATGCTGCAAAATTTCAAAATCCTGCGTGCGGATCACCCGAACGCCAAGCGCTTCGAGTTCATCAAGCACTGAAGGCGTTAGCGCTTCTGGATCACAGCGTCCATCGTTGATCAGTTGCTGCAAGGCCCAGAAATCGTAAACCTTGCGCTTGAGGATTCCGGCTTTGTATAGATGCATCAGGCCATCCACAAACATTTCTGTTGTGCTGTAGATGCCTTTTATAAACGGCGCGGTTCCACCGAAGTTTTCAATTAGCTTGCTTTGATGCTTTGTCGCGCCGAGCCGATTGAGCAAATCCACATACGCAGCGTTCTGTTGGTGGCGCAGACAGGTGGCGTGAACCACGCCGTCGCCCAGCGCGCCGATGCCAACCTGCAAAGTGCCGCCGTCACGCAGCAGAGATGAAGCGTATAGACCGATCGAAAAGTCGGGAGTCGTCACCGGCGTACGCGGCGTTGAGAACAAAGTCGTGGTGTAGCGCGGATGATCAACAACGAGATCAAAGGCCGCAGGCTCAACTTCAGCGTCGTTCGCCATATACGGCAGGTTTTGCTGGATCTGCGCGATGCGAAGAATCTTGCGCTCGCCGCGTGCGGTGGCCTCGCTCAGTAGCGCAGCGAGTTCAGGGCTGGTATCCGGATTGCAGCTCAAGCTGAAGCGCGTGCCTTGCGGTGTTTCGCGTTTGGCGACGATCTGAGCAACCACATTGCAGCCGCGTAGAAAAATATCGCGCGCAGCAAAGGTGTAGTTGGTGCTGATGTAATCGCGCTGCGCCGACTCGTTGCCCATCTGGCTGCCGGGCTTAAAGAAGAATTCGACGACTCGGACATTGGGTGGCAGGCGCCGTTTGCGCTGGTCGCGCACATATTCCAGCGGCGGACAGTCGCCGAATACGCGCTCAAGAAATGGGCCGAGGAACGCTTTTTCAAGCGCGGAGGATGGCTCAGGCTTTTCCAGAGACAGGGCCGTAAAAATGGTCAGCGATAAGCTCGAATCTTTCTGAGCACGAGCGTAAAGCGCGTTGATCAGCTCGATAGGCTTACCTAGTCCCAGCGGCAGGCCAATGCGGATGTCCTTGCCGATGTGGGCAATGATCTGGTCGACCGCGATTTCAACGTCATCGCAGGTCGCGGGCAGCGGGTGGGTCATCGTTATGGCTCCAGCAGGTTGTGCTCGTTGAGCATGATTGTAGTGATTGCCGTGCCGCAGCGTGGGGTGCAGGCGTTAAACTATGCCTCGTATGGACGCCGTACCTGACACTGCCCTGCTTGATCCCGAGCTGCCGCCGCAGCCGGAGCGCCCACTGGCCAACGATTGCTGTGGCGGCGGATGTGCGGATTGCGTGTTCACGCTTTATCTCCGCGACATGAAAATCTGGAATAAGGAAGTCAAAGAGATCCAACGACTTCATGCTGAGAAAGTTGCTGCGGCGAGCAAGGCTTAACGGGCGCTCAGAATTGCGCGATATTTTTCCGCCGAGCAATAGCTTGGTGGCGATAGCAATCAAGCGCCGCGAACAGAGCTCAACCATCAAACGCCTCTTCTGTCTTCGCAAATGAATGCCGCGAAGATTCTGGAATAAGTAAAGCACCTAAGATTATTTTGCGCCTGCACTGCGGCTGCTTACCCTCGCGCCCCTAATAAGGGTGGCGGTCGTGAAGGTACACAATCAGAAATATGCGGCGCGTGCGATTGCGTTGATGGCTTTACTTGCCTGCGTCGCAGGCTGTCAGCGTTCTGCGCCCGCAGGAAAATCATCGCGGCCGAATGTGCTGGTGATTCTGGTTGATGATCTTGGCTATTCCGACGTTAGCGCCTTTGGCAGTGAAATCGCCACGCCGAATATCGACAAGCTCGCGCGTGAAGGCCGCATTCTCAGCAATCTGCACACCACGCCGCTGTGCGCGACCACGCGCGCAGAATTGCTGACGGGTGTCGATCACCATCTGACTGGGCTGGGCACCATGCCGGAGATGAAGCAGTTTTATCCGGCGAATGCTGATAACTATCAGGGCGTGCTGAATAACAATGCGCCGACAGTTAGCGAATTGTTTCGCGATGCGGGCTATCACACCTACATGGCAGGCAAGTGGCACGTAGGCGGCGGCGGACCACCGGCATTCGGCTTTGAGCAATCATTTTCTTTGGATTACGCGAAACCGGAAGGCAGCAATTTTGCGCCTGGCGCTGGAGGTTCATCGTCGTCATCCCATCCCTATTTCGAGAATGGCAAAGAAGCAACGCTGCCAGCAGACTTCTTCTCAAGCGATTATTTCGTCGACAAACTGATTCAATACGTCGGCAAGAATCGTGGTGATGGCCGTCCGTTCTTTGCTTATTTGGCATTTCAGGCGGTGCACTTTCCGCTACAGGCGCCAGACAAATATCTCGATCTCTACAAGGGTAAATATGATGCAGGTTACGAAGTCATTCGTAATGCGCGCATCCAGCGCCAGAAAGATATCGGCCTGATTCCAGCAGACTTCAAGCCCAATCCAGGCGATGAGGCCTTGATGCTTCGCTACGGTCAACCCGGCGTTGCGCTGAATCAGCCTTGGGAAACATTGCTGCCAGCAGATCAGCAGAGCGAAGCGCGCATCATGGAAGTATTCGCGGGCATGCTCACGAATATGGACGACAACATTGGTCGTCTGGTTTCGTATCTCAAGCAGATCGGTGAGTACGAAAATACCGTGATTGTGTTCCTCGCCGACAATGGCGCTGATGGTACCGGCACTGCGCCAGTGAACGATCCAACTCAGCAGAGCGATATCAACAACGATATCTCGAATTACGGCAAACCCGGCTCTTATATTTTCCGCAGTACACGCTGGGGAGAAGTCGGCACCGCGCCGTTCCGTTTGTTCAAAGCCTTCACCAGTGAAGGCGGCATCTCCGTGCCTACGATCATCCGGCTACCTGGCAACTCAAAAGTCACGTCAGCGACCACGGCATTGGCTTCGGTACGTGACATCGTGCCGACATTGCTTGCTGTCGCTTCGATCAAAGAGCCTGGCAATCAGTATCAGGGTCGCACGATCGCGCCGCTGGAAGGCTTTTCATTGCTACCAGTGCTCAACGGTCAGCGCGGTGAAGTGCGAGACAGCAATGTCGTGCTGACTGATGAGGTCAACGATATCCGCGTTGTACGTCGCGGGCCGTGGAAGTTGACGCGTTTTGTGAACTATCTGGTTCCACCGGCGAATCTATTGCTCAATCACGACTGGCAGCTCTACAACATGGAGAGCGATCGCGGCGAGACCATTAACGTTGCGGCGGATCACCCAGAAATTGTTGCTGAGCTCAGGGCCGAGTGGAAAGACTACGTGACGCGCGTTGGCGTGGTGCAGCCCACCATTCCGCCCATCCTCACACCGATTGATGATTGAGCTATATCGAAACAATAAAACGGTATTTTGTAGCTATAAGCGCATCACCCATAGTGCATAACATTACGGGAGCTGTCGCCGAGCGAGTGCGGCCCTGTTAACTGGGGGCTGCATGAAGCGTCACATTTTACCGTTGGGAGTTCTGGCCTTATCGAGTGCGTGGTCGCCGCTAGGCATTGCTGCGGATGTAGCACCGAGCGCGGTCGAATCTGAAGCGGCTCAACTCCCAGAAGTCGTCGTCACCGCACAGCGTCGTGGCGAAGCAATCAATTCTGTGCCGATGGCGATTAGCTCATTCAATGGACAAGAGCTGCAGACCTACGGAATTACCGATACTCGCGACCTTGCCAAATTAGTGCCGGGCTTTACTGCCGCAGATTCTGGTTTTGATACGCCGATCTATACATTGCGCGGCGTGGGTTTCGCCGACAGCAGTTTCGCCACCACGTCGACTGTGGGTGTTTACGCAGATGAAGTGAGTCTTGCGTATCCCATCATGAGTAAAGGCCCTAACTTCGATATACAACGCGTCGAAGTACTAAAAGGCCCGCAAGGCACGCTGTATGGCCGCAACTCGACCGGCGGCACTATCAACTACATCGCCAATAAGCCATCGTCGACTTTGGTCGGTGGCGGCGATGTGACTTACGGCAGTTTTGGTCGCGTTGATACGCAGGGTTATATCAGCGGACCGATCGGCGATTCATTGCGTGCGCGTCTATCCGCAATCTCGATCAACTCAACAATCGGTTGGCAAACCAGCGCGACGCGTCCGAATGATCATTTGGGCACCATCAACAAGCAGGCTGCTCGCGGAATTGTTGATTGGCAGGCCTCGGATGATGTGCAAGTTCGCTTGACGCTCTCTGGTTGGCAGGACCGCAGCGAGCCGCAAGCGCCTTACGCTATTGCACGACAGGCCCAGTTCAAATTGCCCTTGCCTGGTGAATTCACCAACATCCTGCAGACGCTTACCGGCATCAACATCAATAGTGCATTCCTTGCACCATCGGTTTCCAACTATCCGTTGATTCCGGATAACCAAAATGCACGCATCGCGGATTGGAATAAAAACGGCGACTTTGGTTTGCGTGACCGTTTTTGGATGGCATCGCTGCGGCCGTATTGGTACATCAACGATAGCTTGAGTCTGACCGGTTTGTTCTCGATTCAGCAGATGCGCGCCGATGGCAGCAGTTTGCCGCAAGGTGGCCTCGACGTAGAAGACATTGATCAGGTGTTGTACGCCAGCATTCGTAGTGTCTCCGGCGAGCTTCGTCTTGAAGGCACTGCAGGTGAAAAGGTTAATTGGTTGTTAGGCGTCAACAGCAATCGCGATAAGCACCACGAGATCATTGAAGGACACGGTTCTGAAAACAGTTTGAACGTCTTTATCTTTGGCGATACCGCGCCACTGAATAAGCCACTGTTCTTTGAAAAAGGCGCGGCAAAGAGTGATGCGAATGTTCACTCAGATAGCGTGTTTGCAGACGGCAATGTAGAGCTTCTCGACACATTGAAGTTGACGCTGGGCGCGCGTTACACCCGTGAGCGTCAGAAATATGTAGGCTGCACCTATGTGGCGGCTGATAACGATTCGATCATTCCATTTCCGTTCTTCACTGCTGCCAGCTTTTTGAAAGGCGGCAACTCTGTAGTGGCGCAAGGTGAGTGCGGCAGTCTTGATGCGAGCAACAACGCGGGCCTGTATACGGACACCTTATCCGAGCACAACATTTCATATCGCTCAGTGTTGAGCTGGACGCCGACGAATGAAGCCTTGTTCTACGGTTCTTACTCACGCGGTTACAAGAGCGGCGGATTCCCAACGATCTTCTCGGTGGATCAGGCGAGTCTCAAGCCTGTTGTGCAGGAAAAGCTCAATGCATATGAGATTGGCGCAAAGATCAGCGCACTAGATCGTGCGCTACAGATTAATGCTGCGGCTTTTTACTACGACTACACCGATAAACAGCTGCTGACGTATTTCAAAGACGAGATCTTCGGAGCGCTGCAGTATCTGCAAAACGTGCCGAAGTCACGCAACATTGGTGCTGAACTCGCAATTGCCTATGTGCCATTCGAGCGACTGCATCTGAATGCGTCAGGGTCTTACATTCGCACCAAAGTGACTCGTTACGAAGGCAAGAACACGCAGGGCGATGATTTCGACTTTGCTGGGCAAGAGTTTAACTACACGCCACGTCTGCAAGCGTCGTTGTTGGCTAACTACACTTTCCCAATCAGCCGTGATCTCAATCTGACGCCCGGAGTCGGCTACACCTACACCGGCTCGACCAACTCGACGTTGGAACACGATCCACTATTCGCGCTTGAAGCACATCGCGTATTGGATGCGCAGATCACCTTGTCATCGCAAGACAAGATTTGGTCGCTGACCGCATTTGGTCGCAATCTCACCGATGAGTTCTATAAAAATTCAGTGATCAAACTCGGCGACACCGTGTTTGCGTATTCCGGCCAACCACGTGTTTATGGCTTAACGCTGACGGTTGATCTGCACTGATCGCCGATTAACGACCCACCGTACTCGTGGTGCCCGTGCGGCCGACGGTTTCTACCGGCGGCGCGGTGCGGAAGATGCGATCCCCCATGCCCATGCTGACGCCCCACCAGTAATTTTCATTGCGGAAGTGGTGGTAGCGATGTTCGCGTACACGGCGTTGGTAGTACGCAATGTCCGGGCACCATGGAATGTGTGCGAGAAAATGCACCCACTCGTAATGTAGGCCGAGCAACAAGTACACGGTGATGCCGGTCAGCGCCAATTCTTTCACCGGCCACAACGCCCACATGATCAGGGCAATCGTGATTGGCGTGGTGTAGTGAATATGGCGAGGGATAAACACCCACTCCGGATTCCACGGATCAGCGTGATGACGGCGATGCGTCACCGGCAAATAGAAATCGATGGTGAAGCCAAGAACTTTGCGTGGCTTGTAATGCAGCATGAAGACGTGAATCAACCACTCGTTGACCGGAAAGTAAGCGAGGAGTGCGAGCGCAACAATCGCGTCGCTCCAGCCTAGTGGCCCCCAAGATAAACGTACAGCGCCGCAGATCAGCACGAACAGTGCGATCAGCCAGCCGCTCGGGTGTCGCACAAAAACATTCAGTGCTGCTGCCCCAGTGCGCGGCAAGGTATCGGGTGGGCGCATCGGGTTGAGCTTCGCGGTATCCGCTGCAGCAATCATTGCACTATCGTGGCTACGATCCGTCGTCATAGTGCTGCTCCTTTTGCTTCCGCTACTTTCAGCGCGCGTTCCAGTTCAGTGCGTCCAATTTCGACATGGCGAAGGCCTGCTTCACGTGCGGCATCGGCATCACCTTTGCGCACGGCTTTAGCGATAGCGCTTAAGTTTTCGAAGTCACGAAATTCTTTTACCAGCACCGGCGTCAACACATCCCAAACCTGCGTATAGGTTTTGGTCATGGAATTGAACGCGAGACGAAATGCGATATTGCCGCCGCGCGCCACGAGCTTTTGCCAAAACACTAAAGCGTGATCCTGCAGCGCTTTAGAATTTTTGATGTCCGCATTCATCTGCTTCAGCAGTGCATCGAGTTCATCCGCTAATGGCTTGCCGCCTTTCTTTGCTGCTGCGGCAGCAATATCGGGTGCAAGTGAGGAACGCATCGCCATGATCGACCGCACAACAGTGCCATTAAGCTGGCCTTTTTTATCCACCAAAAGATTCGGCAACAATTCCATTCCTCCTTCGCTGAGGTAGTCACGCACCACGTGATTGCCGCCTTGGCGCACCGCAATAAGGCCCGCCTGCTGCAGACGTTTGATCGCCTCACGTACCGCGCCGCGATTCACTTGCAGCGCTTCCGACAACGCGCGCTCCGCAGGCAAAGAATCGCCGGGCGATAGCTCGTGACGAAGAATCTTGTCGGACAGCTGACGGTAGACCGACTCCGACAGGGATTCCTTGCGGACAGCGTTAAAGGCTTGTTTTGTCATGTGGTCAACTTATCATACCAGTTGGAAAAGTAAAGCTCAGGCCAAAAAATACCCCGGCGAGCCGGGGTATCTGATGTTGCAGCGATGCGTTTAGAAAACTAGTTGCTGCCAGATGCTGATCGGATCGACGTGACCTTGCCGCAATAGAGTTCTTCAAAACGATCTACTGCGCGGCCCAAGCTCACGGCCATCTGCTGCATGTGCGGCAAGCTGTCACGACAGGCGGTGAGGCCGAAGTTGAGAATACCCGCGTGGCTGAAGCAGGTAACGTTCAGCGCGCCACCGTGCATCGGGATGCTCACCGGATACAGATTGGTGAGTCGTGCGCCAAACAGATAACGAGGTTCTTTCGGCCCCGGCACATTCGAAACCACAACGTTGAATGCAGGCCTCATGCGGCCTGCCAGGCCCGTGGCCAGACTGCCGATATAAGGCAGCAGCATGATGTTGGAATACAAACCTTGAGTGCCGCTTGGCAGCGCCTGCAAACGTTCCTTGGCTTTGTGGGTTGAAGCCTTAATGATCTCAAGGCGGCGGCGATCATCAGCGATGTGCGTGCCGAGCGTCGCGAAGATCATGCCGATATTGTTTTTGATTTCCTTAGCATTCGGATCATGCAGGGAAACCGGAATTGAAGCGGTGAGCCCTGCTTCAGGCAGTGCGTGATGAGCTTCCAAATATTCGCGCAGCACGGTGCCTGTGAGTGCCAACACGATATCGTTAAGCGAAGCGTCTGCGCCCTTGGCAATCGCTTTGATGCGATCGAGTGGTTCGGAGTGTGTCGCAAAGCGCCGCTGTGTGTGAATGCGGTCATTAATGATTGAACGTGGGGCAGAACGCAGCGTGACTTCTTCGCCATCGCCCTTGGTGTACCAGGTGTGTGCAAGCGCGCGGCCAATGGCGAGTACGTCAGAAATTTTCGGCAGTGATTTCTTGCGTTCAGCTTTGAGCTGCGCACGTGGAATGTTTTTGCTGTTGTCATCACTCACCGCCCAGAACGGTAGCTGTCCGATGGCATCTGGCTCGGTTGCGAGTGCACGCATCAGAACCTTGGTCGCAGACACACCATCAACCAGACAGTGATGAATTTTTAAGTAGAGCGCGAAGCGATTATTTTCGAGACCTTCGATGATGTGAACTTCCCACAGCGGTCGGCGCAGATCGAGTGGCTGGCTGTGCAGGCGTGCAACCATCTGCCCGAGTTGTCGTTCGCCACCGGGGCGTGGCAATGCGAGATGACGGATGTGGTACTCCATGTCGATGGAGTGAACTTCCTGCAGCAGCGGCATGAATTGCAGCGTGCCTGCGCGCTTCAGGCGATAGTTCCATGGATTGTGGAATACCGTGCAGTTGCGGAAACGTTCAACGACTTCGTTGACGTAATCGGGCTTGGCATCAGCAGGCAGTTCAAAAATCATCAAGCCAGCAACATGCATGGGCTGGCGTGCAGACTCGAGCTGCAGGAAATTGGTATCCAGAATAGACAGTCGACGGGCAGCCATAAGGTTTTCCTCGTTCAGTGTTCAATGCGCTGAGCAGCGTATTGCGGACGACTATACCGACCGATGACTTTTGGCGACCCACCCGCCTTCAAGCAAACTGAGAACTGCTAGCCAGTTTGTTGATATACAGGCCAGCGGTCGACGATCTTGCCGCCGCGTACGGCTAGCAAGTCACCAAACTGCAGAAGTACGAATTCACTCTGCGTGGGGCGCAGGAAGACCTGATCGTCTACCTTGAGGCCAACCGCTGAAGAAGCGTTGGCGATTTCCTGATTGGTGCTGCGACCGTAGATCGTATTGATCTGCATGCCTTTAGGCGACTCGTAATCCGCCATCCAGTAACCGCCGTAGATGAAGAATGTCTCGCGTTGGTTCACATCCCACCACGAAAAAATTTTCGATTTGTTATCAAGCCCTGGAATCAGCACAGGTCCGGTCGCTTTAAGCACGGGCGTGGCGATGTAAATCGCAGGCACGTGATTGGCGAGTGTGTCGAGATCGTAGTGCGTCGGTTTGAGTAGGCCGGTGCCCACAGAAATATCGTTGGAAAGCGTTTCCGCTTCATGCAGGTGATAAGTCGGACTGCCTGCCGCATTCAGCGTCAGTTTGTCGTTCCAAAGTTTTGGATGCTGAGCGCGGGTGTAATCAGTAAAGCGTTGATAGATCGCCATGCCCTTGGCAAACAATTCTTCATGCGTACCGATGATGGATGGCACTGCCATGCCTGCATGCGGGTCATAACCCATGAAGCCTGAAAACTCGAGATGCTGAGGATTGGCTTCGATGATCTGCAACATCGCGCCGAGCGTCTCCTCGTTATTCACACCCCCGCGATGTAAGCCAACATCGATCTCTATGTTGATGCGCAGCTTGGTGTTCAAGCCTTTGGCCAACTGCAAATACTGTTGCAAATGTTCTGGCGTATCGTTGAGCCATTGCAGCTGGCGTGAAGGATCGAAAGAACCTTTGTGTTGCTGATAAAAGATTTCAGCCGAACGCACAGGCAGTGGTTTGCCAACGAGCAGATCGGAGTCGGGTCGCGTCTGAGCGTCGATGTTCAGAAACGGTTGATGAAACGACATCAGGCGATTGGTGCCTGCGCGTTTGGCGATGTAATCAATCAGGCCAGCAGAGGGCAGTGATTTTTCAACGATGCGGTAGTGGCGGTTGGGTACACGGGCGACCGAGTTCTTCACTAGATCAATATTGTGATCGAGGCGATCCAGGTCAATAACCAGACTTGGGCGCATCGGGCCATTTTTCTTCAGCTCATTATTAAGCGCGCTGAAATATTCATTGTGTGGCGCGCCTTTGTCCGATGGACGCAGCAATGCGCCGCCGAG
>JAZKEM010000229.1:0-2014 GCA_040387055.1 Pseudomonadota bacterium | reverse complement strand
TCCTCTCAAACATCAATATTGGCAAGTCCGGCCCACAGGCGCTGGTGCTGGCACCTACCCGTGAGCTGGCGATTCAGGTCGCCGAGGCGTTCCAGAAGTACGCCACCCATATCAAGGGCTTCCACGTGCTGCCGATTTACGGCGGCCAGTCTTACGAACCGCAGCTCAAAGCGCTGAAGCGCGGCGTGCATGTCGTCGTCGGCACCCCGGGCCGCATCATGGATCACATGAAGCGTGGCACGCTCAATCTCAGCAATCTGTCCTGCCTGGTGCTGGACGAAGCTGACGAAATGCTGCGCATGGGCTTTATTGACGACGTCGAGTTCATTCTCCAGCAGACCCCGAAAGAGCGTCAGGTTGCGCTGTTCTCGGCGACCATGCCTTCAGTCATTCGCCGCATTGCGCAGACCTATCTGCGCAACCCGGTCGAAATCACGATCAAGAGCAAGACCTCGACCGCTACCAATATCCGTCAGCGTTATCTGATGGCAAGCGGCATGGAGCACAAGCTCAATTCTTTGACGCGCATCCTTGAAGCGGAACCTTTCGAAGGCATGATCATCTTCGCGCGCACCAAGTCCGCAACGACTGAACTCGCCGAGAAGCTGGAAGCACGGGGCTATTCCTGCGCCGCGCTGAACGGCGACATCGTGCAGGCGCAGCGTGAGCGCACGGTTAATCGTTTGAGAAGTGGCCAGCTCGACATCATCGTCGCTACCGACGTTGCTGCTCGCGGCCTCGACGTCGAGCGCATCAGCCACGTTGTGAACTTTGATATCCCGACCGACACCGAATCCTATGTTCACCGCATTGGCCGTACCGGCCGTGCTGGCCGTAGCGGCGAAGCGATTCTGTTCGTGGCTTCGCGTGAACGTCACCTGCTCGCAACGATTGAGCGTGCAACGCGTCAGCCGGTGACGTTGATGCAGCTGCCTAGCGTTAGCGCGGTTAACGATCTGCGCATCGTGCGTTTCAAGCAAAAGATCAGCGAGACGATTGCGGCCGGTGGCCTTGATGTCTTGCGTACTGCAGTTGAGCAGTACGAGCACGAAAATAATGTGCCGATGATCGAGATCGCAGCCGCGCTCGCGCATATGGCACAGGGCGACAAGCCACTGTTGATTGCAGATGGTCCGACCGAGCGTCGCGCTGCAGCCGTTGCTGGCCCAGAGCGTTCTTCGCCTCGCGAGAATATGTTTGCTTCTGATCGCTCCGAGCGTTCAGAGCGCCGTCCGACACCAGATCGTCGTACGCCGCCGGTTCGCGAAGCGCGTGATTTCCGTGATTCGCCACGTGCAACGATTGAAGTTGCACCGCGCGCAGAACGTAGCGAGCGCCCAGCGCCAGCATCTGCAGAAAGATTTGAACGTACCGAGCGGCCTGTGCGTACGGAACGTCCAGAGCGTGTTGCTGATCGTCCTGAGCGTAGCGCCAGCACTGATCGTCCCGCAGGGCGTTCGCGCTCCGCGCCGGAAGAGGGCATGGAAACCTACCGCATTGAAGTCGGCCATGTTCACGCCGTGAAGCCGGGCAACATCGTTGGCGCGATCGCGAATGAAGCCGAGATCGACAGCGAGTTCATTGGCCGCATCGAAATCTTTGAAGATCACAGCTTGATCGATTTGCCAGAAGGCATGCCGAAGGAAACCTTCCGTGGTTTGCAGAAGGTTTGGGTGTGCGGTCAGCAGCTCAAGATCACCAAAGCTGGCGAGCAGGCGACTTCAGCACCTGTGCCGCGCAAGTACAGCAAGCCTAGTGGGCCTAAGCGTTTCTAATCGATGTGAGTTGTAAAGAAATGGCCATCGAAAGGTGGCCGTTTTCGTTTGTGGGCATGGCTGGCTGCCTGCTTATCATTCTGGGCAGGCGTAGGGCGAGCTGTGCGCTTACTCCAGTTTTGTCAGCGTGAGAGGTCAGTGCGCCGCCTTGCGGCGTGGCTACTGTCTGCTCTGATTCAGATGACGTGTTTCGCGCTGTGGCGCGAGTCACTTTTCTTTGCTGGTGCAAAGAAAAGTAA
>JAZKEM010000228.1:0-3572 GCA_040387055.1 Pseudomonadota bacterium | reverse complement strand
GGCGCCCACGCCGTTTTGAAGACGTCATGGGGCAGGGCCACGTGGTTAAAGCGCTGTCACATGCGCTGGATCACGACAAACTTCATCCCGCGATTTTGCTGACCGGTACGCGCGGCGTCGGCAAGACCACGCTGGCGCGCATCATCGCCAAAGGTCTCAACTGCGAGACCGGTGTCAGCGCCAATCCCTGCGGCGTGTGCAGCGCCTGTAAGGAAGTCGACGAAGGCCGCTTTGTCGACATGCTGGAAATCGACGCTGCCTCTAACACCGGCGTCGATAATGTTCGTGACCTCATCGACAACGCGCAGTACTCACCGGCGCGCGGTCGCTACAAGGTTTATCTGATCGACGAAGTTCACATGCTCAGCAAAGGCGCATTCAACGCGCTGCTGAAGACGCTGGAAGAACCACCGCCGCACGTTAAATTTATTCTCGCGACGACGGACCCGCAGAAGCTGCCGGTCACGGTGTTGTCGCGTTGCTTGCAGTTCAATCTCAAGCGTCTCACTGTCGCTACTATTCGTGATCAGCTTTCGCTGGTCATGAACAATGAATCTTTGGCATTCGAGACCGGCGCGATTACTGAGCTCGCACGCGCAGCAGATGGTTCGATGCGCGACGGCCTCTCGCTACTCGATCAAGCCATTGCGTTCTCTGGTGGTGCAGAACTCAAGCGCGCGCCGATTGAAGAAATGCTCGGCACAGTCGGCCGTCAAACGTTGTTGGAAATTCTTACGGCGCTGGCCAAGGGTGATACGGATAGCTTGCTGGCTTGCATCCAACGCCTTGATGCACAAGCACCAGACTACGCTGCATTGTTGAACGATCTGGCTGCGGCTATTCAGCGTTTATCTGTTTTGCAGTTACTGCCAAATGCGCAGAACGAAGACGATGAAGAAGCACTCATCGCGCTCAAGCCGCTGATCGCTCCAGAAGATGTACAGCTCTATTACCAGATCGCTGTGCTGGGTCGCCGCGATCTGCCTTATGCGCCAGATCCGCGCATGGGCTTTGAAATGACCGTGCTTCGCATGCTCGCGTTCAAGCCGGACGATAGCACGCCAGTGCGTGCAGCATCGCCAGCGGCATCACGTACCAGCAGTAGTGCTGGCGGTGTCAGCGCAACTGCTGTCATTGCCGAGGCGCCAGCAGCGTTTGTGGCAACGAAGCCAGCACCTGTGCGTGCGCCAGAGCCGACGCCAGCATCCGTTGCAGCCCGTGTTGATTTGCCCGCTGATGCGCCTTGGGATACACGCGTTGATGCAATGACGCTGGATGGCCTGCCTAAGCAACTCGCACGCAACTGCGCGTGGGCAGGGCGTGATGGCGACACCGTGCGTTTATCACTTGATCCACGCGCCAAGCATTTGTTGCAAGACGAGCGTCGCGCTGCGATTGAGCGTGCGCTGTCGAGTCAGTTGGGTGCAACGATTCGACTGACGATTGAACTGGCAATGGAAGAAGCCTTGGCGTCTCCTGCGCAGTTGGATCAGCAGCGCGTTAGCGATCGTCAACGTGCTGCAGAAAGCGCGATTGAAAATGATCCTGCAATTCGTGCGTTCAAAGACATGTTTGGCGCGAGCGTTAAACCCGGCTCGATCCGACCGCTCGACTCTTAAAGAATTCGTAAGGAGAAATGTAGATGAAAGGTGCACTTGGCCAAATGATGCAGCAGGCCCAGAAAATGCAGGAAAACCTCAAGCGCGCGCAGGAAGAAATTGCACGCACCGAGGTCACCGGTGAATCCGGCGCGGGCATGGTGAAAGTGACTTTGAGCGGCAAGCATCAAGCACGCAAAGTTGAAATTGCGCCTGACGCGCTCAAAGAAGACAAAGAATTTTTGGAAGATCTGATTGCTGCGGCAATCAACGATGCTTCACAGAAGCTCGAAGCTGTGACGCAGCAGAAAATGTCTGCCGTTACCGGTGGCATGCAGCTGCCACCCGGCATGAATCTGGGCTTCTAAGCACAAACTAAGTGAGTACTTACTCGCCGCGTTTGACGCGCTTGATTGAAGGCCTGCGCCGCTTGCCCGGTGTGGGCCCTAAGTCTGCGCAACGCATGGCCTTTCACTTGCTCGATCGTGATCGCGAAGGTGCTGCTTACCTAGGTAAAACCTTGGGCGAAGCGCTCGATGGCATCGGACGCTGCAAAACCTGTCGCATGTTTTGCGAAGATGAGGCCTGCCGTTTTTGCACGCCTGCACGCATTGCAGCAGGCAGTATCTGTGTTGTCGAAGGTCCAGCAGATTTAATGGCGGTTGAATCAAGCACCGCGTATCGCGGGCGCTATTTTGTGTTGATGGGCCGACTGTCGCCATTGGATGGCATTGGCCCACAAGAACTCGGTTTGGATTTGCTGAACCAGCAATTGGCTAGCGGCGAAGTCAAAGAATTAATCATCGCCACCAACCCAACTGTCGAAGGCGAAGCCACCGCGTATTACCTAGCCGAAATGGCGCGTGGCCAAAACGTTAAGGTCACCCGCATCGCCCATGGTGTGCCCATGGGCGGCGAGTTGGAATATGTTGATGGCGGCACGCTGTCGCATGCGCTGAGCGGACGCCAACCGCTTTAATCACCCCAACACGCATCGCATGTTGGGGGGGCGCTGTTTTTACTTTACGACTTCAAGCAGTGATAAACCGTGCCTTCAAACTGGAAGAACAGCGGCATGGATTTGATGTCGGCAAACGGCAGAATCTGCGTCATATAGACACCGCCGATGCCGGTGCTTGGATCAATCCAGTAATACGCATTCGTCAGACCCGCCCACATCAAGCTTCCCGCTGCACGGCCGGTGGGGAACGTCTTGGTGTTGATCATGTGTGCCAAGCCCCACTTGTGTGGGATGTCTGGCGGCAGTGGCATGTCGTTGGAGAGTTGGCGATTCGTGCTTTTCACCGATGGCACATTCAGATCGCCCATGTGATTGGTCGATAGCAGCGCTACGGTTTCTTCTTTCAGTACGCGGCCGTTATCGCCAGCGCCTTTGTTGAGGATCATGCGAATGATCTTGATGTAGTCGCCCATCGTGCCGTACAAGCCAGCACCACCCATTCCAAACTCGGGTGGCTGTGGCAGTTCCAGATCAATCGGAATCAATTCATTGGATGGGCCGCGTGCGTGGATCTTGGCTTTGCGTTCGCGCATCGACGGCGTCATCACGAATGCAGTGTCGGTGATGCCGAGTGGTGCAAAGATGTTCTTTGCAAAGTAATCGCCGAGTTTTTGTCCGCTGACGGCTTCAACAATTTGACCCACCCAATCGAGGCTCGTGCCGTATTCCCAGCGCTCGCCGGGATCAAACATCAATGGCACTTTCAGCATCGCCAATTGACCGCTCAAAGCACTTGGTACGCCGGTAGCGGCCTGGTATTTAGGAATCGCTTCGTTGAGAAATTCGTAGCCAAAGCCTGAGGTATGCGTGAGCAGATGGCGCAAAGTCACTGCGCGCTTAGGCGCACGCGTGCGGGGTTTGCCATCGGCATCAAAACCATCGAGTACTTGAATCTCGCCAAGCGCAGGCAGCCATTTTGAAGCAGGGCTTTCAAGATCAACCTTGCCTTGTTC
>JAZKEM010000227.1:0-24586 GCA_040387055.1 Pseudomonadota bacterium | reverse complement strand
GCTTCGGCAAAAACCATGTCGAAAGCTTTGGTCGCAGCATAAGCAACCATGTTTTGGGTTCCGGCAAATCCGGCGCCAGATCCAAAAATCACTGCTGCACCCCGACCACGTTTCACCATCGGCCCGCATAGGTGATGGCAGAGCTGCATCAGCACATTGCAGTTTCGATGCAACATCGACTCGGCAACTTCCAACGGTGAGGACAAAAACGGTTTGAAGTTTGAATCCGCGCCTGCGCAGTACACGAAGAAGCCAATCTCAAGATCGCTCACCTCAGCCATCACGCGCGTAGCAGCATCTGCAGCCGCGAGATCCATCGCAATAACCCGCGTCTGCACTTTGTATTGCTGTTCGATTGAACTGGAGACGTCGTTAAGCGCCTCTCTGCGTCGCGCCAGCAGCACAACATTCAAGCCGCGGCTGGCGAGTGTTTCAGCAAACGCGCGACCAACTCCATCTGAAGCGCCAGCCACAAGCGCCCATGATCCGTATTGCTCAGCGAATGATAATTGCGGCACTTCAGTTCTCAAACATTAGAGATTCAGTATCGTATAAGTAATTGAGCGCGTTGATCGTAATCGGCTGCGCGTAGGGTCAATTATTGGGTCAGCCTGAGCATAATCTGCAGCTATCCATGCGACTAATGTGCAGTGGTGAACTCTGAAACTACTAAGCAGATGAAAGACCAATCCATCGAGCCGCGCATTCTTCCCTTGAAGGTAGACGAACTCAGCGACGATTTAATCGCGATCATTGTTCGAATGATTGCGGTCAATCGTGCGGTTGACTCACGAGAGCAGGATGTCCTGACGGATCTTGTTCCAGATTCAGGGGCTTCGGTTTTATCGCCCGCTGATAAGTCTGCGTTATTGGCCAATCTGCCAGAGATTGTGCGAACGATGTTGCGTCACCCGAATTTGTTCGCAAGACAGGTGGACATCGGCATACAGCTTCTTGCTGAGGGTCGTTTGCCGCCTCGTGATCGTGAGCTGGCGATCCTTCGTATGGGTTGGCTGTGCCAAGCCCCTTACCAGTGGGGTGAGCACATTCTTGTCGCCAAGAAACTGGGTATCACGAGTGACGAAATCGAACGCATCACCCTAGGTTCAGAGGCATCTGGCTGGAGTGAATTTGAGGCAGCAATCCTGAAAGCCACCGACGAGCTGTATCAGAGCGCCATGATTTCCGATGCCACATGGACGGTGCTTGCAAAACATCTTGACGATCAACAGCTCATCGAACTGCCGATCGTCATCGGTCAATACCAAACGGTGGCCTACTATCAGAATTCATTGCGCCTTCGTTTACACGAAGGCAATTCGGGATTGAAGGCGCGTTGAAGATTATTTGATGACGTTGAGGACTTCGTAACACGCGCCCATCGTGTGATAGTCGGTTTTTCCAGCTGGGCTCTTCTCGTCGTCGTACTTGCTGTTATCCGGCTTGAGAATGCGGAACCAGGCGCCGTAGCGGTGATCGACGAAATGCTTCCAGCTGTAATCCCAGATTTTGTCGTACCACTGCCAGTATTCGTCCTTGCCGGTGGCGTCTGCTAACAGTGCAGCGGTGGCAATAGTTTCTGCCTGCACCCAGAAGTACTTGTCTTCGTCGTAGAACTTTCCTTCACGATCGAAGCCGTAGACGAGGCCGCCATGCTGTTCATCCCATGACAGCGGCACTGCGCGATCAAACAATTCGGTCGCGCGTTTCAGATGCCATTCAGCGGGTTGATGGCGATCAAGAATCAGCAGCAGCTTGGCCCACTCAACCTGATGACCCGGTTGATAGCCCCAGGGTCTGAAGATGTTGCTGCGGTCGCCCTTGTTGTATTCCCAGTCTGGATTCCACGACGCGTCGTAGTGTTCCCATACGAGGCCATCGGCTTTGGCGGCCTGTCGATTGACCATGGTGTCGGCGAGTAGCGCTGCACGGTCGAGATAGCGTTTGTCATGCGTCGCTTCGAAAGCAGCGAGCATCGCTTCGCAGGTATGCATATTGGCGTTCTGGCCGCGATAGGAGGACACGACCCAATCAGCGCTTGCTTCATCAGCGTAGAGACTAAACGTGGGTTCCCAGAAACGGCGCTCCATCAAGTCCCAGGTTTCTTCCATATACGCCTTGGCTTCTGGAATGCCCGCTTCAAAAGCTTTGGAGTACGCCAGCAATACAAAGGCCAGACCGTAGCAATGGTTGGTGACGTCGTCAGGCTGACCGTTCTCCAGTGTCCAAGCATAGCCACCGGTGTCGGCGTTGCGATGTTTTTCGCGCAAGAACGCAAGGCCGTGGCGCACGGCATCCTGATATTCCGGATTGCCGAAACGTTGAAACGCCATTGAGTAGTTAAAGATGAATCTCGTGCTGCTGACCAGATGACGCGAGCCGGGCCGGTATTTGGAGCCGTCATCCTTGTAGTAGTGATAAAAGCCTCCGCGCTCATCGATGCACTGCGGATGATAGAAAGCCATCGTGTGCCGGATGTGGTCGAGGAGAAAGCTTGTGACGCGGAAGTTGGGTCTTTCGTTCAACGGATGTTCCAGGCTGAAAGTGGCATTCGGATTCAAAAAAGTCATTGTGTCGCTGCTAGGCGTGAGGTGCTGTCAAATTAGTGACTCAGGCTTAGAGCATGGCCAAAGTATGCACTGTCTCGACTGTGACAGATCAGTCCGGTTCTTAAGCCTAAGATGCAGTGAGATTCCTATAAAAATATAAGGCGGTATTGGAGATGAGCGAGACAGCGGTGATCTCAACAGAGAAACTACCTGCCAGGACCAAGATGTCCTATGGCTTAGGTGCAGTTGCTTTTGGTATCAAGGAGCAGGGTTTTAATACCTTCTTGTTGCTCTACTACAATCAGGTGGTTGGCTTGCCAGCGGCTTGGGTCGGCGCTGCGATCATGATTGCGATGATGGTGGATGCCTTCGCTGATCCGCTGATTGGACACTACTCGGATCATCTGCGCTCTCGCTGGGGGCGTAGACATCCGTTCATGTATGCCTCGGCGCTGCCCTTGGCTGCTGCATATTTCTTCTTATGGGCACCGCCACAGGCCAGTCAGGAGATTCAGTTTGTCTATCTCTTGCTGATGTCGATCATTGTGCGCGTCGCGATTTCGTTCTACGAGATTCCATCCGGCGCGCTGATGGCAGAGTTCACCAGCAACTATGACGAACGCACCAGTATTTCGACCTATCGCGCCATCTTCCTTGCGGTCGGCATGATCGGAATGCCGGTGTTTGCACTTCACTACATTCTGGTGCCAACAGCAGAGCAACCGGTGGGGCAGCTCAATGCGACTGGATATCCCATCTACGGTGCCATTGCGGCCGCAGTGATGCTGCTTTCTGTTTTGATCTCATCGTGGGGAACCCATCATCGAATCCCGACGCTGATTGCTCATCAAGGGACAGAGCGGGCAACGATGTCTGGCCTGTGGGCTGGCATGAAGACGCTGTTGCAGGATCGAACATTCTCCAGCGTTCTACTGTGCACTTTCTTCTTCTCAGTTGGTGCCGGCTTGGCGAATACCTTAGGCGTCTACGTCCGCACGTATTTCTGGCAATTGTCTGCGGCCAATATCGCAGTCATTGTCAGCGCGGCTTTTTGGGGTGTGATTCTCGGACTGGTGGTGGTTCATTTCTCAAAGAAATTTGGCAAGAAACAAACCGCTGTTACTTTATATGCAATTGCCTTGGTCACGATCACAGTGCCCGTGACCTTGGGTCTGTTGGGCATGATGCCAACGAACAATACCGAGCTGGTGGGTTTGTTGGTTGTGCAGGAAGTCCTGCTGGTGATGTGTGTGTTGGCGGCATTGATTCTTGCGAGCTCGATGGTCGCAGATGTCGCGGATCACTTCCTGCTCAAAACCGGAAAACACATGGAAGGCCTGATGTTCTCTTCCATGGTGATGGTCAGCAAAATGGTCTCAGGCATGGGCATCTTTCTGTCCAGCATCATCCTGTCTCTGATTCAGTTCCCGGAGAAGGCCACGGTTGAATCGGTTGATCCTCACATCATCAATCAGTTGGGTTGGATCTTCGTGATTTGCGCCGGGAGCATGTTCTTCATCGCCATCGTCGCTTTGAGCTTCTATCCGATCACGCGTGCGATGCACGAGAAAACTTTGAGTGATCTGAAGGAGCGAGCAGCTAGCTAATCCGTATCTTTGTAGGAGCGCTTAATTGGCGCTCCTACAAGATATTTTGGCTAGAGTCCTTTGCGAACCATAAAGCCATACGCTGCGATCCACGCGTAACACGCAGCAGGTACGTAATAGGCGTAGATCAATCCAGCCTGATCGGCAACATAACCAAAGATCATTGGTACAACTGCGCCACCAACGATAGCCAGGCAGAGAACACCAGAGCCGCTGGCAGCATCTTTGCCCAGATTTTCGATGGCCAGTGAGAAGATGTTGGGAAACATCACGGAGTTGAATAAGCCGATGCCCAAGATCATGACAATGGCCTGCGTGCCGCCGAGCAGCGTAGAGCTACAGGCCATCAACGCTGCCGCTGCTGCACAGGCACACAAAAGACTGGCCGCGTGCATATGGCGCAATAGCTGAGCGCCGATAAAGCGACCGACCATCGCCAAGCCCCAATAGATAGCCACCATGTTTCCGGCTTTATGCGCGTCGATGTCGGACTCCAACATCACGAAGTTGATCATTGCACTGCCAATGGCAACTTCGGCGCCCACATAGAGAAAAATCGATATCGCGCCGAGTGACAGACGCGGATGCTTCAACACTCGCCCATACGAACCTCCCACTGCAGGCGCAGCCAGCGGCACTGGCGCGCTACGCAGAAACCAGCACAGCAGCGCGAGCGCAACCAAAGCACCCGTAATGAGCATGAAGGGCAGTTGGAATACTGCAGCTTCATTGATGCGGAATGCGCTTAAGGCTTCTGCATCCATCGTGCTCAAGTCGGGGATGACAATGCCGCTAGCGAGAATGAGCGCTGAACCGAATAAAGGTGCCAGCATCGTGCCTACAGAGTTAAAGCCCTGCGCCAGCGTAAGGCGTGAGTGTGAACGTGCAGGATCACCGAGAATTGCAGCGAGGGGATTGGCGGCAACCTGAATGATCGTAATGCCTGAAGCAAGAATGAATAACGCAGCCAGAAAGGCAGGGTAAATTCCCAACGCTGCCGCTGGCGTGAATAGCATGCAGCCAACGGCCATGATCAGCAGGCCGACCATGATGCTACGCAGATAGCCCAGTCGACCGAGTAGCCAGCCTGCTGGTAGCGAGACGACGAAGTAGGCGAGGAAGAAGCAGAACTGCGTCAGCATGACCTCGACATAGCTCAATGAAAAAACTGCTTTGAGCTTGGGAATCAGCGTATCGACCAGAACCGTGCAGAAGCCCCAGGTCAAGAACATCAAGAACACCAGAGGCAGAATGCGTTGCTGCCTGCGCTGATCTTCTGTGCTTACAGGTTCCAGATTCTCATTCATTCCTACGCTTCCAAGGTTCATTGTGGCAACACCGGCAGATAGCTAGGTGCAACACCATGGTTACGGATGATTTCTTGATAAGCCGGAACAGCAGCGGTTGGAATGCGAGCGAGGGTAGGGTCTGTCAACACATTCACCGTATAGAGGCCGAAGCGGGGAGTGTAGCTGCCCCACTCGTAATTGTCGGTGAGTGACCAGACCATATAGCCGATGATGTTGACGCCATCTGCTTTCGCGCGCTGCGTCCAATAAACGGTGTCACGCAGAACGTCTTCGCGGGTGAGGCCATCTGCACGTGGCTTACCGTTCTCTGTTGACATGCCAATTTCTGCGATCAGCAATGGTTTGTCTGGGTACTGCTCTTTGAGAATCTTTAAGGCACGATAGATGCCCGGAGGTTCGCTAGGCCACTGCCAGTGTTTGCCAAGCTTGAGCAATTTGCCCACATTCGCTGCGTAGTAATCGATAGCAATGACATCGCATTTGTCTTCGATGTGATCGAGGAACAGCCAGTTAGTGAACCAGCGCAAGAAGGTGCTACCGAAATGATCGCCTAACCAGACGATGTTCGAGGTCACGATTGCCTTGCTGTTGAGCTGATGAATGACGTCATAAACCTGACGATGAGCACTGACAATATTGTCTCGTACATTCAGCGTTTGCTTGATCGTCAGCTTGCGTGAGCTCTTCTCACTCGCAATGAAAAATGCAGCTTCGTTGAAGGTAATCCAGAGATTGACGTCCTTGCTGTAGCGCTCAGCGATCATGCGTGAGTACGCCACAAACTGCTTGGTGGTTTCCGGGTTATTCCATGCACCTTGGTCAGAGACCCACTTGGGGTAAATGAAATGGTCGAGCGTGATCAGCGGTGCAATGCCTGCTTCCTTCAAAGCCAGAATCAGATCGTCGTAATAAGCCATTTCCTTGACATCAAACTTTCCCTTCTCAGGTTCAACACGCGCCCAGTTGATGCCGATTCGATAGGTATTCGCACCCAACTGCTTGGCGAGCCCGACGTCTTCGCGATAGCGATGGCGAAAGTCGACTGATGTGCCGTAGGCATGCTCGGGAGTTTTATGCACGTCCCAGTTCGAAGCGATCTTGCCACCTTCGCTTTGGAATCCGGATGACGATACGCCCCAGATAAAATCTGCGGGCATGCTTACAGCGGGAGTAACGGCGACCTTTGCTGGGGGTTGCATGGCCCACACAATCAGCAAAATCAGCGCCACTAAAATGACGCTGACAATCTTCAAAAATTTATACATCTTCGGCTCGCCTCTACCTTTTATGCGTTATTAGAATGATCAGCTTTTACTTCGATGAGGTGCGAACGTAATCGACGGTGCCCAGTGCTGTTGGAAGCTGCATTGCGCAAAGCCTTCCCAAGCTATCGAACCAAACAACGGCGTTGGCAGTTTTGCCATCTTGAAATACTTTCGTCTCAATCCGCTCGCAGGATTGGGCAACGCCATCCACCGTCATGGCTTCAGGCCCTTTGGAAACGCTGCTTAGTGCAATGGCATGTCCACGCGTCAAATCAAATAACTGTGAGCGTGAAAGAAAATCTCGACTCCACAGCGTCAGCGGCCATGCCTCTGCGGGAAGTTCTGTCTTTGAATCTTGATCGACAGCAAGCAATTTTCCGTTCGCTTGCTTGGTGACCTTGAGAGAGGCGGTTGAATTCTTTAGAGACGATTTCAGTGCGGTGCTGGATGCATACGATTCCAGCATTTGACCGCGCCAGATGCTTTCCGAGGTTTGATCGAGGACAGCGTTAACCATCAAGCGCGTCAATTCCAAATGCTCGACTCTGCGTTCCACAATGCGGTCACCCGACTGTTTGAAATCGAATACGAGAGTGCCGACAGTATTGCCTTTAGAGCGCAGGCTAAAGGAAAGCTGTGAGCCGTCTTTTGGAGTCCACGATGGCGTTGCGCCTTGAACCGCAGCTGAAAAACCAATGACAAGAAATACTGAAAGCGATCGTTGAATGAAGTTCATATGCATCAGACTCCTCAAGAAAGCGCCGCTTGCAAGGCTCTGGTCGCGTCGAAGAGTGCACGCTGACTGACCGTTGCTTGGGGCTGAAAGAATGTAGAGCCATGATAAGCGCCTGGATACACATGTAGCTCAGTCTTTACTCCGGCTTGCATCAAGCGCGTTGCATAGCTGATGGCTTCATCGCGCAGCGGATCAATCTCAGCAACTTCCATGTAGCAGGGAGGTAGATCGCTGAGATTTGATGCACGCGCTGGCGCTGCATAAGGCAATGTCTCGTCAATAACATTCGGGCCTAAGTAGATTTTCCAGGCAGCCAATCCTGCGTTTCGATTCCACGTGCGTGTATCCATGAATTCGAGGAATGATGGCGTTTCATTGCGATCATCCAATGCTGGGATCAGCAGTAATTGAAAGCAGGGTTGTGGGCCACCTTCATCGCGTGCTTTGAGTGCAGTGGCGGCAGCTAAGCAACCGCCAGCACTGATGCCGCCAATCGCGATCTTCGCTGGGGTGAAGCTAAGCAGAGGATCGCCAGATGCGACCCAACGCAGCGCTGCATGGCAGTCATTCACTGCTGCTGGATGTTGATGCTCTGGTGCCATCCGATATCCAACAGAAACAATAGTGCAGCCAATTGCTCGCACCCATTCAATTGCGACAATGCCTTCGTCTTCATGGTGCCCGGCAAAGAAACCACCGCCATGCATCCACAGTAAAACGTTATCGGTCTTGCGATTCGCAGGTCTGAATATTCTGAGTGGAATGGCTGGTGCTTCAGCGGTGCCGGGGATCGTGATGTCTTCGATCAAGACATCGTCTCCCTTAGGAATTCTCATCAGAAGCAGGGCGCAGATATCGCGTAATCGTTTACGCCCAGCTGCGACATCAGGCGCGCCAGCAGGCTTAGGTATAACGCTGAACATGGGCACAAGCTCAGGATCCAGACGTGACGTAATGTCTTCTAGTGCAGCCATGCTGTGCCCTCAAGCTTGTGGTTTGTTTTACTGCAACCAGTATTTGCGCAGGTTCTCGTCTCGGTTCGTCATCAATTTTGTTTTTCTGTCGAACACCATAACCGCGCGTTCTTTTTTATCGAACGGCTTCCATTCTGGCATGCCCTTGGCTTTTGGTTTTCCCGTCTTGGCAAAGCTGACCCAGGCGTCACGCATTTGATCGCGCAGTGCTTCTGTTTCTGCATCTTGATGCAACACAGCTTTTGCATGGCTATCGCCAAACAGAAGAACCACATCGATGCCATGGATAGCGCCGAGTCCATCAATGGCTGACTGATAATCCAACTCGTACAGGTAAGTGCGGCCGGGGTGGCCTGCTGCATGCGCTTCTGCGGCTGCAATGGTTGGCATGCGGTAAAACGCATCGTTATTAATTTGCTTCATCACATCACTGTTACTGCGTCCGGGCATTTGCGAACGGTAGTGCTTGATCACGGCAGGAATGTCGTTGTTAGGGATGAGGCCACGCAACTGGTTCATGAACAGTCTGGCCGACCACGCTTGTGGCAATGGCAGGACTAGCGAGAACAGCTGACCATCATCCGCACAGGTGCCGAGCATCAGATCGACATTATTCGGTGTGCCGTTACCGTAGCTTGCGAGCGGTGCAAGTGGGAGAAAATCTGTTCCCGTTGCAGCGCCAACAAAACCAACTTTTGTGCGGCTGAGTTGGCCATAACGATCGGGATCGCCTTTTCCGAAGACATGCTTTGAAACCAGCGTATGCAGTTTCATCTGCTGAGCTTTGTCGAGTGCAAGCAACGCCGCTTCATCGCCAGGTGCAACGCCCATTTCTTGCAGGACGTTCTTGGTCATTGCCTGATAGTCCTTCGCAGGCGCGCAGGTTTGCGCCATGCCGCCCATCGGTATCGCACGATGGAAAAGGCCTTTCGCCAATGGACTGGCCATCAATGGGAAGACACTGAACGCGCCAGCCGATTCTCCAAAGATGGTGACGAGCGAAGGGTCGCCACCAAACTGGGCAATATTTTCCTGTACCCATTTCAGCGCGCAAATCTGATCGAGGAATGCGCGGTTGTTTCCGCAGAAATCGCCGTCGAACAATCCCTGTCCATGCAGGAATCCTTGTGGTCCGAGTCGATACTGGATGACGACAGCGACGACACCTTTCTTGGCGAATGGTGAAGCGTCATAAAGCTCATTGGCCGCGCCCGATGCAAAGCCGCCACCATGGATGAACACCATCACCGGAAGTTTCGCATCGCGGCCTAGCGTTGGAGACCACACATTCAGTAGCAGACTGTCGTCACTTTCAGGCTTTGTACTCAGGCCATTGAGTGCGGTGAGATACTGACGTCGCGCTTTGGGAAAAAATACTGTTTTGTTCGCCTTGCCAGTAAATTGTGGGCAGGGCGGACCATAACTTTGTGCGTCCAGAACACCGACCCAAGGGCGACGTGGCTGCGGCGGCAGCCATCGTGCGCGGCCTGCAATAGGCTCAGCGTATGGAATGCCTTTGAATGAAAAGAGTTCGCCTTCTACGGAGCCGCGAACATTTCCATTCGTAGTCTGGACTATGGTCATTATTGTTAGTCGCTGAAGCAGGCTCGAATTGAGCCGAGTCCATGGTAGGACTGCAAAGCGAAGATGGCTGTCACATATGCGACTAGGAGACTACCTAAAAATTATCTTCTGCCTTGCCAACCGCCATGCCAGCCTGCGAGATAAGCCTCAAGATCAAAGCCGGTTTTCTTCGCTTCTGCGGTTAGGCTTTTGATATCCAAAATTCTAAAGCCGTCCTTATGTGGCTCGATCAAGCCACGACGTGCCCATGCCTTGATGATGCTGTTCACTCTTTGACGAGTGCCGCCGACGCGAGAACCCACTTCCGACTGGCTATCAATTGCGGCCAGCCACACAGAGCCATCGGCTTCTTGTTTGCCACGTAGCCGTATCATTCGGAGCAGGTACACGGCCAAACGCACGTTGAGATTGTGAAGGCTCAGTAATTCGATGCGTCCGCCAATGACCGCAGCGCGACTTGTGAACTCTGTGTACAGGCCTCGGTAGTAGCTTGGCCATCGCTGCGAAAATTCCGCAATCACAGACTGCGATATGGCTGCGACCGTGGCATCTTCTTGGCAGATGCAATTGGCGATATAGACAGGGGGCTCTGCGGGAACAATGTGAGGAAACCAACCTCCCGCAACAACTTCCTCCAATGTGATTTCATCGCCTTTGGAAGTGGCCAAAAATACGCGAAAAACGCCACTGACAACACCGTAGATATGTGTTGCAGCGTCGCCTGCGTAATAGACCGCTTTGCCCTTGGGAATTTGTTTGAGACTCGCACGTTCAGCGAGCCATTCCTGTGCCTCGGCTGGCACATAAGCAAACCACTTCCAGCCACGGATGAGCTCCAGTATCACCGGTGATGACGTACCAGTATCAGACTTCTCCGGATGTGAGCTCATGTGATTATGGGCGTGGCGGCGGATTTCATTGCGTATATTAAACACTACTCAAAATAATCAGGCGGCTTTGCTCGAATGAGCTCGAATGCACTTGTGTCTCTGTTGTGACAGCAGGCAATTTCGAGTCGAAGTACATTCGCTTCACGGATGCCAATACCCTTTGCGGCCACATCGTATCCTATTGTCGAAGTGGCGCTGGTCTTGGTAGCTGAAGGGAATAACAGCGGGACGGCAGCAGCGCCAGAGCAGTTTGCTGGCACATGCTGAGAATCGTCATGGTGATAAGTGAATTGTTTCGAGCGTCATCGAACCTGTAGAAGGTGATGTGGCGCTTCTTTCACTATGATGCGCAGGGACTCACAAAGTGAGCTCGGCATATGGACGCTAACCGACTAAGTGTATAAACCTATTCGGGTGTTGATTGAGAATTTGCAGAACCCTAAAGCCGTTTAAGCGGCTTTAGGTATCGTTTCTGTATTACTGGCTTGTTGTGCAGCCAGAGGCTGGATCTTCTGCACAGTCGCTTCGACCAATGGCTGGCGAGTGACAGGAAACTTGAGCGCCTTGTGATCGGTGACGCCATCCAGAATCGCGAGAATGGTCATGCCGCCGAAGATGGCGCCGGTGACGGTTGCGACGAAGATCTCAATGGTGATTGAAAGCGGATCCATGGCATTACTCCTGTTGTGACGTACGCTATTTGACTGCAAATGCTGCGTCGCAACAATTGATATTAATTCGCGTGACCGTTGAGAAAAAGTAACGGTAGTTCATTTGCTTATATATTTATATTAATCAAGGTGTTGTTATGAGAAATCCAATAGCCGTTTTGCTTGAGCGCCTCGTTATGCAGCCGATGTGGGCGCAATTTCGTACGGGACTGGAATCGGCGGCCGTTCCCGGGAGTGGGGGCGTGCTCTTTCTCGGTGACAGCATCACGCATATCGGACGCTGGGACCTGATGTTCCCGTCGATTGCCACGCGCAATTTTGGAATCAGTGGTGAGCGTTCAGGTCACCTGCTGCAACGATTGGCGCCAATCGTCAGCATTAAACCGCATAAGATTTTCATCTTGATCGGAACCAACGATCTGGCCACCAAGATCAAGATTGAAGAAATTGCCGCTAACGTTGCCCAGCTCGTTGATGAACTGGTCCGCGCGTTGCCTGATTGCAAAATTTATCTGCAGACGGTTTTACCTCGGGCGAATAAATTCACCGCACGAGTAAAGGCACTCAATGCGCTCTATGTCGAGATTGCCAAACAGCGAAGGATTGAGCTGGTTGATCTTTTTCCACTTTTTGATGACGGCACGGGTGCCATCAAAAAAGAAGTGACTAACGACAAGCTGCACTTGATGGGCCCTGGCTACAAAATATGGCGTGATGCCATAGCGCCGCTTGTGCTCAGTGCTTAAGCGCCATTCAACAGATCAAAAGATTCGGAGTTATCGATGAGTCATATTGAAGTTACTAGCGAAGGGCACATTCTCAAAATTCACGTCAATCGCCCGGAAAAGCACAATGCCTTATCGCCAGAAATGTATGGCGATATCGCAAAAGCACTTGCGCAGCTGGATGGCGATCAGAACCTTCGCGTCGGCGTGATTCACGCTGAAGGAAAGCACTTTACCTCGGGGATTGAGCTGGATAAGTGGGCGCCTATTTTTGCTAAAGGTAACGGCTTTCCGCTCGACAACGATGCAATCGATCCGTTTGCTTTACAGGGACGTCGCTGCCGCAAGCCACTGATCATCGCTTTGCAGGGAAATTGTTTTACTTGGGGTGTTGAGTTGATGCTCACCACCGATATTCGCGTCGCAGCTGATGACACCAAGTTCGCAATGCTGGAAGTAAAGCGAGGCATTTATCCATGCGGTGGTGCGACGCTTCGTTTGCCTCAGCAGATGGGTTGGTCGAATGCGCAGCGCTATCTTTTGACTGGTGAGCCTTGGAGTGCCGCTGAATCTTATCGATTAGGTTTGGTGCAAGAAGTCGTGCCAGCCGGAACCCAGCTGCTCAAAGCGATGGAGCTTGCTGAGAGTATTGCCAAAGCTGCGCCCTTGGGTGTGCAAGCAGTGCTCAAGTCCACGCGTCTGGCTGCTCTGGAAGGTGAAGAAGAAGCGGTCAAGCATTTGTTTAAAGATTTGATCCCCGTGATGAATAGCGAAGATGCGATGGAAGGCGTTCGTTCATTCATGGAGCGCAGAGACGCCAAGTTTATTGGCCGCTAATCACTAAGCGCTAATGCTAGGGCTGAATTAATTGCAACTCTCGTGCCTTGAATAAGGCGTCTTCACGAGAGCTGGCACCGAGTTTCCAATAGATATTCTTCACGTGCCATTTCACTGTGCCGGGAGAAATGCCTAGCCCGCGTGCAGCGCCTTTCAGTGATAGGCCTTTCCCTTGCAGCTCCAGAATTTCTGTTTCACGCGGGGTTAACGACGCCGTGAACAAAGCTGCGTCTGTTGAAATGATCAGGGTCTGGGCAACCGGCAATATCTCCTCGGCAGCGACAACGAAAGCGCTGTGCCGAGCTGTTGTGCTCATATGATTTTGCGTAGAAGTTTGCATGATAAAAACTCGCGTTAAATCAACATAAAATTGGATTTTATTTGGTCTATCTATTTGCTTAAGGCGTCGAAGTCATTAATTGTTTTACTTGGCGATCGACGTCCTGCTCAGAGTGTGTCTCGGTCTTGGGATGTTCGCTGTCACAGAGGGGACAGCGGCAGCCTGCAATTCGGATATTGCAGCTGACCCTCTCTCTCAGAGAGGGGTGCTAAGTACTCCGCGTCTGTAGCCTTCTGGTGTATCAGCAACCAGACAGAAGTCGCAGATGATTAATCGTGAATTCATTGGGCACACCTTGCCCGAATCAGTGTTGGATATTGAGCGCGGCCGCCTCAAGTTCTTTGCCAAGGCGATTGGCGAAACCAATCCGGTGTACTTCGACGAATCTGCTGCGCATGCCGCCGGATACGTGGATCTTCCAGCGCCTCCGACTTTTCTATTTAGCGCGGATCTGGATTCTGGTGGACTGGAGCAGATGCTGCAGATGTTGAAGGTAGATATGAATCGTGTTCTTCACGGAGAACAGGAATTCAGTTACAGCCGGATCATCTGTGCGGGAGAGCGCATCACTGTGCGTTCAAAGATCGCCGATATCTACGACAAGAAAAATGGTGCACTCGAGTTTGTCGTCAAGCAATCGCAGGCTTTCGATGTAAAAGACGAAGTGGTTGCGGAACTCCGCTGTGTTCTCGTTATTCGAAATTAAAGGTCATATATGAGCAAGCATGTAGACGTCACCCCAAACTTTGAATTGCCGACACTGAAACTTCCGCCGGTTAATCGCACCACACTTGCATTATTTTGTGGTGCCTCAGGTGATCACAATCCCATTCATATTGATATCGATGTCGCCCGCAAGGCAGGCATGCCAGATGTATTCGCTCAAGGTATGCTGGGGATGGCTTGGCTTAGTCGGGTGGTTACGCAGTGGGTTCCACAGAATCAATTGCGTCAGATCAATGTTCGTTTCCAAGGCATTACGCATCTTGGCCACATCATCACTTGCAAGGGCACAGTCGCCGAAACCTTTGTGGTTGATGGCGAAAGCCGCGCCAAGATCTTGCTGAGCACTGTGAATCAGTATGGCGAAACCAAGATTGCAGGCGAGGCGATTGTCGCGCTGACTTAACAGGCTGGCGCTAAGCGATCATGCCCAGTTTGCGAGCTCTGGCGAGGGCATCTTCACGAGAGACGGCATGAAGTTTTCCGAAAATATTCTTCAGGTGCCACTTCACGGTGCCTACTGACATATTCAAGGCGCGTGCAATGCTTTTGCTCGATAAGGCTTTAGCGACCAAGGCGAGCACTTCCAGTTCTCTCGGCGAGAGTCGTTCTGAGGATGAGTGAGCCGGAGTGTTCTCCGGCTGTAATTCCACATCAATCAAAGGCTCAAACTCATTCCTTGCTGCGATCAACAGGGCTTGAGATTTGGAGTCTGTTGCAATGCCGATGAGCTGCTTGGTGAGTGGCAATGCAATGCTGCCAAGGTCTGGCAGCACGCGCATCATGCCTGCTTCTGCTGCTGTGCTGAGCACCTGTTGACCGAGTTCAATGGCCTCGCTGGATGCGCCACTTTTCAGCAATGTTATTGCACGCATGAAGCCCAATTGGGTGGAATGCAAAAGGCGTCTATTTTCCTGCGTTACCAAAGCGGCAGCGTCTATCGCTGCAAGCGCAGCCGTTGAATCCTGCGAGAAGAAAGCAACTATGGCGCGTGCGACCAAGGCAGCCATGCGAATTTCGCTCCATGCGCAATTGTGGGCATCTCGATATTTTTCACCCAGACGATCCAACTGGGTCAGCAAGTCGTTGACCGAGCTGGTTCTTGCTTCGTGTATCGCTAATAGAATCTGGTCGTAAAGGCTCCAGGCTACGATTCGGTCTAAACGTTTCTGGTAGCCGATCTCTTCTAAGCGCAACGCGGTCTCTTGCGCGCCCTTGGAATTTCCATCCAGGTACTGGATGCGTGCTTTCACGCGATAGGCAAATAGCAGGCCGTCAGTCGTACTGACTGCATCAATCAGATCAAGATAACGGTCGAGAAACTCGCGTGCCTGATTAATGTCGCCGGATTGATAAAGGGCTTCCAGCAGATAGCCGGAAAACAAACCGGCGGCATCCACCCCATGAGTGGTTCGCTCCAGGGCATCAACAATATAAGTTTGGAGCGAGGCGGTCGCGATACTGATATTGCCTTGAATAAGGTGGCTGAGTCCTACAACGATATCGATCAGTGGTCTCGGGTAATCAGGCCTTTCTTGGGTATCAATCTGGTAACGAAGTCGTGCGACCTCGCGTGCTTCTTCAAATTTATTGGCATAGACCAAGCTCATGCTGATGATGTTGCGTAGCAGCAGAGAATTGAACGCATTGACTGATGGCTTTTCGATAATCATCGGTTCGACAATACTCAGGCATGCCGCCGTATCGTCTTTCGCCATGAAATGGTTGCAAGCGCGTAGCAACTGCACTTCCATTTCTACTTTGGGCAGATGGTGATCGGGATGTCGTGCGATATCCGCCATGCTGTTTTCAAAGTCGTCTTGGCGGTTGCAGAGGATTTGCGCCCATGCCGCGCACAGACAAACATTGAGACGATTGCGCAGACTCTCACGCGGCACCGCATCGCAGCGCTTCAGAAGCTGGATAAAGTTGGCGCTATTGACCATGCGCCGCGCCGTGCTATCGATTAATTGAACAACGTAGTCGGTATCTCCAGCGTCGGTAGCATGACGAATCGCTTCAATGTGAAAGCCATGATCCGCAAACCAATGGCTCGCAATATTGTGAATCTGACGAAGCTCAGTCTCGTCGAGACGATTCAGACGCTTATTGAGAAACTCTGAAAATAGTCGGTGGAAGCGATACCAAGGCTCTGCATCCAGTGTTTCGATTTGAGCCAGAAAAAGATTTTCATTTTCGAAGCGCACTAAGTATTCAGCAGCACGTGGATTGTTGGTCAAGTGTTCTGCGAGTGTGCGATTGAAGCGCCTGCACGCTGATATGCGTACGAGAAAACTAAACTCATCGTCGGTCAGTTGTTCGACGATGGCGGTTTCCATGTACTTTTCCAGAGCGTCTACTTTGGAGAGTGAACGATTGGATTGAAGTTCAAAGAAACTGGAGGGATTCTTCTGCTTGCGTAGGGTGAATGCCAGCATCTGCAGGCCTGCGGGCCAGCCATCCGTCATCTTGTGTAAGGCTTTCTCTTGCGTCGCTGTTAGGCCGGGTAGTTTCTGAGATTCCAGAAAACTGTGGGTTTCGCTTTGAGTGAATTTCAGTTCTGGAAAATTCAACTCCAACACTTCGTCATCAGCCTGTAGCCGAGATATTTTTAGAGAAGGCCGGTTACGTGAACTTAGTACCAGATGAAAATTTGCTGGCGCCAGCGAGAGCCAATAGTCGATGAATTTCAGGGCGCCAAAAGAAAACAGGTGATGCAGATCATCAATCACCATGTAGACGGTTTTCTGATGATCGTGAATATCGTTGATTAATGAGGCAACCAGTGGCAGCCATGCTTTGCCATTGGAGCGCAGATAAACGTGTAGCGCTTCCTTGTCGATCACAAGGCCGGCTTGTTCAAGGCTTTCGACGATGTAAGAGCCAAAGTACAGCTCATTGTCATCGACACCGGCGTTGTACCAAGCGACATTCACGCCTTGCAGTAAGAGTGCCCGGCGCCATTGGGTCAGCAGTGTCGTTTTTCCACAGCCGCCCGGTGCCAGCAACAGCGTGAGTTTGCGGTCACGTGCGCCATTCAGTTGTTCCAACAAGCTATCGCGATTGACGGGCGCGCTGCTTACGCGCGGTGGCGCAAGCTTGGTGCGGATCAATGGCATTTCACCGGGGGTCATCTAAGAGCTGCTTCCTTTCGCTCAGTGCGTAGCAAACGCGCATCTCCTTGGGGCTGTTTGAGCCCTTTCAGCGAGCCCTTATATAGTCTGAGAATACTGCCTATTGAGGGTAAGGAACGGACCTAGGTACACAGACCCCTCTCCTCGGGGGGGGATGTTTGGAGGGAACCCCTGTTTAATCTCGCACGTAAGCACATCAGAATTTAAGAACCCTAGGGATCGACATGGCAAGCACCTATCTCACGCAGGCATTACATCGCGCCAAAGCGCTATATCCGTCACGAACGGCCACGATATTCGGTAGCCGTCGGCGGACTTATGCAGAATTTGTCGATCGTGTGGCTCGGCTGGCTGCAGGTTTGCGACAGGTTGGTGTCATGCCGGGCGACCGCGTTGGCGTGCTTTCACAGAATTCGGATCGATATATCGAGCTGTATTACGCCGTCTGGTGGACGGGCGGGGTGATCAATCCCTGCAATACCCGCTGGAGCCCGCGCGAGATCGCCTATTCGCTGGATGATTCCAAGACCAGTGTTTTGGTTGTGGACGACACGTTTGCACCGATGGTGGACGATCTGGCCAAGCGCTCAGACTCCCTTCGCACGCTTATTTATGCCGGAGAACGTGAGGCGCCTGCAGGCATGCATGTTTACGAGCAGCTCATTCTCGACTGCGCACCGATGGCCGACGCCCTGCGCTCGAATGAAGACCTTGCCGGTATCTTCTACACCGGAGGCACCACAGGATTCCCGAAGGGCGTGATGCTGACGCATTCCAGCCTGTGGAGCAGCACGGTAACGATCGCTGAAATGGTTGCCCCGTTTAATTCTGTAGGTTTGCATTCCGCGCCGATGTTTCATCTGGCCGATGGCGCCTTCATTCTGGCGCTGACGCTGCGAGGCGGCACTCACGTTGCCATCCCAGGCTTCGATCCTAATCTGGTCGTTGATGTCATTCCGAAAGAAAAAGTCACCGTGACGCTGATGGTGCCGACCATGATTCAGATGCTGGTCGACCATCCAAAGTTTGATCCGCCTTCGATGAAGTCGCTCACGCAGATTATTTACGGTGCTTCACCCATCAGCGAGGCTCTGTTGTACCGCGCAATGGATGGCCTGCCAGGAGCTAAATTTACGCAGGCCTATGGGTTGACCGAAATGTCGCCGGTGATCAGCTTTCTGGGTTCAGAGCACCACGTTCGTGACGGTAAGAAAATCCGCTCTGCGGGCCAGCCTGCGTTCAGTGTTGAAGTGCGCATTGTTGATCCTGAGGGCAATGAAGTGCCTCGTGGAACAGTCGGCGAAATCTCTGCTCGTGGTCCCGGTGTGATGCAAGGCTATTGGGGCAAGCCAGACCAAACGGCAGCAGCGCTGCGTGACGGCTGGTTGCTGACTGGCGACGGCGCGTACATGGACGACGATGGATTTATCTTCGTCGTTGATCGCGTCAAGGATATGATTGTTAGCGGCGGTGAGAACGTCTATTCGGCCGAAGTAGAGAATGCAGTGGCGCAACATCCGGCTGTCGCATCTTGTGCGGTGATTGGTATTCCTGACGCGCAATGGGGTGAGGCTGTTCATGCAGTGATCGTCTGCGTTGCCGGCGTAGAGCCGCCGACCTGTGAAGAGATCCGCAATCATTGTCGCGATTTGATCGCGACGTACAAATGCCCACGCAGCATCGAAATCAAGGATGCGCTGCCTTTGTCCGGTGCAGGAAAAGTTCTGAAGACCGTCTTGCGTGAACACTACTGGAAAGAGCAGGAACGCAAAGTCGGCTAATAATGTTGGCCCTAAACAAATTCAAGACAGATTCAAGGAAGAGATCAGTTCAGTGAGCCCCCCATTAAGCGGTGTAAACATTGTTGAGTTCGAAGGACTCGGCCCCGGTCCGCTGGCGGGGCTGATGCTTGCTGATATGGGCGCTAACGTGACGGTCATCGCACGTCCTCAAAGAGGCGCGGTGAATGCACAGCTGGGCGGTGATGGCGACGATCCAATCCGTCGCGGCAAAAACGTCGTGACGATAGACCTGAAAAAAGAGGGTGGCGTACAGCAGGCGATGGATTTGGTCGCAAAGGCTGATGCGTTGATCGAAGGTAATCGTCCCGGCGTGATGGAACGCTTGGGTCTTGGCCCTGCAGATTGTGCAGCCCGAAATCCAAAGTTGATCTACGGCCGCATGACGGGTTGGGGCCAAACCGGTCCGCTGGCAATGGCTGCAGGTCACGACCTGAACTACGTTGCGCTGTCTGGGTTGTTGTCCTTGTCTGGTCGCGCAGGTGAACGTCCGATTGTTCCACCCACAATTGTTGGCGATGCTAGCGGCGCACTTGGTCTTGCGTTCGGAATTGTCTGTGCGCTGCTTGATGCGCGCACAAGCGGGAAGGGACGCGTTGTTGATGCCGCTATCGTTGATGTGCTCGCCATGCTCAGTGGATTGGCACTGTTCGCTCGTGCGGGTGGTCAGCTTGATGGTGAAGAGCTGAGTCCGTTTTATGACTCGCCGTTCTACGATGTTTATAACTGCTCTGATGGCGAGAGCATCACCATCGCCGCGATGGAGCCGCAATTTTATCGCTTGCTACTCGACAAGCTGGGTCTCACCGATGTGGATCCAGCAGCGCAATACGACAAGAGCACCTGGCCGGCTTTGAAAGCGCGATTAACCGAGATCTTTTCCAAGAAGCCACGTGCACATTGGGATGCACTAATCGAAGGCAGCGATGTTTGTTATTCGCCAGTACTCAGCATTGCAGAGGCGACACAACATCCACATAACGTGGCGCGCGGAAACTACACGGTCTCGTCAACAGGTGCTGTGCAAGCGGCGAGTGCACCACGCTTCTTTGCGCTCAATGTAAATAGCGTCGCCTAACTCCTAAACGCTGCGTCCGTAACGGTGTCCCTGCCAAATTGGGAGGGTATCTGGCTCGACGATCCGATTACCCTACTAGTCGGTGAAAATCCCTGTAGACGGACGTAAATGATGCTTTATCTTCTGCAATTCAAGTTTTTTCGAGAGTTCATGCGTCTGTCAGTGCGCTGGCAAATACGCTGGAAATGGCGCGGGCATTCTGTGAATGGGATATCCGTAAGCGATCGTCGTATCGCGGTGAAGAACGGCGATATTGGCTTACGTATTTACACTCCCGAGGGCAGTGGTCCTTTCCCGGTGATGGTTTTCTATCACGGTGGTGGATGGGTCGGCTGCGATCTTCATACCCATGATCCGACTTGTCGTGAGCTTTGCGCCCGAGGCCAGCACATCGTTGTGTCGGTGGATTATCGGCTTGCGCCAGAGTTCCTATTTCCTTGCGCGCCCAATGACTGTCTGGAAGCTTTGGATTGGGTACGCATGCACGGTCCTGAGCTCAACGCAGACATCAAACGCCTTGTGGTGTGTGGCGATAGCGCAGGCGGAAATCTGGCGGCTGTGGTTGCAATCAAGGCCAGAACACAGTTCCCCGGCCTAATTAAAGGCCAGGTTCTGATCTATCCGGTGACCGATCATTACTCTGCAAAGACCGCATCTTTCGTCGAATTCGCAGATGACAAAGGTCTCTCAGCAGAAGGTGTGGTGTGGTTGTGGGAGACGTATTTGGGTAAGAGCACTGTGCCAATGGGCCATCGGTATCAGAACGATCTGGCGACACCGTTGACCTGTAGTGATCTTAAAGGGCTCCCTCCTGCACTTGTGATTACGGCCGAACGCGATGTATTGCGTGACGAGGGCATCGCCTACGCACAGAAGCTTGCCGATCATGGTGTGGCCGCAAAGCAGACGACTTATCCGGGCGCTCAGCATGGCTTTCTGTCCAGTAATGGCTTGAGCCTTGAGTGCGTCACGGCATTAAACGAGATTGCCGACTGGCTCCGGGTCCGCAACTATTAAGAATTCGTGACGACCAGAAGCCGCGCGGTATAGGGACTATAATGGGCCCAACAGGCTGTTTGCAGTGCCGCACATGTGTTGCCAGACTTTGAGCCATTACGTTTCTGAATCATTGTTGCGGAAAGATCTTCCAAGCTTGAAATGAACGATAACGACCAGTACTCATTTAAAGAAGTTGACAAGCCTTCTTGGGATACTGCCACTGGCAAGTGGATGGTCGATCAACTTCAGTTGGCCCAGCCTGAGTCAATCACGACAAGTTTTGGTTTGGCGCCTGAAGACGTTGGTCAGTTACAAGAAATCGCAAAATCAGGCGCGACTCGCTTCTATTTTCCCCAGAAGCTTGAGCAGCGATTTCAGCAAGAGCAACGTCAGCAAAACAAAGTCCAACGTCTAACTGTTGCTGCGCTGACCATGGTTTGTTTTGCCTTGGAACCATTGTTGAGTCATTGGCTGGTCACGCTGCCCGACAGCGCCAAGTCACTTGAGCTATGGCTTTGCTTCGGAGTCATGGTTCCAGCTTTTGGTGTGGCCGCACTCCTTCAATATTATTTTGTAACTTCAGAGTTGGCAGAAGGCAGTCTTCTGTTGGCGATCTGTGCTGAGGTCGCTGTGATCGAGATTCTTCGATTGCATGCCACCAGTCTTGGCATTTATATCGTGCCGACGATTACTGCGTCAGTCGCCATTACCGCATTCGCGCTGATTGGTTTGACGTTCAGGCGAAGAACAACGCTCTTCATCGGCTACTTCGCAATCATCTGGGCCACTGATGCTTACTACACTGAGTTCAATGCTCAGCGTGATATCAGCGTTTGGATTAACGAATTCATTGTGCTAACGCTGGTGTGGATTGCCTCCGCATTTAATCGCATCAGCGTCAGACGCGCTTGGGCTGCGAATATCCTTTTAGAAATTTCAGCCAATCAAGATTCGCTCACGGGCTTATCCAACAGAAGTGCTTTCGAAACGCACTATGAACAGCAGATGCGTCTTGGTCGCCGGTACGGAAAGTCGTCTGTTCTTGCGCTGATTGATCTCGATCACTTCAAGCAGGTCAATGATTATTACGGCCACCCTTATGGTGACGCCGTTTTGATCAAGGTTGGTTTGCTGTTAAATGACTGGGCAAGACGCCCCGGTGATTTTGCTGCACGTATTGGCGGCGAAGAATTCGCGTTGTTTCTTTACGACTGCACCGCAGAAGGCGCAGCCACGCACCTAAATGCGATGGTAAAAGCGGTTCAAGCCTTAGGGTTAGAACACGTTAAGAGCCGAGTCGGTTTTGTCACCATCAGTGTTGGCGCTGTGTTGCTTCCTGCCGATTCAGAGCTGTCGAAGGCCTATCAGTTGGCAGATATCAATCTCTACAACGCCAAGGGTACAGGGCGTAACCGGCTTGTGGTTTCTGCGCTTAGCTAAGCAGTTTTTTAGGAGCCTCCGCTCCTTTTTTTCGCGCCTCTGAAAGGCTGATGGCAATGGCCTATTTGCGATACAGGCACCACGCATGCCAGTAGGATGAATACTTAGGGTTAACAAAATGTTGCGAGCACATTGATGAACGCGCGATGTGCGCATCACGCGATATCTTTGAATTCTTAGCTAAATGTGTCGATTAAAAACGACACTCATCATCACGTATCGACACATGCCGTTGTTTTTTGTAAGCCACTATGGTCGTTAGCGAGCGACACACTGCAAATGTGTTTGGATTTCAGACAGTTAAAAAGTAGGACGATTCCGACAACTGTGCGAGGAATTCTTCCGTCGCGATTCGTTGATTGCACGGCTAAGGTCATTTGCACTTAGGGTTCTCTAGAAGCAATAAACGCCGGAGATGACAATGAGAAAACGTATGGCTGTTCACCATGAACGTGCTCTGCCACAGGCCGTGGCTTACCTTTTTTATTACCTGGTATTTATGGCTTTGGCATTTTTAAGTCATGAACGTTGGATCACGCTACTCTGCATTTTCTTCTCTGTTATTACCTTGGTTCGCACGGTCAAACTCTTTGCCAGATCGATGCTGAATGACGGTGAGTTTATTGACGAAGAACTCTCTCATCGAATTGAGCTGCCCCGAAATTAATAGCGCTTATCGGTTTTGCTTTGGCTGAGCACCGCCATACCGCAAATGCGTGATGTATCCCCGCTGGATCGGCCCTAGGCTGCAATGAGTTAATCCTCATTGCGGCCAGGCGATTTTGTATGCGTGAATTTACAGCGGAGCAGAGCGAGTTCCGTTCAGCGTTTCGTAGCTTCCTTGAAAACGAAGTGGCTCCTCATATGGATGCCTGGCGCGAGGTCGGCGTCGTTGATCGGGAAGTGTTTCGCCGTGCTGGCGAGCAAGGTTATTTGATGATCTGGCCCGACGAGCGCCATGGCGGTTCTGGCGAACGTGACTTCCGTTATAGCCAAATCATCATCGAAGAATCTGCCCGCACGATGACCTCAGACTGGTATGCGACGCTGCATTCGCGCGTGGCTGGTGGTTATATCGATCGATTCGCAACCGAAGAACAGAAAATGCGCTGGCTGCCGCGCTGCGCCAGTGGCGAAGCGATTCTGGCCATCGCGATGACTGAGCCACAGGCGGGTAGTGATCTGGCAGGAATGCGCACTAATGCAGTTGATCAAGGCGATCACTTTCTGCTGAATGGCAGCAAGACTTATATCTCCAACGGTATCAATGCTGACTTGGTTGTCGTTGCGGCCAAAACGGGTGATGCCTCAGGGCGTTCGCATCAGATCAGCTTGTTTATTGTCGAGCGCGGCATGGCCGGGTTCACGCGCGGTCGCAAGTTGAAGAAGATTGGCATGCAGGCGCAAGACACTGCCGAGCTGTTCTTCTCCGATGTGCGCGTGCCGAAAGAGAATCTGCTGGGTGTTGTTGGAGAAGGCTTCCGCTATCTAACAGAATGTCTTGCTGAAGAACGATTAGTTTCAACAGCGCAGAACCTTGCCGGTGCATGGAAAGCATTTGAAGAAACACGCGATTTCGTGATGCAGCGTGAGCTGTTCGGAAAGCGTCTCGCTGATCTGCAAAACACACAGTTCAAACTCGCTGCTCTAGAGGCTGAACTCGATGTGGTCCAGCTTTATTTGGATCACTGTGTTGCTGAACACAACGCTGGCCGACTCAACAGCAACAAGGCTGCGAAAGCCAAACTCGTTTCCAGCGAACTGCAAGGCCGCGTCGTTGACGAGTGTCTGCAGTTGCACGGTGGCGCCGGCTATATGGATGAATATCCAATCAGTCGCTTGTTCACCGAGGCACGCATTAATCGTATTGCTGCAGGTTCATCCGAGGTGATGAAGCTGATCATCGGACGCGATCTGCTCAAGGG
>JAZKEM010000226.1:0-12767 GCA_040387055.1 Pseudomonadota bacterium | reverse complement strand
TCTGGAAGCTGAGGTTGCCGCTCATGATGTGCATCAGCTTGCCGCCGCTGAAGTTTGCCGAGCCGAGCAACTGGCGCACATACCACTGGCCGCGCGTTTCGTTTTCGATAACTGATTCAGGGAACTGCTCAACATCTTCCGGAAAGTGACCGTTGAAGATCACGGCGCAAGCCCAGACGTTGCGCATCAGGTTTGCAGCCACGTTGCCTGCAAACACGAACGGCGCCATCGGGCCGCCCAGCAGTGGGAAGAACACATAGTCCTTGGCGAGCTGCTTGCGCATCTTCTTCCAAACCGGCTTGAAGTCTTCCTTCAACTGCGCGGTGGTTTTGGTCTTGTAGATGACCACGTCTTCAACCTTCAGGTTCTGCACAGCAACAAAGTGCTGGAAGAAGGTGTGAAGGATGACGGTGAGCGGAACGTTGGCGAGGAAGCGTGGTTCCCACTTCTGTTCTTCAGACATGCGCAGCAGGCCGTAGCCGATGTCATGGTCCTTGTTCAGAACGTTGGTGTAAGTGTGGTGCTCGTAGTTATGCGTCAGCTTCCAATTCTTCGCGGTGTCGGCGCTGTCCCAATCGAATTTCTGCGAGTTGAGTGCAGGGTCACCCATGAAGTCGTACTGACCGTGCATGACGTTGTGGCCGATTTCCATGTTGTCGAGAATCTTCGACACGCCGAGCGCTGCAACGCCGAGCGGCCAGGCTGGCGGAATCATCAGCATCACGCGACCGCTGATTTCGAGCTGGCGCTGACGCTTGATCAGCGTGCGGATGTAATTGGCATCGCGCTCGCCAAGGTCAGCGCGCACGCGATTGCGGATGGCGTCGAACTCGGCGCCAATCTGCTGGAATTGTTCAGGGGTCAGTTTGCTGAAAGTACTCATGAGTGAGTGCTCCTATTAAATATCGAGGGTGACCGTGCCGACTGGCACGCTCACGCAGATTTGGATTTCGGCTTCGCCGGCATCGCTGATTTCGCCAGTGCGCGTATCGCGCACCTTGCCCGCCGTCTTGATGCAGGTGCAGGCTTTGCAGATGCCCATGCGGCAGCCAGACTCTGGCTTGAGGCCAGCGGCTTCAGCTTGATCAAGCAACGTTGCACCGGAATTTTTTGCGAGACGTTCGCTGCGAATGAAGCGCACTTCACCTTCAGCATTGGCGCTGTCGATGACGACTGGTGCTGCAGTGAAATGTTCAAGATGCAGCTGTTCGCTCAAGCCTTCATTAGCCCAAACCTGTTGCACAACTTTCATCATGCCCGGAGGGCCGCAGAGGAAAGCCTGTGCTTCGGTGAAATCAGGCACAGCTTTAACGAGCTGTTCGCGGCTGAACAAACCTTGCAGTTCGCCGCCCTGATCAACTTCGTTATATGCGCGTAGCAGCTCAACATTGAGGTGTTGCGCATTGATCATCTCGAGTTCGTCGAGATAAATCTGATCGCTTTCAGCGTTTGAGTAATGTAGGAATGTGATTTTGCCCTTGTGGCCTTCGTCGCAAAGTGTGCGCAGCATCGACATCACCGGCGTAATGCCGCTGCCGCCACTGATCAGCAGAATGCGATCAGGACGCTGTTCAGGCAGCGCGAACTGGCCTTCAGCCTGCGACAAGAACACAGTTGTTCCAACGCGCAGATCCAGCTTCAAATGTTTGGAAACAAAACCGCCGCCGTGAGCTTTGGCTGTGAGTTCAATCAGGCCATCTTTGGCATGAACTGAGTTGGCTGGTGAGTAGCAGCGGGTGCGGCGTACGCCGTTGATTTCAACAGTCAGACGAACGTACTGACCTGCAGCAAAGCCCTGCCAGTTACGGTTGGGGCGCAGCGTCAGGGTGACGCTGTCAGCGGTTTGGTGGCGGATGGCCACCACTTCGGCGCGAACTTCGCGCAGCGCAAAGGTCGGGGCGAACTGTTCAACGTAGCGATCAACACCATGCGGATAGGTCAACGCAGCGGCAAGGCGCGAGTTGAGGGCGCTGTGGACGAGTCCCAGGGCGCGGTCTGCAAAATGGTTCTTCGAGGTGAGCTGCGGCATAACAATCTCCAGTTACGGTGAACACATGTTCACTCAACCGGAAATGTTTGTCAACAACTGTTCACTGAAACTGTGTTGGTAATCCCACAAACTGGAAAATACTCAATAAGGATAATGCGTTATACTCAATACACGCGTTTCATCAAAGAGGTCATTGTGGACAAGGGAGGCGGCAAATCATCGGCATCGGGTCGCTCCAGCGCGCCAGAATTGGCCACGCGCGATGAGCGCAAGCTGCGTACGCGCAGCAGTTTGCTCGATGCAGCGCTGACCTTGATGCAACAGGGGCGCAGCTTCACCAGTCTGGGTTTGCGTGAAATCACCCGTGAAGCCGGCGTGGTGCCGACCTCCTTCTATCGTCATTTCCGCGATATGGACGAGCTCGGTCTGGCGCTCGTTGATGATGGCGGCGCAACACTGCGCCAACTCCTGCGTGAAGCGCGCAAAGAATCTGCGCCGGTCAGCGACATCATTCGCCGCTCAGTCACTATCTATAAAGAGTTCCTGCTCGAACGCCACATGCACTTCATGTTCATTGCAGGCGAGCGCAGCGGTGGTTCGCCAGTGATTCGGAGCGCGATTCGCAATCAAGTGAATTTGTTTGTGCTGGAGATGAGCCAGGATTTGCGGCGATTCAATTTTCTGCCGCACCTCTCTACTGCCACGCTGCAAATGTTGTGTGGCCTCGTGGTCAACACCATGCTCAACGCAGCGAGCGACATTCTCGACATGCCGCCAGATGAGCCCAAGCTTGAACAAGAGTTGCTCGATAATTTTGTGAAACAGCTGCGCTTGATTTTTCTTGGCGCCATTTCATGGAAAGAACCTGTGGCAAAGCCTGCTGCATAGTTCACACAGTTTAGAAATAACGACGTCGCGCTCGGGCGACGCCGAACCGCAACACGAGAGGCGATATGAACTACAACACCCTCAGCTGGTCGGTTAGCGACAGCATTCTCACACTCACGCTCAATCGTCCTGAGCAGATGAATTCATTCACCGTTGAAATGGCGAATGAACTCGTCGACGCATTTAATCGTGCGAGCAATGATGATGCCGTGCGCGCCATTGTCGTCACCGGCGCAGGCAAAGCGTTTTGTGCTGGCATGGATCTCACGCGTACAGGCAATGTGTTTGGTCTCGATGAGTCGCAGAAGCCGACGCTGAAAGATATGGCCGAGCGTCAAGACGATCCCGCCATTCATGAAGGCGTGCGTGACACCGGTGGCCGCGTCACGCTCTCAATCTTTAATTGCACCAAGCCTGTTATTGCAGCCATCAATGGCGCAGCAGTCGGCATCGGCGCGACCATGATCTGTGCGATGGATTTCCGTATCGCATCAGAAAAAGCCCGCATCGGTTTTGTCTTCGGAAAAATTGGCATCACGCCAGAAGCCTGCTCCACCTGGTTCCTGCCGCGCATCGTTGGCATCGAACAAGCATTGGAGTGGAACTACAGTGCAGATATTTTTGATGCTGAAGAAGCCAAGCGCGGTGGTCTGGTACGTGCAGTCGTTGCACCAGATCAATTGCTGCCAGAGGCCTACAAACTTGCGCGCCGCTTCGTTGATAACAAATCGCCAGTCGGCATCGCCCTCACGCGCCAGATGATGTATCGCAACTCAGCGCAGCCGCATCCAATGGAAGCACACAAGGTTGATTCACTCGCGATCTTCTATGCCAGCCAACAAGACGGCAAAGAAGGCGTGAAGTCTTTCCTCGAAAAGCGTGCGCCAGATTTCAAAGCAAAAGTTTCAGCCGATATGCCTGCCTTCTATAAGGACTGGGCCCGGTAGGAGCGCCTCTTAGGCGCGATAGTCCCTATGAAAGTCATTCTGTTCGGCGCAAGCGGCATGGTTGGCCAAGGTGTGCTGCGCGAATGTTTATTGGACGACGGCGTGCAATCCGTGCTCGCCGTCGGCCGCACTGCGCTGGAACAGAAGCACAGCAAGTTGAGCAATCTTCTTCACGCAGATCTCTACAACTACAGCGCGATCGAAACGGAGTTGGCGGGATACGACGCCTGTTTTTTCTGTCTCGGCGTATCAGCTTCCGGCATGAGCGAAGCGCAATACCACCGCATCACCTACGACCTCACTCTCGCCGCCGCACAAACTTTGTCGCAACTCAATCCGCAGATGACATTTATATATGTCACCGGCATGGGCACCGACAGTAGCGAACGCGGCCGTAGCATGTGGGCACGTGTCAAAGGTAAAACCGAAAACGCATTGCTGCGTCTGCCATTCAAAGCGGCCTATATGTTCAGGCCTGGCATGATTCAACCGCTGCATGGCATCAAATCCAAAACAGGTTTGTATCGCACGCTTTACGCAGTTACCGGACCACTGCTGCCGCTAATTAAAGCGGTAGCGCCGAGCTCCATCACCACGACAGAACAAGTGGGTCGCGCAATGATTAAGGTGGCGCGAGATGGCGCTCCGCAGGCTGTGTTGGAAGCGGCAGACATCAGCACTTACTAAGAGTGAAGCCATGCACCTCTAATTCGTTTCTGTTCTACCTAAAAGATCAGAAACAATTAATCCAAGAGCCCGCCCAAGCAGAGGTGGCACTGCATTCCCAACTTGAGTGTATTGTGGAACTTCAAAGGCGCGCATTTGGCCGCCGGTAGTAATTTTGGATCGGAATTCAAAATTGTCAGGAAACGATTGGATGCGTGCCATTTCGCGAACCGTCAGCGTCCTTAATTCATCGTGATGGTAGTGGCATGCATCATCAGGGATTGAAAGCGCGGCCGGCGCTGGCTGGCTTGCAATCAATGCCTTTTGCGTTTGCTTCTTGGTTGGGTGCTGAGACAAGAATTTTAAGAAATCCGCTTTTGATTTAAATGTAACGAACTTCCCTGTATCAACAAGATAGTCAAATCTAGAAAGCTGCTTCCATTCATCATCGCTGATTGAGGGCTGCTCTTCCCTGAGTGCTCTAAGGACGCTTTTGTGGGTTCGCTTATCCACTTGCTGTAAAACCTGATAGAGCCTAAATCTGCGACGAACTAGAGCATTGTTCGATCTGTGCTCATGATTCTTGAGTGCCCGCTTAGGTAAGGTTTCAGAAAAAACTTTTGCCAATGCTTTTGGAAACGTGCCGCCGCCATAGGGAGCGTCCCGTAGATCATCAATTGCATCATGAACGGTAACGTATGCATTTGAACGTGCGACTAATGGGTGAAGAAATGAAGATTGAAAAAGCGTTAGATCAGCTGGTCGCGATACATCGCGATAGTGAAGTGAATCCAAATCGACATTTTTACCGCTTTTTGCTTTCTTGAAGAACGCTAATGGCTCCTCAAATAGGACGCTCTCTGATTCGTTGAAGGTTTCACTTAGCCCGAGAAATAAATCGCTTCGGACACCAAGAAGTATGAAGCGAGGTCGATTCTGAGGAACGCCCGCCAGTTTTGCATTCACATGGAGACAAAGCGGAATGTATCCAATTTTTGCAAATGCTTTGGCTAGCTCGAACCACGCAAAGTAACTATGCCCACTGTCATCGGTAAAAGGGCGAAGAATCCCCGTAACGTTTTCTAAAAGGGCGAACTTCGGATTTACGGTCTTTACGAGCTTGGCAAATTCCCACGGAAGTAGATTCTTATCGGAGTCCTTCTCGCGTAATCCGGCCATGCTAAAGCTCTGGCATGGAGGACCGCCAGATACTAGATCGACGCCCCCGGCGCCAAAACCCTCTTTAAGTTTTTTGGCGGCCTTGGAATTTTTGTGAAGCCATTTGTTTAGCTCGACGATGCTGCCAACAACCAAACTTCCCGAGAGGTTCGATCCATTGCTCGCTACGTCTGTATGCCCTTTGCCTAGAACTGGGAATGATCTTGGGTCTTCGCGTAAGCGTAAGCTCAGATCATTTGAGGAAAACCTGCTGCTCAGCCAAAGCGACTTATTTGTTGCGGTTATGCCTGCCTTCGCTTGGCTGGCTAAGTCTTCGCTGAAGAAGTTGTAGGCATAGGTTTCAGCCGCCATTGGCGATAGTTCGTTCGCCATAACGAGATTGAAGCCTACCGATTTTAAGCCCAGTGAGAGTCCACCGCACCCAGAAAAAAGCTCAATGTAGTTCACGTAATGTGGTTGCTCTTAATGTATCTTTGATTGTATTGGCAGGTTCTTAAAAAGTCCAGGAATATTTCAGGATGAAATAGTCCGTTAGAAACCGGTGGTGCAAGGATGCGCAAGTTTGAATATGGCCCGGGTATTTGGCCAGTGGCAAATGGAATTGCAACGGGTCAGCGGACGCTCTTCGGCTCATGTCGGAAGAGCGTTAATCTGGGTGGCCACTCAGATATAGCTGTAGTGAGCTGTCCAGCCCCTACAAAAACTGGCCTAGAAAAAGCGATTCCAGCTATACGCGGGTCCTTCCGGGACTACTTGCGACTTCTAGGCTTCCATGACTTTGCTCAGCGATCCAAGCGCGACGGTGGAAGACGCGTTGTTAGTGGATTTTATGTGGCAGCGAAGCGACCAGAAATAAAAAATGACAACCCAGAAATTTGGATTTATGGGTTAAAAGCAATCGTAGCCTCGGAGAATTCGATTGCTTTCCCAATCTGATTTTCCACTGGCTGAAGCAGCTCACGTATTTAATACGTATGGAGTGGAAGCTAGCTACCTCGTGCCGACAGCGATGGGCTTGCAAAAGTCGATTATGGACGCAACAGGGCCATTCCGGGCGTACCTAAAATCTAAATCAACACATGATTACGCAATGCAAGGTAAAGGGCCGGACAGCAAAATAGTATTGCCGGCCTTTTTCGTAACCAAATCAAATCTCTTGCCTACAACTGCTTCCTTGTATAGGCCAAAAACAAAAAGCGGAGACCCGCGGATTTGGTTTTCAAAATTGACCTCTTATGCGAGCCCAAATAATTTGCTCGGCGTTATTTCGCATGAAGACAAGCTATACGTTGTAAATATCAGCGATATCAATATTCGCAGTTCTGCACAGGATCCTCATTCGGCGCTGGGCAAATTGCTGGCGATGATCAGTAGCTCTCAAGCGGCGGTAGCTTCAGAGTTACTTGAGAAAATTCGAGCAATCGCTAGTAAGGGCTGGATAGCAAGCGTTGGCGCTGGCGACATGGGAATTGGCGCTACACTCGAATATCAATTGGGGATAAAAACTAACTCAAGTAAAAGCCCGGACTATAAGGGAATAGAAATAAAGGCCAAGAGAATGGGTGGCCTACGTCCTCGAACTAGAAGCAATCTCTTTGCTCAGGTGCCTGATTGGCAAGTAAGCAAGCTGAAAAGCTCGGCTCAAATATTAGACACGTATGGCTACTTCAGAGGCTCAATAAAAAAGTTGTACTGTACTGTTCGTACGGCTGCTCCGAATTCGCAAGGACTAATATTGGCAGTTAATGAGCTGAAAGATGAGCTTCATGAACTTCATCAAAGTGTCGACGCGCGTGAAAATGTTGCGATTTGGAAATTTGACGTGCTGAGGAAAAGACTACTCACTAAGCACAACGAGACTTTTTGGGTCGGTGCTGAAAGCTGTTTCAAATCCGGCGTTGAGCATTTTCAATACAAGAAAGTGATTCATACGAGGCAGCCATTCGCCACCAATTTCCATACCTTGTGCCACGAAGGGATTATTTCAATGGACCATCTAATAAAGCGAGACGAAGACGGCAGCGTAGGTGAAAAAGGCCCGTTGTTTAAGATTCATGAATCTAATTTAGGGGCACTGTTTCCACCGCCGCTGACTTATGACTTAGTCTAATGTCATTTGATGGACATCTATTTCTACGACGTGAAGTGCTGAAATAAAATGTCGTTGTACATGAGACGGCTCTTCGTCTAAAGAAATTAATTGTTGCGGTCAATTTTTCTATTTCCTTTCACTCCCTGATGAGCATCGTGTCGTTGGCCTGTTCCTATAGAACGCCAAACCGAATATTCATATTCCCATACAGTCTAGATATTGTCAGCCGTTAAGCGAATTAGGAATATATGATCGCAGCGAACCGTTGAGCTCGCAGCTGCGAGCCAATGTTGGCTATCGCAATCAGGATTCGGGAACGCTGCAACATGGGGAGTGGATCATCATTTAGGCAGGCATTTGCTGCCGCGATCTTGGGTGCTCTACTGGGTGGTTGTTCACCGAGTGCGGAGACGAATGCGTTTCCGGTCGGTATCGAAATCACGCACCAAGTCGCAACTCAGCCACTGCGTTTGGATGGCACGCTCTATAAAACTGCTGCTGGCGATGAATACTCGCTGGATCACGTTCGTTACTACCTAAGCAATTTCCGTTTGCGGCGCACGGATGGCACGTGGTTTGTTAATCCGCAAAGTGCAGAGAGCAGCCAAGGTTATTTTCTGGTTGATGCTGCATTAAAGGAATCGCAAACTTTTCCGATTGGCTTGGTGCCACCCGGCGAGTATTCAGGAATTGAGTTTCTGATTGGCATTGATCCTGTTCGCAATGGCGCAGGCGCACAAAACGGCGAGCTGGATCCAGCTCGCGGCATGTTCTGGACTTGGAACACGGGTTACATCTTCTTCAAGTTAGAAGGTCACTCGCCGCAGTCATCAAGCAAGAAGCACGAACTCACTTACCACCTTGGCGGTACTGGGCCGACCTCGGGCGCGCGTCTTGTATTCCTGCCTTTGGGCAAGGAATCGATCAAGGTGAATGCAAAAACGAGGGCGCAGATTCATCTCAGTGCTGATATCGCCCAAGTTTTTGAAGGCGTGAATCGCATACGTATCTCGGAACTTTCGGAAGCGATGTCGCCGCAAGCAGGCGTGCCGATCGCGGACAATGTTGCTGGGCTCTTCAGTGTTGAGCATGTGCACAATGTTGCTGTTGCGGATAATGCCGCAGCTCCCTGATGAAACGGTCTCGACGATTGCTATGGGCGGGACTGGCCATTGGTATTGGCCTGTCGAGCGTGCTGATCGTGCGTGAACGCGTCGAGCGCAATGTTGTCGATGCGCCGAAATTCGAAGTGCCAAAAAACTGGCCAGCACCTCAATACGATTTCAAAAATAATCCTGTCACGGCTGAAGGCTTCGCCCTAGGTCGAAAGCTTTTCTACGATGCACAGCTATCGCGAGACGGCAGCGTGTCTTGCGGAAGTTGCCATCAACAATTTGCAGCGTTTGCACAACTTGATCATCGAGTCAGTCACGGCATCGGCGGTGTTAACGGTAAGCGCAATGCGCCAGGTTTGTTCAACCTCGCGTGGCAGCCACAGATGATGTGGGATGGCGCGGCAACGCATCTTGAGACACAGCCGATTTTGCCCATCAGCAATCCGCTGGAGATGGGCGAAACGTTGTCGAACATTATTGATAAATTAAAAGCGGATAAAAGCTACGCGCAACTATTTGAGCAAGCTTTTGGTACACCGGGCATTGATTCACAACGCACGCTGCGTGCACTGGCGCAATTCACAGGCAGCTTGGTTTCCAGTCATTCGCGTTACGACGGCTATGTTGCTGGTGAAGAAAAATTGTCAGCCGATGAAACTGCGGGCCTCAAGCTGTTTCGTCAAAACTGCGCCGCATGCCATCGCGAGCCATTGTTCACTGACTACAGTTATCGCAGCAACGGGCTTGATGCGCAGTCAGAAGATGAAGGACGTAAAGGTGTTACAGCGAAGCCAGAGGATCATGGACTATTCAGAGTGCCGTCGCTGCGCAATATTGCGCTGACGTCGCCGTATATGCATGACGGCCGCTTCACGAAGCTGGAACAAGTGCTGGAGCACTACGATCACGGTGTCGCTAAGTCATCCGCGCTTGATCCGCTGTTGGCCAAAGGCATTCCGCTAAATCCACAACAGCGACGTGAGTTGCTGAGCTTCTTGAATACGCTCACCGATCAGCAGTTCATCAGCGACGTACGCTTTGCAGAGATTGATCCTGCAAAGTCGGTGAAGCCATCGTTGCTCGGTTCGGTGTTTGGACCGAAGAGCCAAGCAGATATTCTTCCTGTTACACGCGTGGGACGCTCGCGCCTCGTTTTGCAGTCAGCGGACGTGGAGCTAGTGCTGGTGCATGAGCTTGAGGATCTGGTGATCTACGCCGATGACTTTGGCAGCAACACACCATTGAAAGGACTTGATCTGAGCGTCCACATTAGCAATCGATTGCTGCGTGCTGCAGAAGATGGTGATGGAACTTATCGCATTCCCGCGGAGCGCATCGATTTCACACAGCCGCAAGCAATCAAGCTGACTCTGCAAGGTTCTGGATTAAAGCAACAACTACAAGGCACGCTACCCGGCGAGAGGCTGCAATGATTTACTCACGCCTTGTCGAAGCAAGCTTGCGCAATCCCGTCATTGTTGTGGCTCTTGCACTGATCCTTTTAGCAGTCGGCATATTCCAGACACAGCAGTTGCCCGTCGATGTGTTGCCGGATTTAACGCGACCGATGGTGACGGTGCAGGCTGAGACACCGGGCCTCGCACCAGAAGATGTGGAATCGCAAGTAACGTTTCCACTCGAAACTGCGCTCAGCGGATTGCAGGGCGTCAGCAGAATTCGTTCGCTCTCCAGTCCGGGCTTGTCGGTCGTTTATGCAGAGTTCGAATGGGGCACGGACCCATTCCGTAATCGCCAACTGGTTGCAGAGCGTGTTGACTCGATTCGTTCTCAACTCACAGCCATTGCTGACCCGCGTATCGGACCACTCACTTCTTTGATGGGTGAGATTTATCTAGTTGCATTGCAGGCCGCGCCAGCAACGAGCAATCCGCAGCAAGTGCGTGAACATGCCGACTGGAGTTTGCGCCCAAAGCTGTTGAGCTTGCCCGGTGTGGCGCAGGTCGTTGTGATTGGTGGTGAGGTCAAGCAGTACGAGATCCGACCTGATCTTGAAAAGCTAAAGCTGCATGGCGTGACGCTTGCTCAAATTACAGAGGCCACGAGCGGCTTCGGCAATAACACCGGTGCCAGTTTTGCTGATGCGAATGGTGCGGAATTCGCGATTCGCAGTTTGGGGCGACCGTTAAATTTAGAAGATCTGTCGCAGACTGCCGTTGCATGGCGCGGCACAGGTGCGCTGCGATTGGGCCAGGTCGCTGACGTTGCGGTTGGTGCAAAACTGAAGCGCGGCGATGCGGGCATGAATGGCCAGCCTGCAGTAATTCTCGCGATTCAGAAGCAACCGGGTACCGATACCCTACAGCTTACGCGTGCAATCGAAAACGCTTTGGCGGAATCCGATGTTCATCTGCCGAAGGGAACGCATCGCACAACATTATTCAGACAAGCCGATTTCATCGACGAGTCTGTTGCGAATGTCAGCGAAGCTTTATTAGAAGGGGCGATTGTTGTTGCGCTGATCCTTTTTCTCTTTATCGCGAGCGCGCGCATTACCTTAGTGGCCTTGGTTGCGATTCCACTATCGGTGCTCGCAGCAATTCTTGTGCTGCATGATTTTGGTTTCACCATCAACACGATGACGCTGGGCGGACTCGCAATTGCCGTTGGTGAACTGGTTGATGATGCCGTTGTGGGTATCGAGAACGTCGTCAGACGTTTGCGCCGCAATGCGGATTTGATCGAGCCCTCGCCGATCTGGCGCGTGATCGCTGATGCCACGCTGGAAGTCCGCTCTGGAATTCTTTACGCAAGCTTGTTGATTGTTCTGGTCTTCGTGCCGCTATTTGCTTTGGATGGTGTCGAAGGCCGACTGTTCATACCGTTGGCCTCCGCTTATATGGCCGCGATTGCAGCGAGCTTGTTGGTATCGATCACCTTGATCCCGGTGCTGATCCGATTCTCGCTCCCGGTGACGACGAAGCTGCCCCAAGAACCCGCTTGGCTCAAGCGATTGAAGTTGCGTTACATCGAACTGTTGCAGCGCGCGCTTGCTGTGCCGCGTCCAACGTTTATCGTGGTTGGCGTGCTCGCGCTCATTGCTGTTGTTTTGGCAACACAACTTCCGAGGAGCTTCCTGCCGTCATTTAATGAGCGCACGTTAACGGTCAATGTATTACTGCAGCCCGGTATTTCTCTTGAAGAATCAAACCGCGTCGGCGCACTCGCTGAGACCTTGTCCTTAAAAGTGCCGGAAGTTCTTAGCGTAGGGCGTAGAACTGGGCGCGCAGAATTTGATGAGCATGCCGAGGGGATTTACTACTCCGAGTTGGAAATGAAACTGCGCGCTGATGGGCGTAAGCGCGCAGAGGTCGTGGCCGATCTGCGCGAGAAACTTTCCGTACTGCCGGGCACCCTGATTTTTGGTCAGCCTATTTCTCATCGACTCGATCATTTGTTGTCCGGTGTGAAAGCGCCGCTAGCTGTAAAGATTTACGGTGATGATCTCGCCGTGCTTCGCAATATCGCTGAGAACGTACGCAAACGTCTCGCAGAAATTCCAGGTCTTGGCGATGTGCAGGTTGAGAAGCAGGCCTCGGTGCCGCAACTGCAAGTCCGCGTTGATCCACGCCGCGCCGCGCAATACGGCGCGTCGGTTCCGCGCGTGCAAGACGCGCTGACCGAACTGACGATTGGGCGAACGCTGTCGCGTGTGATTGAGCAGGAGCGACGTTTCGATTTGGTCTTGCGTCTGCCGCAGGAAAAAATCACCCCGAATGTAATTGGCCAAACTTTGTTTGATACACCAGCAGGCACGGTGCCTTTGAACTGGCTGGCGGATATTGCGATAGCAGAAGGGCCTAATCAGATTCTGCGCGAAGGACAACGTCGTCGCATTGTCGTCTCTGCTTATTCAGCGGACGGAAAATTTG
>JAZKEM010000225.1:0-16795 GCA_040387055.1 Pseudomonadota bacterium | reverse complement strand
CTGTAACGATGCGGTTCGCGTGCCATCTTCATGCCGTTGACGCGGAACTTGGCGCTAGGCGCGGCTTCCGTAATCTTGGCAAGGGCTGGCAACGCAGCAGCAGCGGCAGCAATCACCTCATCAACAATCACCGCCGATGCGGAGTTCTTGAGTTGCGACAGCCAACGCCAAGCTTCCGTCGAGACGAAGTCCTTGTTGTAGTAGCTTGAGTCGTAGACTTGATAGTGACGCTGCGCGCGGCCTTCCATGCTGACGAAAGTGCCATCGCCTTCAAACACACTGGCGGCGGGCAACACGATGTTGGCCTTTTCAGCGGTCGCCGTCATTTGATGGTCGACAACAATCAGGCTCTTCAGATCTTTCAGTGCAGCATCAACCTGCGCTTTCGGCGCACGGCGGTACAAATCATTTTCCAGCACGACGAGCGTGTCGGCTTCGCCGGCGCTGAGACGCTTGAACGCGGCATCGATATTGCCGGCATCCATCATCGACACGCCGAGGCTGTTGGCTTCTGACAGTGCGAGTGAAATGTTTACTGCAGCGCCTTTGCTCTTGAGCGCAGTCGCGATGTTCGAAGCGGCTTCAATCACAGCAGCCGATTGCGCACCAACACCGGAGACGATCAGCGGACGCTGTGCCTTGCCGAGTACTTCAGCGATTTCTTTAGCGAGTGCCTGCGATGCAGCTGACAGCCCATCAACCTTCGGCGCTGCGCCATCCAACAAGTTAGCGATCGCAAAGCCGAGGCGCGCGATATCTTCCGGCGCAGCCTGCAAGGTTTTTTCTGCAGCGTCATCAAGACGCGTCACGTCGGTGCTGATGATGAACAGCGGGTTCTTCTGCTTCTGCACGAGGTCAGCAAGCGCAATCACTTGCCAATCCGGCACGTTCTTCTTGGCGCCGAGTTCCTGCATTTTTCCGCGTACCGACTGACGAATCGCCAGTGCAACGCGTGCTGCAGTGCTGGTCACATCTTCGCCGAGCACGAGAACTGCGTCAGCCTGCTCAATCTGTTCAATCGTCGCGGCAGCAACCGCGCCGCTGCGCAATACATTAAGGACGGCTGCAGTGAGATCGTGTTCCAGCGACGACATACCGCTGTAGAAGTTTTCTGCACCGACCAACTCACGCAGCGCGTAGTTGGATTCCACCGAAGCGCGCGGCGAACCAATGCCGAGCACCTTCTTGGCGTTACGGATCATGCTGCCGGACTGCGCAAGCGCTTCGCCGTTCTCAATCAGGATGTGCTTACCGCTATGACGCAGCAGCGGACGACGTGGGCGATCTTTGTTATTGGTGTAACCGTAACCAAAGCGACCACGATCGCAGAGGAAGTAACCGTTCACTTCACCGTTGTAACGATTTTCGATACGGCGGATTTCGCCATAACGTTCGCCCGGTGAGATGTTGCAACCGACTGCACAACCGGTGCAGATGCTCGGCGCAAACTGCATGTCCCACTTACGGTTGTAGCGCTCGGAGTGGGTCTTGTCGGTGAACACGCCGGTCGGACAAACCTCGGTGAGGTTGCCGGAGAATTCGCTTTCCAACGTGCCTTCTTCAGCACGGCCGAAATACACATTGCTGGCCGCACCAAACACGCCGAGGTCGGTGCCGCCTGCGTAGTCCTTGTAATAACGGACGCAGCGGTAGCAGGAAATGCAGCGGTTCATCTCGTGACCAATGAAGGGGCCGAGATCCTGATTGTTGTGTGTGCGCTTGCTGAAGTTGTAGCTGCGACTGTGATGACCGGTCATCACCGTCATGTCTTGCAGATGGCAGTGGCCACCTTCTTCGCAGACTGGGCAGTCGTGCGGATGGTTGGTCATCAAAAATTCAACGACCGCACCACGGAACTGCTTGGACTCTTCATCATCAATTGAGATGTAAGTGCCGTTGGCAGCAGGCGTCATGCAGGACATGACGATGCGGCCCATCTTGTCGTTCTCGTCCTTGAATTGCTTCACCGCGCACTGGCGGCAAGCGCCAACCGAACCCAGCGCCGGGTGCCAGCAGAAATAAGGAATATCGAGGCCCAGCGACAGGCAGGCCTGAAGCAGATTGTCTGCTCCGCTGACCTCATACTGCTTGCCGTCTACGTGTATCGTCGCCATTGACTTGACCTGTTATGCCGCAACGGTTTGTGCGGCAGCGTTCACGACCGCTGGCGTCTTCGCCACGCCGGCCTCGAACTCTGAACGGAAAAACTTAAGTGCCGATTGCAGCGGTTCCATCGCACCCGGTGCGTGCGCGCAGAAGGTGCGGCCCGGACCGAGATAACGCGTGAGACGCTCAAGCTGTGCGATATCTTCTGCACGGCCCTGACCACGCTCCAGCGCCATCAGAATTTTCACTGACCACGGCAGACCATCGCGGCACGGCGTGCACCAACCGCAAGATTCGCGTGCAAAGAATTCTTCAAGATTGCGCACGACAGAAACCATGTTCTGCTTGTCATCAACGACCGTCAGCAAACCCGTGCCCATACGTGAGCCGGCTTGGCCGATGGTGTCGAAGTCCATCGCCAGATCCAGATGCTCAGGCATCAGGAAGTCCGTCGATGCGCCACCTGGCAACCAGCACTTGAGCTTGTAGCCATCTTTCATGCCACCGCCGTGATCTTCGAGAATCTCGCGAGCACTGGTGCCAATCGGTAATTCATAAACGCCGGTGCGCTTGGCGCGACCGGAAACACCATAAAGCTTGGTGCCACCATCTTTCGATTTGCCTTGCGACAAACCGCGGAACCACTCGGAACCGTTGACCAGAATCGGTGCAATGTTGCACAGCGACTCAACGTTATTGACGACGGTCGGACGGCCCCACAAACCAGAGATCTGCGGGAACGGCGGCTTGGCGCGCGGATTAGCGCGACGACCTTCCAGCGAATTGATCAGTGCGGTTTCTTCGCCGCAGATGTAGCGGCCAGCACCGGTGTGCACGAAGCAGTCGAAGTCCCAACCGCTGCCGAGAATATTTTTGCCGAGCAGACCAGCAGCGCGTGCTTCAGCGAGTGCCTTGTTCAAGCGCTCCGCTGCAACAACGTATTCACCACGCAGGAAGATGTAGCCAGTGCAGGCGCCGACCGCAAACGCGGTGACGATCATGCCTTCAACCAACTGGTGCGGCGCGCCTTCCATCAACAGGCGATCTTTAAATGTGCCCGGTTCCATTTCGTCGGCATTGCAGACGACGTATTTGGCGCCCGAGTCCGGACCCATTGGAATCAACGACCACTTAACGCCGGTAGGGAAACCTGCACCACCGCGACCGCGGAGGTTGGCGTCTTTAACTTTGAACTGCACATCTTGCGGCTTGAGTTCCTTGATCGCCTTGCGCAGCGCAGCGTAGCCGCCGCTAGCTTCATAGGCTTTGAGATCCTGCGGCTGCGCGACATTGATGCGCGCCGTCAGCGGCTTCACTAAAAGGTCTTGTTCCAAGCTCATGCGTACTTCTCCAAGAGCTGGGCAATGCCTTGTGGTGTCAGGTCACCATGCAGGTCATCGTCGATCATGAGTGTCGGACCCTTGTCGCAAGCGCCAAGGCAACAGATCGGCAACAGCGTGAAGCGGTTGTCCGCCGTAGTCTGGCCCATGCCAACGCCGATATTTTTCTCAAGCGACGTTTTAATTTCTTCGTAGCCGGTGAGATAGCAGGAAATGCTGTCGCAAACCTTGATCACATGACGTCCAACCGGACGGCGATAGATCAGGCTGTAGAAGGTCGCAACGCCTTCAAGCTCAGCAGCGGAGATGCCGATCATTTGAGCAATCGGTGCAATCGCTTCATCCGGCACCCAGCCGCGATGTTGCTGCACGATCTTCAGCGCGCCAATGCTTGCTGCGCGGCCATCAGGATAGTGCCCGAGCTCGTGCTCGATTTCGTGGCGTTCGGTTTCCGTCAACGCAAAAGGCTGTGCCTTTGGCAGATCAGAGAGCTTCACGGTGGTGGTTGAGTTAGCGGTCGACATCGGCCATCACGAAGTCAATAGAAGCGATGTAGGCAATAAGGTCCGGAATCATGGCGCCCTTAATTACCGACGGAATTTGCTGGAGATGCGCGAACGACGGCGTGCGGATGTGCGTGCGGTAGCTCATCGTGCTGCCATCGCTAATCAGGTGATAGCTGTTGATGCCTTTAGTGGCTTCAATCATCTGGCTCGATTCGCCAGCCGGCATCACCGGGCCCCACGACACGCCGAGGAAGTGCGTGATCAGCGTTTCAATATCTTGCAGCGTGCGTTCTTTAGGCGGTGGGCAGGTCAACGGATGATCTGCCTTGTACGGACCGGCCGGCATGTTCTCAAGGCACTGCTTGATGATGCGAATGCTCTGGCGCATTTCTTCAACGCGAACGACGCAACGGTCGTAAACGTCGCCGCCGGTTGCGGTCGGCACTTCAAAATCAAAATTCTCGTAGCCCGAGTACGGACGCGCTTTACGCAGATCGAAGTCGCTGCCGGTGGCACGCAGGCCAGGACCGGTAACGCCCCATTCCATGGCATCTGCGGTGTTGTACTTGGCAACGCCACGCGAACGCATTTTCAGAATGCTGTTTTCGAGTGCAGCCTTCTGGTACTCGTCGAGACGCTTCGGCAGATATTCAACGAAGTCGCGCACCAGACGATCCCAGCCCTGCGGCAGATCGTGTGCAACGCCGCCGATGCGGAACCATGCCGGATGCATGCGGAAGCCGGTGATGGCTTCAATCACGTCATACGCTTTCTGACGGTCAACGAACATGAAGAACACCGGCGACATCGCGCCAACGTCCTGACAGTAAGTGCCGTAATACAGAAGGTGTGAAGTGATACGGAAGAATTCGCACAGCATGATGCGGATGGTTTTGACGCGATCCGGAACTTCGATGCCTGCGAGTTTTTCCACTGCCAGAATATACGGCAGGTTGTTCATCACGCCGCCGAGATAATCGATGCGGTCGGTGTACGGAATATAGGTGTGCCAGCTCTGACGCTCGCCCATCTTCTCGGCGCCACGATGGTGGTAGCCGATGTCGGGAACGCAGTCGACGATCTCTTCACCATCGAGCTGCAACACGAGGCGGAACGCGCCGTGAGCCGAAGGATGGTTGGGGCCGAGGTTGAGGAACATGAAGTCCTCTTCGGCGGTGCCGCGCTTCATGCCCCATTCTTCCGGGTTGAAACGCAGCGCTTCCTGTTCCAAGTCCTGCTTGGCGACAGTCAACGCAAACGGATCAAACTCAGTCGCACGCGCCGGATATTCCTTGCGCAGTGGATGGCCCTGCCAAGTGCGCGGCAGCATGATGCGTTGCAGGTTCGGGTGACCATTAAAGGTGATGCCGAACAGATCCCAGACTTCGCGCTCATACCAATTGGCATTCTGATAAATGCCAACGATGCTGGGCAGCGATGGGTAATCGCCGGTCAGCGCGACTTTCAGACGGATGTCTGCGTTGCGCTCAATCGACAGCAACTGATAAACGACGGTGAAATCAGCTGGCGGCAAACCAAAACGATTCTTGCGCAGACGCTCGTCCACGGCCGTGAGGTCGTAGAGCATCTTGAACGGACGCGCGATGGTGTTCTTCAGATAACGCAGCACTTCGCCAAGACGTGACTGATCGACCCAGAGAGTCGGCACGCGATCAACGGTGTTCTGCAATACAAATGGACTTTCGCCGAAACGGGAAAACAGCTCGCGCACGATTTCGTGCGGGGTGCCCTTGTCAGCGTGGGGTGCGTTGCCGTCTGCGGTCATACGGAATCCGGCGTCCGAAGTTTGGTCACTGCCATGCGCTCTTCGCGATGCTTATCGCGCTGAGACGGCATATTGGCCTTATAGACGCCTTGATCACCCACCACCCACGAAAGCGGGCGGCGTTCTTTACCAATTGCATCCTGCAACAACATCAAGCCCTGCAAAAACGCTTCAGGGCGTGGTGGGCAGCCGGGGATGTAAACATCGACCGGCAGGAATTTATCAACGCCCTGCACCACCGAATAAATGTCGTACATGCCGCCCGAGTTGGCGCATGAGCCCATGCTGATCACCCACTTGGGTTCCAGCATCTGCTCGTACAAGCGCTGCACGACTGGCGCCATTTTCTGGAAGCAGGTACCGGCGATCACAATCACATCAGCCTGACGTGGTGAAGCGCGAATCACTTCTGAGCCGAAGCGCGCGAGATCGTGCGTCGGCGTAAATGCTGTCGCCATTTCGACGTAGCAGCAGGACAGGCCGAAGTTGTACGGCCAGATCGAGTTCTTGCGGCCCCAATTAACGGTGCCTTTCAACATGTCTTCAAGCTTGCCGAGGAAGATGCTGCGATGCATCTGGTCTTCCATCGGGTCACGCACCGGCTCGCGCTGTTCCTGCGGGTAGCGCGGGCCATCGGTGTCGATGCGGGTAAGGGTGTATTCCATAGGATTACTTCGTCTCGGACTGCTGCTGCTTCAGACGCTTGCGCGAATCTGGCGCCCACTCAAGCGCACCAATGCGCCAGAGATAGACCAAGCCAGCAAGCAAGATCGTGATAAAGATGACTGCCTCAGCAAAGCCGGCCCAGCCCGCTTCTTTTACCGAGACGGCCCAAGCGTAGAGAAACAGCGCTTCGGCATCGAAAATTACAAAAAACATGGCGACCAGATAAAACTTGGCGGACATGCGCATGCGCGCACTACCCACGCCAACGACGCCGGATTCAAAGGGTTCTTCTTTGGCGCGGCCTCTAGCACGGCCGCCAAGCAACCACGACATCCCAATCATCAATCCGCAGATACCAAAAACGCAGATGACGTAGAACGCGAGGCTAAAGAGGTTTAGCGTGTCCCCCACGGGAACATCTCCTTCAAAGTGATTAGCATAGTTTAACGAATCAGAGCGCTAGTCAGCTATCCGTTTAATTATGTTTACACCCTTGACGCGCGCCTAATCTGCGCATGCAACTCGATTTTTCGGGCGCTATTTGCGAGTCACTCTCATTTGGGCCGCGTTATCTCAGACTATGGGGGGCTCTTCGACTTCCCACATGCTGATCTCCGCTCGTAACAAACGCACGGCTTGAGCGGCTGCCTCAGGGTCTTCGAACCTTGCGACATGGAACAGCGCATCACCTTCGTTGACCAATGGCAGTTTGAGGCGGCCGATGACAATACCGTCAGCTCCGCTAACGACCGGCGTCTCCACTTCCCCGAAAGGTTCGCCAACCACGCCCAGCACCTGCCCCACACGCACCAGCTCACCCAACTTCGTCTGAGCGCGCAGAATGCCGCTGGCTGGCGACCGCACCCAAGCACTGGAGCGAGCCACAACAGAAGCTACGGTTCGCGAAGGCTCCGTGCTGGCGCGCGAGACCATGCCGAGTTCCGCCATCACATTCATGACGCCCTGCACACCGATGCGAATGCACTGCTCATCAAACCGCAGCGCCTCGCTGGACTCATATAAGAGGACAGGGATGCCCTTCTTCGTCGTGTGCTCACGCAGCGTGCCGCGGGTGGGCGTGGAATTCAGCATCAGTGGCACGCCGAAAACATGGGCCAGACGCAACGTCTCTGGATTACTCAAATCCGCACGAATCTGCGGCAAGTTGGGGCGATGAATAGCCCCAGTGTGCAAATCGATGCCGAAAGCACTTTTGCCGACGACCTCTTTTAAAAACAGGTTGGCGAGCCGAGCCGCCAATGAACCGGTTTCACTGCCGGGGAAGCTGCGATTGAGATCGCGCCGATCCGGCAGATAACGCGATTGCTGCAGAAACGCGGGCACATTCACCACTGGCACCGCCAAGATCGTGCCGCACAATTCATCGCGTTCACGCAGCTCGCGGAGACGCAGCAAACGGCGAATGATTTCGACGCCAATGATTTCGTCGCCATGCAAAGCCGCGCTGACAAACATCACCGGCCCCGGCTTTTTCCCACGCACAACACGCACCGGCAAAGTCACCGGGGTGTTGGTGTAGGTGTTAGCGACAGGGATATGAACGATGCGGCTTTCGCCGGGGGCGATGCGTTGGCCTGCGATTTCGAACGGCTGGTCCACTATTGCTCTCGTTGGTGATTCCACGCTTGCCATCCTTGGCGCAACTTCACTTCTATATTAGAGCCCTGCCCGGCCATCCGTGGCCGGGCGTTCGGCGTCGCCGCGAGCAGTGCTCGCGAAGCGCGACGCCTCACCCTTTCCCTTTTGTTTGGGTCTTCCCCGGCGCCGCATTGTTCTCAATAAACTCAATAATCTGGTCAGCAATATCGATGCCACTGGCAGCTTCAATACCTTCCAGACCCGGCGAGGAGTTCACCTCCAACACCTGAGGGCCTTTGTCGGTGCGCAGCAAATCGACACCCGCGACATTGAGGCCCATGATTTTTGCGGCGCGGATGGCAGTGCTACGTTCTTTGGCCGTGAGTTCTACTTCAGTAGCCGTGCCGCCGCGATGTAAGTTGGAGCGGAACTCGCCGGGCTTTGCCTGACGCTTCATCGCCGCCACCACTTTGCCGCCAATCACGAAGCAACGCAGATCGCTACCGCGCGCTTCTTCAATAAATTGTTGCACCAGAAAGTAAGCATCGAGATTTCGGAAAGCCTCAATCACCGACTCCGCCGCCTTGTCGGTTTCGCAAAGCACCACGCCAACGCCTTGCGTGCCTTCCGTGAGTTTGACCACCATCGGCGCACCGCCGACGAGGTTGATCAAATCTCGCGTGTCATCTGGTGAATGTGCAAAACCCGTCACTGGCAAACCCACGCCTTTGCGCGCCAACAACTGCAGCGCACGCAGCTTGTCGCGTGATCGGGAAATCGCAACAGATTCATTGAGCGAATAAACACCCATCATTTCAAACTGGCGAACAACGGCCGTACCGTAAAACGTGACCGAAGCGCCGATGCGCGGAATCACCGCATCAAACGTCGGCAGCCGCTTGCCGCGGTAATGCACCTGAGGATCATGCGGCGCAATGTTCATATAGCAGCGCAGCACATCAATGGTCTGCACTTGATGGCCGCGCGCCTCGGCGGCCTCAATCAGACGTCGAGTCGAGTACAGATTTTTATTGCGCGAGAGCATCGCGATTTTCATTTGCGCTTACCCATCAAGAAGGACGCCGCAGGGTCCACAACATAGCGATTCTCCAATGCTGTGCGTCCAAGCAGCATACGAAAAAGCATATTGTCACGTGCGGTCAGTGTTACTTCGATTTGCCAGCGATGTGGACCAAGAACCAGCGGCGTGCGAATCACCGGACGCAGTTCACGATGCCCACCGGAATCCGACACCCAGCGCTCATCAATCAACTCCGCCTCACACCAGATTTCTTCTGTCGATTTTTGCAGCGGCCGCACCGCAAAACGCACACGCTTGGGCGATGGCCGTTCAATACGAACCGCATGGATCGCCGAAGTCCGCGCACCGGTATCAACCTTGGCTTTGATCTGAGGAATACCAAGCCCCGGCAAAGACACCCACTCGCGCCAGCCGAGTGCGGGCAACACCATCGCAATCTTGGTGTTTTTCTTGGCCTTCAAAAGCCGGTCCCCCACTTTGATTTTTATCGGCATGCGCTTTGTTTTTTATTATTAATTAATATTTTATTTAAACTGTTTTTAAAACAACCAGGTAGAGAGCCAGATTTGCTGCCATCAAGACGGCAATCGACTCCTATAATGAGTCCATCAGCCAGCCGGAGCCCGTCATGACCGCCGCAGCCACAAAGACCTTCAACAGCTTCTCCGATTTCTACCCCTACTACCTCGAAGAACACGCCAACCGCACCTGCCGCCGCCTGCACTTTGTCGGCACCACGCTGGTCATTCTGACGGCACTTTACGCGGTTTTCACCGCAAGCTGGAGTGCACTCTGGCTACTGCCTGTTGTCGGCTACGGCTTTGCTTGGGTTGGTCATTTCTACTTTGAACACAACCGTCCCGCCACCTTTAAACATCCGTTCTACAGCTTCGCTGGGGACTTTGTGATGTACAAGGACATTCTTACGGGGAAGATTGCGTTTTAACCCACGTTGGCAACAAGCATGGCCGTTAGAGACCCATTCAGCTACACAGCCCGTTTTGACAGCGTCGGCTTGGACTGCGCCTTCTGCAAACATTTCAATGGCCCTCAAAAATGGCCAGATACCGACAAGTTATCAAGCTGTAAAAAACATGGCCTCACGCTCACCATTGAACTGGCCGCGAATGGATACAAAGAAGGTGAGTGGTTCTGCCGCGACTTCGCGAACAATGGGCGCGCCTTCACGAAAGCGGTTGCTGAACTAATCCCCGTACAGAAGGAATTGAACCCTCAAATCCTCTATAGGGCTCATGGAAAGGACGGACTTCTTCAGGAGTACCCGTTTGAAGAAGTCCGTAGGCTGGGTTGAAGCGCAGCAAAACCCAGCATCCATTCAACGAGCAAACATGCTGGGTTGATGAAACCAACCCAGCCTACGAACGGCCAAAGCACGTGTCCGAAAACGGCTAGCCATAGTCCCTAGCCTGCGTATCATGCAGGCCATGTCACTCGATACGCAGACACCGCAAGCCGATACTTATTACCTCGCTCTCAAGGCGCGGGATGCACGTTTCGACGGCTGCTTTTTCATTGGCGTGACCTCCACTGGCATCTACTGTCGCCCGGTCTGCAAGGTCCGCACGCCTAAGCTTGAGAACTGTCGTTTCTATGTTCACGCGGCGCAGGCGGAGAGCGCAGGGTTTCGCCCATGCCTGCGTTGCCGCCCTGAGCTAGCACCGAATGCGCTGATCTGGTCGACACAAGACGCCAGCACAATTCTGGCGCAACAGGCCGCACGTTTATTGGACGAGCCACAGAATTGGGATGAGGCTGCGCCTTCCATTCAAAAGCTCGCTGAGAAACTTGGCGTAAGCGATCGTCATGTGCGCAGAATTTTCGAAGCGCAGTTCGGCGTGACGCCGATGCAGTATCTGCAAACGCGTCGACTGCTCACGGCCAAACAATTATTGGCCGACACCAATCTGCCCATCACACAGATCGCCCTCATTAGTGGTTATTCCAGTGTGCGTCGCTTCAACGCGGCGTTTGTGCAGCATTACAAATTGAATCCGACACAACTCCGCCGCGATGGCGCGAACGACAAGAGCGACGGCGGCACCTTGGTGCGTCTTGGCTATCGACCACCGTATGACGTCAGTGCAATGCTGAGCTTTTTGCAGACGCGACGGATTCACGATGTGGAGTTTGCATCCAGCGCGGCGGACGATTTGCGTGTGGGCCGTACATTACGACTGGAATCTGGTGGCAAGATTTCGAGCGGCTGGCTGATGGCCAGCTTTGACCCAGCGCAACATCAAGTCCTGCTGCGCGTCAGCGATTCGCTGCGCAGCGGGCTGCCGACCGTCATCATGAAATTGCGCGCAGCGCTGGATCTGGATGCCAATCCACAAACCATCAACGCCGTGTTACACGACAGCTTTCCTGATGGTGATGGCTTGCGTGTGCCGGGCACGATGGATGGTTATGAACTCGCCGTTCGTGCCGTGCTCGGCCAGCAAATCACCGTTGCCGCCGCACGCACATTGGCACAGCGCATTGTCGACAAGTTTGGCGAGCCGATTGAAACGCCTTACCCGCAATTGACACGCTTGTTCCCGGCTCCCGCAGTATTGGCACAAGCCGAAGGCGACGCGCTAGGCCAACTCGGCATCGTTAAACAAAGACAAGCCGCCATTGTCGGGATTGCACGCGCCGTCGCAGAAAAACGCATCGCCCTACACAGCGGTGTCGATGTGCAAGAAACCATCTCCGCACTGAAAGAACTGCCAGGCATTGGTGACTGGACTGCGCAATACATCGCGATGCGCGCACTGCGTTGGCCTGATGCATTCCCCGCAGGCGACATCGCACTCCACAAAGCACTCAACGTGAAGGAAGAAAAAAATCCAACACGCGCAGCCGAAGCCGCATCACAAATCTGGAAACCCTGGCGCAGTTACGCCGTCATTCGCGCATGGAATGGACTCAGCGCCACCAAGAAGGAACCGTCATGAAATTTGATCCCTCGATTGTTCAAACTCGCTACGACAGCCCGCTCGGCGCCATCATCGTTGCAGCGACACACAAAGGCTTGGCTGGCGTTTGGTTTGATGGCCAGCGTCATCTGCCAGAAACGCAGGAATGGCCGCAGCAGGATGATCACCCCGCGCTGATCAAGGCCGTGAAACAACTGCGTGAATATTTCGCGGGCAAGCGCACAGCGTTTGATTTGCCGCTTGATCTGCAAGGCGGTACGGAGTTCCAGCAATCGGTGTGGCAAGCGCTGCTGAAAATTCGCAGTGGTGAAACCACAAGCTACGGACAGCTCAGTAAGCTCATCGGGAAACCTGCCGCCGTGCGTGCAGTCGGCGCAGCGGTTGGCCGCAACCCAGTGAGTGTCATCGTGCCTTGTCACCGCGTACTCGGCGGCGATGGTTCTCTCACTGGCTATGCCGGCGGGCTTGAACGCAAAACCGCCTTGCTAAAACTGGAAGGCGCGACACTGCTGTAGTTCAAGGACCGCACTATCCGCGCAGTCGTTTTATTGCCATCACCGCAGCCAACACCACCGCACCCGCGATAACGCCAAACACAGCTTCCAACACAGTGCCTGCAATCGCCTGCATCAACACATTGACGTCAGCAATCGAAGCGGCGATCGCAACAATCGCGTGATGCACAATCGGCAAGCCGTGAACAAGGATGCTACCGCCGACCATAAACATCGCAGCAGTGCCGACAACCGATAAGGTCTTCATCAGCATCGGTGCAAACGCCAACAAACCACGGCCAATCAATTTCGCCACGGCACTAGCTTTGCGGCTGAAATAGAGGCCGACGTCATCGAGTTTGACGATGCCAGCAACCAAGCCATATACGCCGACCGTCATCACCGCTGAAATCAGCGAAAGCACGGCAAGTTGTTTTTCGAAAGTTGCGCCAGCAACCGTACCGAGCGCGATCACGATGATTTCTGCAGACAACACAAAGTCCGTACGCACTGCACCTTTCACTTTGTCTTTTTCAAACGCAACGATATCGACGCTGGCATCGGCAATCGCCTTGAGATGCGCATCGCGCTGCGCTTGATCATCTTCTGCGTGATGCAGAAATTTATGCGCAAGCTTTTCGACGCCCTCAAAACATAGATACGCACCACCCAGCATCAGCAGCGGAATAATCGCCCAAGGAATAAACGCGCTGATCGCTAACGCTGCGGGCACCAGAATCAGCTTATTGATCGCCGAACCTTTGGCCACTGCCCAAACCACTGGCAGTTCGCGATCTGCATTCACACCGGAAACCTGCTGCGCATTCAGCGCGAGATCATCGCCGAGAACGCCCGCAGTTTTTTTAGCTGCGACTTTGGTCATCACAGAAACGTCGTCGAGTATCGAAGCGATATCGTCGATCAATGCCAACAAACTGCTACCCGCCATAAACCACCCTGTAATTAATTATTGCCACAAGCCAAACATTCTAAGTCCGCTGCTCAGTCGCTTCTATGACTGTCCTTATCAATGCGCGATAAAACTCCAGCCGCGGAAATTTATTGTTGCCAAGATTAAAAGTTTTGTAGCTCACACCCCAATGATGCGTGCGTACCGCGCCGAGGTGAATACTGTTCTTCGGCGCAAGCTGCGCAGCAGCCGGAACCAAGTTATCACTGAGCACTACTTGTCCATCGTTGTAGACCGATATCGGCTCTGACACCAACGCCTGTCGATACATGGTGTAGTCATCAAGATTGAACTGCCACCAATGCCGCTTGTAATCCTTCAGTGGCAATACCGCGCCGATCGAAAAGTATTTGAGCTGAGGTGGCAGCTTGGGCGCGTAGTCTTGCATGCGTGCCTGCCGCTCTTCGTGTCCGAGTGAGCGCATGCCATCGGCCATATCGGAGAGCAATTGTTCTGTTCCCAGGCCTGCGAGTTTTCCAATCAGCGGATGGCGGCGACAGAAATCGATCAGCTTTTGAATATTAAACAGCTGCGCGTTGGGCTTGAGCAGATCGTCAGCCAGATACGAACCACCGATATCGCCGCAGAGTCCAAGAAATGCCTGTGTGTTCTTGAGAATGAAACTGTCGGCGAAGCGTCCCGCATGCAAATCCGCCAACAATTCCAGCGCCAGCGGCGAGCCATAGGAGTAGCCGATAAAAAACAGCTTGCGCCCTTCTGCCACCCAAGCCCGCAAGCTTGGACTGTTGTGCAGCATCTCGAAGATCGGCTCATTGATATGACGCGACGCGGCGTTGGAGCGCGGGTACTTCACATAAAGCAGCTTGAGGCCATCGCCCTTGCTGTATTCCTGTTCCTGCGGCGCCTCACCTTTGGCGCCAGGTTTGAGCATGACGATGTGATGCGGCGAATCCTTACGTTCAATCTGTTCGTGCCACGAAAGATTCTTCAGCGTTTCGTGAGTAAAGCCGGGCATCATGATCAGGACGATTTTCTGTTGATGATAAAAATCCTGATTCGCCGCCACGCTCGACACCGCTGAACGCATGAGTACTTTGCGGACATCGGCAGGACTCAGTTCGAGCTTTGAATAGTCCTGATCACGGTCTGCACCGGTGATACGTAGCTCGCTTAATCGGTACGGTTTCCACGCCCATTGGGCGATCTGCTCGGGGCTATAGCCCTGAGCCGCCAACTGGCGAATGAAATACTCCGAAAACCGCTGCGCCCAATCCGTCATGGTTCCTCCTTATATTTTTGTGCGCGCAAATTAGCACTCCCCAGAGCAAAAGCGATGCCATTGATCACTTTTTACTCAGATCAGCGTAAAATCCGCGGCCTTATGAGTAATGACATGCACCAGTTTGATGTGATTGTGGTTGGCGGCGGCCATGCCGGCACCGAAACCGCGCTCGCGCCTGCCCGAATGGGTCTGCGCACGCTACTGCTGACGCACAACATCGAAACGCTGGGTCAGATGTCTTGCAACCCCGCTATTGGCGGCATTGGCAAAGGTCACCTCGTTAAAGAAGTCGACGCCCTCGGCGGCTTGATGGCGCGCGGTGCAGACCACGCCGGCATCCAGTTCCGCATGCTGAACGCCAGCAAAGGCCCCGCCGTTCGTGCCACCCGCGCGCAAGCGGATCGCGCTTTATACAAAGCCTTTGTGCGTCACGAACTCGAAAACACGCCGAATCTGACGTTGTTCCAGCAACCGGTCGACGATCTAATTCTGGAAGGCGAACGCATCACCGGCGTCATCACACAGATGGGCCTGAAGTTTTACGCGCCTGCGGTTGTGCTGACGGTTGGCACCTTCCTCGCGGGTCGCATTCATATCGGCATGGAGAATATGCCTGGTGGCCGCGCTGGCGATGCGCCAAGCAATGCACTGTCAGTGCGATTACGCGAAGCACTGCCCCGCATCGGTCGCCTCAAAACCGGCACGCCGCCGCGCCTTGATGGCCGCACGATTAATTGGGATGTGCTGACCCCGCAGCCAGGCGACACACCGACGCCAGTGTTCTCTTTCATGGGCTCGCGCGATCAGCATCCGCGCCAGATCAACTGCCACATCACGCACACCAACGAAGAAACACACGAGATCATTCGCAGCGGCTTTGATCGCTCGCCAATGTTCAACGGCGTGATTGAAGGCGTCGGCCCGCGTTACTGCCCGTCGGTGGAAGACAAGGTCAATCGCTTCTCCGACAAGCTCTCGCACCAGATTTTTCTGGAGCCAGAAGGCCTGAGCACGACAGAAATTTATCCGAACGGCATTTCGACTTCGCTGCCGTATGACATTCAAGAGCGCTTCGTGCGTTCGATCAAAGGCCTTGAGAACACACGCATCGTGCGTCCGGGCTACGCGATTGAATATGATTACTTCGATCCGCGTGATTTGCAGAACTCGCTTGAGAGCAAACACATCAAAGGTTTGTATCTCGCTGGCCAGATCAACGGCACCACCGGTTACGAAGAAGCGGCGGCGCAAGGTTTGCTCGCAGGCATTAACGCAGGCTTGCAAGTAAAGAACGAAGCGCCATGGACGCCGCAGCGTCACGAGGCCTACATCGGCGTGCTCGTTGATGACCTCATCACGCGTGGCACCACCGAGCCGTATCGCATGTTCACCTCACGCGCCGAGCATCGCTTGTTGCTGCGTGAAGACAATGCGGATCTGCGCCTCACCGCACTCGGTCGCAAGATGGGTTTGGTTGATGACGCGCGCTGGCAGCACTTCACGCAGAAGTCGGAAGCGATTGAACAAGAGCGCACGCGTCTTGATCAGCTCTGGCTCAAACCCGCGCAGCTCAGCACACCAGAAATTGTCGAAGTGTTTGGCCCTGCTGCAGTAAGCAGCGGCTTCTCGGCTTTGGAATTGCTGCGTCGTCCACAAGGCGATTACGCCACGCTCGCACGCTTGGGCATGGGCGCTGAAGGCATTGACCCTGAAGTGGCAGAGCAAGTCGAAATTCAAACCAAGTACGCGGGCTACATTGATCGCCAGCAACTTGATATCGAACGCAGCCGTCGCCACGAAGATGCACCACTGCCTTTGGATTTGGATTACGCCGCTGTGACGGGTCTGTCCAACGAAGTGCGCGTTAAGCTCGTTCAGCATCGCCCACAAACCGTGGCTCAGGCTTCGCGCATTCAAGGCATCACGCCTGCTGCCGTGTCGCTGTTGCTTGTACACCTCAAAAAGACCGGGCAGCTACGCAAAGCGTCTTAATGCTTGGGCTGTCACAAGCAGGTTTCAGGCATATCTAAATAATGATTTTCAGATCGGTGATCTGATTCATAGATCGTTCAGAATTTGTCCGTAAGATGCATCCCGTTCCACC
>JAZKEM010000224.1:0-10251 GCA_040387055.1 Pseudomonadota bacterium | reverse complement strand
TGGAAGTCGAAGTGCTGTTTGAAGCGACGATGGGCAATCACAAGGTGCCGGTTTTTAAACCGCGCACGAAATAAGAGACCAACATGGCCCGTACATTTAAAGAAGCCGCCATTGCTGGCATCGGCGCTACAGAATTTTCCAAAGAATCCGGTCGCACGGAATTGCAGCTGGCTGCTGAGTGCTCACTCGCAGCTTGTCAGGATGCAGGCGTCGATCCGCGTGACATCGACGGCATGATCACCTTCACCATCGACAACAGCGACGAAATAACGCTCGCACGTTGCCTTGGTGTTAAAGACCTCGCTTACACCGCACGTATTCCGGGTGGTGGTGCAGCCGCTGCTGCAACGATCTTCCAGGCAATGGCATTGGTGAATGCTGGCGTCTGCAAGAACGTGCTGATCTGGCGTGCGATGAACGAGCGCTCGCAGTATCGCTTCGGCCAGAATCCGAACAACACGGCGGGCTACTCCGGCGGCCACGGCACCGGCACGCTGCTGTGGAATATTCCTTTCGGCGCAATGACGCCAGCCAGCTGGGGCGCGCTGCAGGCGCAGCGCTATATGTGGAAGTACGGCCTCACCAACGCTGACCTCGCACACGTCTGCGTGCAGCAGCGCAAGTACGCCGCCACCAACCCGAAAGCTTGGTTCTATCAAAAACCCATTACGGTTGAAGATCACCAGAACTCCAAGTGGATTATGGAACCTGTTCTGCGTTTGCTCGACTGCTGTCAGGAGAGCGACGGTGGCGTTGCATTCCTCGTCACCAGCCTCGAACGTGCACGCGATCTCAAACAGCCGCCAGTGCAAATTCTCGGCGCATGCCAATCGATTCCGTTCAACGTTGAAGTCATCGCCAACTTCCATCACGACGACATGACCGTGATGCCAGAAGCGCAGGGCACTTCCAAGCGTTTGTATGAAATGACCGGCCTCGGCCCTAAGGACATGCAGGCCGCGATGTTGTACGACGCATTCAGCCCGCACGTTCTGTTGCAGCTCGAAGCCTTTGGCTTCTGCAAGCCGGGTGAAGGCGCAGCGTTTGTGAAGTCTGGTGGCATGGCAATCGATGGCGCTACGCCAACCAACACGCACGGCGGCCTCGCTGGCGAAGCGTACATCCACGGTATGAACAGCATGGCTGAAGGCGTGCGTCAGATTCGCGGCACCTCGGTGAACCAAGTTACGAAGAACACTGTGAACAACGTGCTGGTCTCATCCGGCATGGCTGGCGCAATTCTCGCGAAAGTTTAAGTTTCAGAATCCCGAGCGCATGGAGTCCATCACGATCAAGCTTCATGTCGACTCGGGCGTTCAGCTTCCGGGCGAGGGTGCGCTGCATATCGCCGCTGAAGTCTGGGCTCCGAATGATTTGGATCGTGATGTGCCGGTGACGGCGTTTGTGTCGTTGCCGGGTGGTGGCATGACGCGTCGTTACTTCGATCTCGCGGTTGAGAACGACGAAACGTTTAGCTTTGCCAAGCAAATGGTCGCGCGCGGTTTCGTGGTGATCCTAATTGATCACCTCGGTATTGGTGAAAGCAGTCGTCCTGTTGATGGTTATGCGGTAACGGCAGAAGTGGTCGCCAAAGCGAATGCACACGCGACCGAACAGATTGTGAGCAAGCTGCGTGCGGGCTCGCTGTCGCCTTCACTGCCTGCGCTGCAAAACCTGCGCACGATTGGCATTGGCCATTCGATGGGCGCGATGATGACGCTGCTACAGCAAGCGCAATATCGTCAGCACACCGCAATTGCTCTGCTCGGATTTTCAACGCGCGGTCTGCCGGAATATGTATCGCCGAAGGTGCGTGAGTTGGCGTCAGATGTCGCAGCGGTACGCGCCGAGCTGGCAACGTTTGCACGCGGCATGTTTGTGTTGCCGTATCCGGTCATCAAACCAACCGGGCAGTCCGGCGGCATCTTCGCAGGCAAGAACGCAGATCCGCGTGGTGCCGTAGCGCTTAAACAGGTTGTGGATGCATTGCTGCCGATGTGCGCGTTTTTGTCGATGGTTCCGGGCAATGTGCTACCAGAGGCAAGACAAATTGCCTCGCCAGTCTTCCTCGGAATCGGCGAATTTGACATGGTGGGCCCTACGCACGAGATCCCCGCTAGTTTTCCAGCCAGCCGGGATGTCACACTTCATGTGATTCCCGATACGGGACATAGTCATTTTCTGTTTCCCTCGCGTATTGAGTTGTTTGATCGACTCGCCGCTTGGGCGCGAACGGTTCCGGCTGCTCGCTAGTTCTACCTATTTGTGTAAAAGAGTTTTTGGAGAGATTTAAGATGGCAAAGACAGCACTGAAAGCAGGCTCACGATTCAAGAGCGCTGTAAGCGACGCACAGGTCATGATCGTTAAAGCACCGGCAGGCGAGTTTGAACTCGGCTGCGGCGGCGTAGCGATGGTCGGCGGCACCGCCGCTGCACCAGAAGGCGTAGCACTGGCTGCAGGCGATGCAGGCGAAGTCCTGATCGGCAAGCGTTATGTGAATGCAGATGAGTCGCTGGAAATGCTCTGCACCAAGGGCGGCAAGGGCACCTTGTCACTCGATGGCGTGGCGCTTGAAATCAAGCAAGCCAAACAGCTGCCTTCGTCCGACTAATTTAGGCTTCAACAATGAATATCGCGACCATCCTCGACATGGCGGCCGAGGCCTTCGGCGACCGCGTTGCCGTGGCGTGCGGCGACAGCCGTTACACCTATGCTGAACTGCGCGAGGCTGCGTATCGCGCCGCTGCTGCGATCAAAGCAAGCAACGCGCAATACGTCGCGCTGCTTGATGTCACCAGTCCCGCTGCGCCGATTGCGATTTTCGCTGCTGCGTTTGCAGGCGTGCCTTATGTGCCGCTCAACTATCGCCTGACTAAGCCAGAACTCAATGAACTGATTGAGCGCGTTGCTCCGGCTTATCTGATCACTACGCCGGATTACGCCAAGTTGTTGGAGCCACGTGAAGGCGTGCAGATTGTGGATCGCGATGCGTTCTTGTCGCTGCCTGCAACGGATGCTGCGTTGCCAGAGATTGGCGATGATCCTCGCGCTGTTGCCGTGCAGCTGTTCACCAGCGGCACGACGGGTAAACCAAAAGCCGCGATTCTCCGTCACGAAAACCTGATGAGTTATATCGTTGGCACGGTGGAGTTTGCATCGGCCGAAGAAGATGACGGCATCATCGTTACTGTTCCGCCGTATCACATCGCAGGTATTTCAGCGGTGTTGTCCTCGACCTACGCTTGCCGTCGCATGGTTCAGCTTGAAGGTTTTGAAGCCAAGGCCTGGCTCGCGGCTTGCCGCGAACATAAGGTCAGCAATGCTTTTCTTGTGCCGACGATGATTCAACGCATTGTTGAGCATCTGACAGAAATCAGCGAAGACGCGAATCTTCCAGCATTGCGCGCTCTCGCTTATGGCGGCGGCAAGATGCCGCTGAGCACGATTCAAAAAGCGATGGCCTTGTTGCCACATGTTGATTTCACCAATGCTTATGGCTTGACTGAAACCAGCTCGACGATTGCCGTGCTTGGTCCGGATGATCATCGCGCTGCGGCATTGAGCAACGATCCTGCGATTCGTCGTCGTCTCGGCTCAGTCGGCAAACCCGGCGCAGTTGAACTCGAAATTCGCGACGATAGCGGCAAGGTGCTGGGCGCTGAAGAAGCTGGTCTGGTTTTCGTGCGCGGCCCACAAGTCTCTGGCGAATATTTGCAGCAAGGCAGTCAGCTTGATGCGGATGGCTGGTTCCCGACCAAAGATCGCGGCTATCTCGATGCCGAAGGTTATTTGTTCCTCGATGGTCGTTCCGACGACGTGATCGTGCGCGGTGGTGAAAACATTTCGCCGGGTGAAATCGAAGACGTGTTGCTGTCGCATCCGGCTGTCGCTGATGCAGCTGTCGTTGCAATGCCAGACGAACAGTGGGGCGAAGGCGTTGCTGCTGCAGTCGTACTCAAGGCTGGCGCAAGCGCTGACGTTGCCGAGTTGCAGGAACTGGTTAGAGGCAAGCTGCGCTCATCGCGCGTGCCACAGCGAATCGTATTCAAGGACGCGCTGCCCTACAACGAATTGGGCAAGGTGCTGCGTCGTTTGATCCGTCAGGATTTCATCTGACGTAAAAGCTTTTAAGGCCACGGCGCGGACAAAGTATCCGCGCCGGGTCAGTGCAGTATGCGGGGAGTCCTTCATGAAATTTAACCATGCAGTGTTGCTGCTGCTTAGTGTCGTGCTTACAGGCTGCGGGAGTTCCAGCCCTGTAGGTGGCACTGATGCGACATCGTCTTCGTATCAGGTGCCTGTGCCAACGGTCACCGGCCCCATTGGCAGCGCCGGTATCCACGGCCATCCGCTGTGGGACAGCTTCAATAATCTCTCCGATCTTGGTTACGACGAGCAGGAATATTTTATTTCTGGCACGGCCAAGACTTATACCGAGCCTTCAACGACTGCGCCGTACACCACGCGCATCATCGTGCGTCGTCCGAAAGATCCTGCAAAGTTCAACGGCACGGTCGTTCTGGATTGGGTCAATGTCACCGCGCAGTTTGAAAACGCAGTCGATACGCTTGAGGCACATCAGCTGTTTCATCGTGAAGGCTTTGCTTATGTGCATGTGAGTGCGCAGTCTGCAGGCCTGTGCTGCCTGCCTGAACTCACCCCCAAACTTTGGGATCCTGTGCGTTATATGGCGATCTCGCATCCGGGTGACGATTACTCGCTCGACATGTTTTCGCAGATTGCCAAGGCGATGAAATCACCGCCGGAAGTGGATCCGATGGCGGGATTGAAAGTACGCAAGATCATTGCTGTAGGTCAGTCGCAATCTGGCACGCGTATGCGCGACTACCTGATCAAGGTTCAGCCAGAAACAAAAATCATGGATGCGTTTCTGGTGCATGCAGACGGCGGCGGCGTGAAGACTTATCCATCGGATCCTGTCGTACCGACGATTCAACTCTTCAGCGAGCGTGAAGCGACGCCGGATGAACCCAATGTGACTCGCAACTATCGCTTGTGGGAAATTGCAGGTGCAGCTCATCAGGATTTCTGGATTGGTTATCACCAGATCGAAGGATCAGCACTGCGCGCAGTGATTGATGCACCACAACAGCCTGGTAGCGCGGATGATGCCTTGCATGTCGCTGCGGGAAATTACGGCGAACAAATTGATCCGGCGCAGCTCGTGTGCGTGGTGCAGGGCACGCAGTTTCCTTTGCGCTATTCAGTGATGGCGGCGATTCATTATCTGGACCGCTGGATCAAAAAAGGCACGCCACCACCCAAAGGCGCGCGCTATCAATTTGACGGCAGCGGCAAGTTGGCACGCGATGAATATTCCAACGCAAAAGGCGGCATTCGTTTGCCGCCGATAGATGTTCCGGTGGCGAGTTATCTATCTGATGCCTGTGATCTAGGCGGCATCACCTTGCCATTTACAGACCTGCAACTGCAGCAGATGTACCCTACGCATGCCGATTACTATTGCAAGATGAAAGCCGCAACCCAGCGTTCGGTAGACCAAGGCTTCTTATTGCCGGAAGATGCGCTAGACCTGATGTCACGCGTCAATGGTGCAAAGAACCGCTGGCTCATCGATGGCACGCCGGATTGCTGAATCCAGAATTACTGAAAAGAGAAATGAACATGTTCGTGATTGAAAAGATTATCGAGATCGATGCATCGCCCGCACAGGTGTGGGAAGTCATCACCGACCTCAAGCACTATCCAGAATGGAACCCCTTTATGCGTGAGTGCAGCACCACGTTCAAGCCGGGCGATCCGATTGATATGAAAGTGGCGCTATTCGCCAAGCCTCAGCCTCAGCAAGAAATCGTGAAGGAATACGTGGAAGGGAAACTCTTCGCTTACACGATGAAGCCAGTGCCCGGCGGCACGCTGTCGAGCTTCCGTTCACATGAAGTCGAAGCGTTGCCGAATGGCCGTACACGCTATCGCTCGTACTTCTATCTCACGGGCTGGCTGATGCCGGTTGTGCGTGCTCTGTTGGGCGCACGTCTCCAGAAGGGCTTTGCGGGTATGACGCAGGGCATTCGAGATCGCGCCGAGAAGATGGCGGGTAAAGGCTGAGTGAATGCCGTGCATCTGTCCGTTCCTGCGCATCCATGCGCCCACGGACATACCGTACATCCTGCACATAAAAAACGCCCCGGTTCGGGGCGTTTTTGTTGATGCGACGTGCCAGAGTCTGATCTACAGAGCGACACGTTAAACTGTAGCCATGGCCACAGCTCTCACAAACAATCTTGCAAAGGCATACGCGGAGCGCTTGCTCAATGAGCTTGGCGTGCAGCCGCTGCGTGATGTTGTGGTGGATGATAGCCACCCGGCATTGATCTGGGCCCGTAGTGGTTTGATGTCGCTGACCGGCTTTGCTGATGGCGCGCCATTGATGTGTCCTTTGCCCATTGCCGCCTGCGCTGACGGCGCACTCGCTGCGCTTGCGAGCCTCGCGCCTCAAGGCGCACTGGATGATCTTAACGGTGCGGCTTTGCTCGCTGAGCGTGGCGCAATTGCTGGGCATACGCGTAAGGGTACGAACTCTCCTGGTGGTGCCTGTCATTTGCTCAAGGCGCGTGATGGGGAAATTGCACTCAACCTCGCTCGTGATGACGATCAGATTTTGTTGCCCGCGTGGCTCGAAGATGAAACCGTTATTGATGACGCAACGATGCGTGCATCGATCCAAAAACAAACGATGCACGATCTGATCGAGCGTGGTCGTTTACTAGGACTCGCGGTAGCGCCGGTTGTGCCACCGCCATCCGCAACAACGCCTTGGCACAAGGTGGTGCATGTGGGCGAACGTGCTGTTCGCCGCGCATCGCCACGAGTACTCGATTTGTCATCGCTATGGGCCGGTCCGCTGTGCACGCATCTGCTTCAGCGTTGCGGAGCAGACGTTATCAAAGTCGAAAGTACGCAGCGACCTGATGGCGCGCGCCGTGGGCCTCCGCAATTCTTTGACCTGCTGAATGCAGGTAAGCGCAGCGTTGCGTTGGATCTCTCCAAGGAAACGGGCCGTGCACAGCTACGCGCGTTGATTTCGCAGGCCGATATCGTGATTGAAGCCTCGCGACCACGCGCATTGCGGCAGATGGGCATACACGCTGAAACACTGATTGATGAAAATCCTGGCCTGACATGGGTCAGTCTCAACGGCTACGGCAGGAAAGATCCTGAAGAAAATTGGATCGCATACGGTGACGATGCCGGTGTTGCTGGGGGCTTGTCGTACTTGATGCGCGAAGCCTGTGGTGCATCCGTGATTGTTGGTGATGCGATTGCCGATCCGCTCACAGGTTTGCATGCAGCACTTGCAGCTTTTGCTTGTCATCAGCAAGGCGGTGGACGTTTATTGTCTTTGGCGCTCACAGATGTTGTTCGCCACTGCGTTCAATTTGATCGGCCAGAGAATGCTGAATCGCTCAAGCAGCGGCAACGTGAGTGGACTCAGATTGCAGAAGGAAATATTTCTAAGCCACAGATGCGCGCTGCGCCGGTGCAAGCCAGAGCATTGGGCGCAGATACGCAGACAGTGTTTGCGAGCTGGGGCCTTGTATGTTGATTCGCAATGCCGAAATCAATTTTGATCGACGTGTTGATGTGCGCATAGAGCAAGAGCGCATAACAGCAATTGAATCATCGCTCTCGCCATTGTCCGGCGAAGAAGTGATTAATGCTAAAGGCAGCGCGCTGTTCCCCGGCCTTAATGACCATCACGTGCATCTCTACGCCTTCGCTGCTGCGCAAGCGTCAGTGTCTTGCGGACCGCCGCAGGTGCGTGATGCGCAAGCACTGCGCGAGTACTTGCGTGCAGCAGCCGCGAAGCTAAGTAATGGTGCTTGGTTGCGTGGCATTGCGTACCACGAGTCAGTTGCTGGAGAAATTGACCGCGATTGGTTGGATGCGGTTGTGCCGAATCATCCTGTGCGGATTCAGCAGCGCAGTGGTCGTTTATGGATTCTCAATTCGCGCGCCCTGAAAATAATTGGCGCCGAAGATGATTTATCTGCGCCGCTAGAGCGTGTTGATGGACGTGCAACAGGGCGTCTTTACGATAGCGATGCTTGGTTGCGCAGCCGCACGAGTGCGACGCGACCTGCGCTGCATCGAGTCAGTCGATTGTTCGCAAGTTATGGAATCACTGGCCTCACGGATACGAGTCATCAGAACGGGCCATCTGAACTCGCTGCTTTCGCAGATGCGCAATCACGCGGGGAATTACTGCAAGCACTGCGAGTGATGGGTGATGCGCGACTTGATGCTGTTGTTGATGTTGCTGGCATAACGCGAGGCGAGCACAAGTTTCATTTGCACGATCACGAGCTGCCGGAGTTCGATCAACTATGTGCAGATATTCGTCGCAGTCATAACGCGGGTCGTGCCGTTGCCTTTCATAGCGTGACGCGAACCGATTTGGTGTTCGCACTCGCTGCATTGCGAGAAGTGGGCAGCATCAAAGGTGATCGCATTGAGCACGGCGCTGTTGTGCCGCCAGAACTATTGAACGATATTCGCGAGCTTGGGCTGACGGTGGTGACGCAGCCGCACTTCATTTCTGAAAGAGGCGATGCTTATCTGCGAGATGTTGCGAGCGAAGATCGGCCTTGGTTGTATCGCTTGCGTGCATTCATTGATGAGGACGTGCCGCTCGCAGCGGGCAGTGATGTTCCGTATGGCGACGCTAATCCTTGGGTGTCGATGCACGCTGCAGTGACCCGTCGTAGTGAAAGCGGCGTGACGATGGCTGTTGAAGAATCGCTGACGCCGGAACAGGCACTCGCTTTGTTTCTCTCTCCACTTGACGCACCCGGTACTGCGCCGCGAAAAATTGCTGTGGGTGCGCCAGCTGATCTTTGTTTGTTAACGATGTCGTGGCGCGAAGCGCGGGTTGATCTGTCGAAGGTCCGCGTACAGCGCACATGGGCCTGCGGTCGTTCTATTTGGAATGCTGAAGACAACGTGTAGCGCGAATTTATTGCGCGCAACAAAAAGCCCGGCAATGCCGGGCTTTTTGTTTAATGCGTGAAGTCTTACTTACCGCTGGTGATGACCAAGCCTTTGAGCAGGTTGAGTGCTTCGTACAGCTGATAATCGCTTTCAGCGAGTGACTGCTGTTCCTTACCTTTCTTGTCCGTGTCCTTCGTCTTGTCCTTGGCATCGGCCTCAGCTGCGTTTGCATCTGCAGGCTTGTCAGCGTCCTTCTTTTCTTTCAACTTTTCTTTTTCTTTTTCTTTTTCGTTGTGCAAGCTGCCCTTCAGGTCAGATTCCTTGACCATTTCGAAGCCTTCTTGCTCATCCTTACTGACCTTGAGAATACGCAGCGCGATGTCTGGTTCAATGCCTTCAGCCTGAATCGAGCGACCTGATGGCGTGTAGTAACGCGCCGTGGTGATCTTGATTGCAGTGTCATTCTGCAACGGCATGATGGTTTGCACCGAGCCTTTGCCGAAAGTGCGTGAGCCCATCAGTACGGCGCGTTTGTCGTCTTGCAGTGCGCCAGCAACAATTTCAGAAGCTGATGCCGAACCGCCGTTGACGAGCACGACCAGCGGATGACCGTTGAGCAGATCGCCCGGCGTTGCGGTGAATTCGCGCGTGTTGCTCGGATCGCGGCCCTTGATGCTGACGATGGTGCCCTTCTCGATGAAGGCATCGGAAACTTTCACTGCAGCATCCAGCACGCCGCCTGGATTGTTACGCATGTCCAGCACGAGACCTTTGAGATCGCCACCAGCTTCCTTCTTGAGCTTGTTCAACTCTTTGTTGAGGTTCTCGCCGGTGTCGACGTTGAAGCTGCTGATGCGGATGTAGCCCATGCCCGGATCGAGCATGCGGCTGCGTACGCTGGCAACGGCAATGATGTCGCGTTTGAGTTCAACGATCAGCGGTTTGTCAGCGCCTTCGCGCGCAATCGTCAGAATGACTTTTGAACCGGGCTCGCCGCGCATTTTCGAAACGGCGTCAGTTAGCGTGAGACCTTTAACTGGCGTGTCATCAATTTTGACGATCAGATCGCCAGGCTTGATGCCGGCTTTGGCAGCTGGCGTGTCATCAATCGGCGAGACCACGCGCACGTAGCCATCTTGCATCTGGACTTCAATGCCGAGGCCGCCGAACTTGCCGGTGGTCGCAACATTCAAATCTTTGAATTCGTCTTTGTTGAGATACGACGAGTGCGGATCGAGGCCTTCGACCATGCCGCGCGTCGCGTTCTCGAGCAGTTT
>JAZKEM010000223.1:0-19073 GCA_040387055.1 Pseudomonadota bacterium | reverse complement strand
CAAACCCACTCAAGTATTCCCACCCCATGCCGATGTACTTAAGGCACAGACAGGAATACTCAGATGATGGCTTATCGTCAGAACACAGCGCTCGCGCAATATCAGTCCAACGACGTTGCTGGTGCCATGGGCGATGCCAGTCCGCATCAGCTGGTGCAGATGTTGCTTGCTGGCGCGCTGGATCGTCTCGCGCAGGCTAAGGGCGGTGTGTTGCGAAAGGATCGTCCGCAGAAGTTACATGGCGTTGCCAAGACGGTCGCCATCATTGAGCACCTGCGCCTCAATCTTGATCGCGAGGCCGGTGGGGAGATTGCCCGCAATCTTGAGAATCTCTATGACTACATGGTGCGTCGTCTGCTGAAGGCCAATGTTGATGATGATGTGGCGATCATCGACGAGGTTTCCGGGCTGCTGCGGGACGTCAAATCCGCCTGGGATGCCATTCCTTTAAACCTGCGGTCGTCGCCGCTTTCCTGATTCGGCCTGATTCGGTCTTTTTGGGCGAATCAACGGCTCCTCGGGTACGGAAATGGCATGGGGGTAGCTGACCATGAAAGAAACTGTCAAAACACTGGCGTATGACGACTTGCTGCCCTTGGATTGGGTGGCGTTGCCCGTGCAGCCGGACACCCTCTATCTCGAACGTCTCTGCGAACGCAATGTCAGCTTGCTAGGCAGGGTGGCGGCGATCGAAGAGCGCCACCGCATGGTGGGGGAAGAGGGCGAGCTGGAGCAGGAAATTAACCGCCTGCATTCGAAGATGGATCTGCTGCTGGGACTGGTTGCCAGCATCGCCCGAACCCATCTCAAATTGCCCGAAGAGGTCGAACTCCGTTTGTCAGCCGATTACCTACGTTGGAAGTTGGTAGGGCCAGTACCACTTAAGGGATCGCGCATCATGCTCTCGCTGTACCTGAATCCCTGTATTGCCGAGCCTCTGCGTTTACCCGCAGTTGTTCAGGAACAGGATGACGAATGGGTGGGGGCATGTTTGGAGCATCCGGGGGCGAGCTGTTATTTGGCACTGGAGCAGCATGTATTTCTGCATCACCGTCGTTCGGTTGCTGAAACAAGGTCTCTCGTACAAAAGTAACCGTGGCAAGCGGTGCGGGGGCGGGGATCTTCATCCAACCGAGCCGACGCATCACTATGAAAATCATCCTTGCCGACAAACAAACTTTGATGCGAGCAGCGGTTCGCTGCTTGATTGAAACGATGGATGGAATGAAGGTTATTGCCGAGACCGGCGATGGCCAGGAACTACTGAAACTCGTCGCGCGACACCGACCGGATATCGTCATCACCGATCTGGATCTGGCCAGCATGAGCGGCCTCGATTGCACAGAGCAGATCAATCGTCATTATCCAGCCACTGCAGTACTGGTCTTGTCTGATCAAACTGCGATGCATCCTGTACGTGCAGCGTTGAAAGCCGGCATCGCCAGCTTTGTTGCCAAGGATGCAGAGCGTCAAGAACTCGAGCTGGCCCTACGCGCCACCGCTCGTGGACAAAGTTACTTCAGCCCCAACGTCTCACGCAGCGCACTTGAGCAACGCCGCTTGCAGCGTGGCGAAGATCGGCCCTCATTGACCGTACGTCAGCGTCAGATCATGCAACTGCTTGCTCGTGGCAGCACGACCAAAGAGATCGCAGGAATCATGGGCGTAGGCATCAAGACCGTAGAGACGCATCGCGCACGTGCGATGGAGACTCTGCACCTCAAAACCTCAAATGCATTGATCCACTACGCAATCCGTCATGGTTTTGACGGATCAAATCCCGTCACCTCATTCCCAGCGCCTAGCAGCTAAAAAATTCCAAATGTAAGGGTTCCCCTTACACGCAGTAAGGGAATGAACGATTGGAGATTTGACGCTACAAGCCAATGATGCACGCAACGAAATGCAACTTGCATTTCACTCAAAAGGAATTGAGGAGAGTGAAGATGAATCCAGGAATTCGCTTGCATCTGGGCCAACAGATCGCGATGACTCCACAGCTGCTGCAGTCGATCCGCATGCTGCAGTTGTCCACGCTAGAGCTAGAACAAGAAGTTCGCCAAGCGTTGGAAGAAAACCTGATGCTTGAGCAGGACGAAGACTCGGAAGTCGAAGCGTCAGAAGCCGCTCCCGTTGAAACCACCAACAACGAAGAAATTGCGGCGGTGTCTGCAAACGACGCCACTGCGCTCGAACAGATGTCAGAAGACTTCGACTGGAGCAGTGCTGACAGCTGGTCTGGCGGCGAGCCGATGGATGATGAAAATCCAATCGAAGATCGCACCCCTGCAATGCCATCAGAAGATATTCGTATCCGCGCACTGGAACAGCTGCGCACCAGCCTGAATGATCCGATGGACATGCGCATTGCACTGGCCATTGTTGAGGCAGTTGATGACAACGGCTATCTCGAAAGCTCGCTGATTGAGATTGCAGAAAAGCTTGCCGAGCTGGACGTCACCGAGCAGGACGTCGCTGCGGTGTTGCACAAGGTCCAAGCGGTAGAGCCCAGCGGATTTGCTGCACGCAATCTGCGCGAATGTCTGCTGCTGCAGCTGCGCGATCTGCCACGCAAAACTCCAGGCCTTGAAATGGCCAATGAGATTGTCAGACAGCATCTGAATGCACTAGGCGCGCAGGATTACGCCGCGCTTAGAGCAGTATTCAACACAGACGACAACACACTGGCCGTCGCCATCAATCTGATCTTGATGCTCAACCCAAAGCCAGGTGCATCCGCCAATAGTCCGGCACGTGCAGTGGTTCCAGACATCATCGTGAGTGGCCGCCAAGGCAACTGGAAGATCGACCTCAACCCAGCGACGCTGCCACGTGTTCGCGTGAATTCACTTTACGAGAAACTGTTGATCGGTTCATCCGAACATCGCGTTCTGCGTGATCAGTTGCAGGAAGCTCGCTGGCTCGTACGCGGCCTTGAGATGCGCAACACCACGTTACTCAAAACCGCTCGCGCAATCTTCTCGCGTCAGTCCAAATTCCTCGTCGACGGCGAAGAAGCCATGATGCCGCTGACGCTGCGCGAAATCGCCGACACCATCGAAATGCACGAATCGACGGTGTGCCGCGTAACCACCAACAAGTATGTGCAAACGCCTTGGGGTGTTTACGAGCTGAAGGATTTCTTCCCGAGCATGCTCGGCGGTGCGGAATCCGAAACCTCAGGAACCGCCGTCAAGGCCATCATCCGTCGCATCATCGATGGCGAAAACCGCAGCGCACCGATGTGCGATGGCGCGATCGCCGCAATGCTGCATCGCAAGGGTGTGAACGTGGCACGTAGAACGGTCGCCAAGTATCGCGAAGCGATGAAGATTGCATCAGCCAAAGAAAGACGTCTGCAGAAGCCGCGACAGGCGCTTCGCATCGCAGTCTAGTTTCTTGGGTTAGTTTCTAAAAATAAGTTTAAGTGAGAGTGCCATGTCAGAAGCCAAAATTCTTGTCATTGATGCAGATACGCAAAGAAGCGAAATCCTGCGTTCGATTCTGCAGTTCATTGATTGGCGCTCGGTGCTGGTTAGCGATGCGTCTGAAATCGATTTGAATAAGCAGAGCCCACAAGATTGGGCGGCTGTGGTCATTGGCAAATTCGACAACGTCGAATCACTGAAGAAATTCACCGAGTGGTTCAAGCGTGATCACTACCATCCGCCATTGCTGGTACTGCCAGAAGTCTATGAGCAGATTCTGCAAGACTTTGAGTTTGATCGTCTGGCTTGCATGGCGCTGGAGTTCCCATTCAAGTACACCCAGCTGCATGAACTGCTCAAGCGCACGCAGATGCAGCGTAAGCGCATCAACGAAGTGGTCAAATATTTGTCGGATGGCCCTACAGGAAACTCTCCTGTTGTGAAGCGCCTGCGCCGCATGATTGAACAGGTGGCTGGCTTTGATACGACGGTACTCGTGACCGGTGAATCCGGCACGGGCAAGGAAGTTGTCGCTCGCGCGATTCATGAAAGCTCCAATCGTCGCGACAAGCCTTTTGTGGCGGTGAACTGTGGTGCGATTCCTTCAGAATTGCTGGAGAGCGAACTCTTCGGCCATGAGAAGGGCGCATTCACTGGCGCCATCACCACTCGCAAAGGTCGTTTCGAGATGGCCGATGGCGGCACGCTGTTCCTGGATGAGATCGGCGACATGAGTCTGCCAATGCAGGTCAAGATTCTGCGCGCCCTACAAGAAAGAACCTATGAACGCGTTGGCAGTAACCATAGCGTTCGCTGCGATGTCCGTGTTATCGCTGCCACGCATCGCAACTTGGAAGAAAACATTCGCAAAGGAAACTTCCGCGAAGATCTCTTCTACCGCCTTAATGTGTTCCCAATCGAAACCCCACCGCTGCGTGATCGCATCGATGATCTTCAACTGTTGATTGATGACATCACCGTCAGCATGGATCGCAACGGTCATGGCTCAGTTCGCTTTGCACCAGACGCCATCAACGCACTGCGCCAGTATCCATGGCCAGGTAACGTTCGTGAATTGCACAACCTGATCGAACGTCTGGCTGTGCTTCATCCACGCGGCCTGGTTCAGGCTGCGGATTTGCCACAGGCTTATCGTCGTGGTGTCACCTCAAAAGTGACGAGCATCATGGAGACCGTGCTGCCAGAAACCTTGCAGGCCGTTGCTGATGAAGAATCAACTGTTGAAGACAACGTCATGCCATCGCCAGCCGTTGTTGCGATGCCGGGCTTCAGTCAGCTGCCTCCAGATGGTGTTGATCTGAAGGATCACATCGCCAATATCGAACTGAATCTGATCAAGCAGGCACTGCGTCAGGCAAATGGCGTTGTTGCTCACGCAGCCAAATTGCTGAATACACGCCGCACCACACTGGTTGAAAAACTGCGTAAGTACGGCCTGCAAAGAGAAGATTCTTCAGATTTGAATGTCGACGACCTGATGCAGGACGTTACCGAACTGCGTGAGGCCATCAGCGCCTGAAAAATGGACGTCAGGATTCCGCCACTGTTATCGGATTTTCGTTGGGCACAAGAATTGCTCGATGTAACACAGAGAACGGTTTTGGAATTTGGCAAGCATGAATGACATCGACGTAAACCGCGTGTTGTCGCAGATTCGCTCACTGAGTGAGCAGGCTGCCAATCGCCCGGCAACTATCGCTGCCAAAAGTCCGACGGAAAGTGGTTTCGGCCAACTCGTCGGCAATGCCATTTCGCAAGTCAACCAAACGCAACAAACCGCCACCCAGCTGCAACAGTCTTTCGAGATGGGTGATCCCAGCGCTGATTTAGCTAAGGTGATGATCGCGCAGGCGAGTGCTCAGGTTTCTTTTAAAGCAATGGCAGAAGTTCGTAATCGCTTGGTTAGTGCCTACCAAGACATCATGAACATGCCGATCTGAGCTAAGACATGGCCTCACTTACTCTCCCAAGGATGGATTCACTCGGTTCAATTCCGGGTTTGCGCCAGATCATCTTTCTGGTTGGCATCGCTGGTGCAGTCGCCGCCGGTGTCAGCATTTATATGTGGTCACAGAAGCCAGCAATGGCTGCGGTTTATTCCAGTCTGTCCACCAAAGACTCTTCCGACGTTGCCGAAGCGCTGCGTACAGCGAACGTTCCGTTCCAACTTGATAACAGCAGCGGCGCGGTGATGGTGGCTGCTGATAAGGTTTACGAAGCACGTCTCAAACTGGCCTCGCAGGGTTTGCCGAAAAGCACCAGCATGGGTTTTGAGATGATGCAGCAGGAGCAGGGCTTTGGCACCAGCCAGTTTGTTGAGAGTGCACGCTATCAGCATGCACTTGAGACGGAACTGGGTCGTACCGTCAGCAGTTTGCAATCGGTGCAGGGCGCACGCGTACATCTGGCACTGCCCAAGCAATCTGTCTTCGCTAACGGAGGTTCTGCTGCGAGTGCATCGGTGCTGGTTGATCTTGCACCGGGCCGTACGCTCGATGGCAATCAGATCGCATCAATTGTGCATCTGGTTGCGTCCAGCGTGCCCAACCTCACGGTTAGCAATGTCACCGTGATCGACCAATACGGTCATTTGCTCAGCAACTCGGGTGATGCCAACGATCCAACACAACAAGCTGCAAACCAGTTTGAACAATCTCGCAAGTTGGAAGCGGATTATGTTCGTCGCATTGAACAACTGCTGACACCGATGACCGGTAGCGGCCGCGTCAGTGCACAGGTTGTTGCCGATATGGATTTCTCGGTGACCGAGGAAGCCACCGAAAGTTACAAGCCTGACTCTGCCATCGTGCGTAGTGAGCAGACTTCCGAAAACACCACGCGTGGCCCAGGTGGTGGCGCTCAGGGTATTCCGGGTGCAACCAGCAATCAGCCGCCGAGCAATGCGCAAGCGCAGCCACTTAACCCACCGGGCGCATTAGCTGCTGCAGGTAAGTCCGGTGCTGCTCCGCAGACAGCAAGCAATACGGCAACAGGCAATCCCATTACTGAGAGCCGCAACAGCACACGTAATTACGAAGTCGATCGTACGGTTAGCCATGTGCGTCGCCCAGCCGGTGAGCTGCGTCGTCTTTCCGTCGCAGTGCTTGTCGACAACTTGCCAAAGTCGGATGGCAAAGGCGGCACCACGTTGGCGCCGCTGAGCAAAGACGAATTAGCCAAGGTCGAAAATCTGGTGAGACAAGCCGTCGGCTTTGATGAAAAGCGTGGCGACACCATGAGTGTGCAGAACGCTTTATTCACCACCAATCCGATTCCGGTCGAAACCCCGACTCCGATCTGGCAGCGCCAGGAAGTCCGCGAGTACGGGCGTCAGGGTCTCGCTGTTCTGATCATTGTCATTTTGGTTTTTGCAGTGATGCGCCCAGCCATCAAGTATCTGGCTGAGACTGACCCGAACAAGCAAGTCACGGCCAGACTCGTCAGTGAAGGGGCACCCATCACAGCCATGATCGATGACAGTCACAGCGCGGCAGACGATAAGCCGCGCCCAGTTCCACAGTACGAACAGAAACTTGCGCTGGCGCGTGGAGCGGTTGCTGCCGATCCCAAACGCGTAGCGCAGGTGATTAAAACATGGGTGAACACCGATGGTTGAAGCACAGGCAGCGACGAATGGATCTGCACGCGCAGCGATTCTTCTGATGTCGTTGGGCGAGGCCGAGGCCGCCGAAGTGCTTAAGCACATGGGCGCCAAGGATGTGCAGAAAGTGGGACAGGCGATGGCATCGCTGAACAATGTTTCACGCGAGCATGCCACGCAGATCATGGAAAACTTCGTCACTGAGATGGAGTCGCAGACTTCGCTCGGTGTTGGCGCAGATGATTACGTTCGCCGTGTGCTGACCGGCGCACTGGGTGAAGATAAAGCGAGTGGCTTGATTGATCGCATCTTGCTCGGCCGTAACAGCAAGGGTCTTGAAGCACTCAAATGGATGGAGACACGCGCTGTTGCTGATCTGGTGCGCAATGAGCATCCGCAAATTGTTTCGATTGTGTTGGCCTATCTGGATCCAGATCAGGCGGCAGAAGTGATTGCCTTGTTGCCTGAGCGTATGCGCAGCGATGTACTCGTGCGTATTGCCCGCTTGGATGGCATACAGCCCAGCGCACTGCGCGAGCTGGATGAAATCATGGAGAAGCAATTCTCCGGCGGTAACAACATCAAATCCTCCAGCGTTGGCGGTATCAAGGTCGCGGCCAACATTCTCAATCTGATGGACTCGTCAGTCGGTAATGCGATCTCGACCAAGATTGGCGAACTGGATGCAGATCTCAATGCCCGCATTCAGGACCTGATGTTTGTGTTTGATGATCTTGGTGAAGTCGATGATCGCGGCATTCAAGCACTGTTGCGCGAAGTGCCACCAGAAATTCTCGGCGTTGCACTCAAAGGTGCGGAGCCACGCGTCAAAGAAAAAATTACCAGCAATATGTCCAAGCGTGCAGCAGAAATGTTGCTCGAAGACATGGAAGCCAAGGGCCCGGCACGCGTCTCCGATGTGGAAGCCGCGCAGAAGGAAATCCTTGTTATTGCACGCCGTTTAGCGGACGCCGGCACGATCATGCTTGGCGGAAAGGGTGACGAATTTGTTTGAAGTTCTCTCCTCTGAATTAAGCGCTGGCGCAACGCTTTGGAATTGCCCGCCGCTGACTGAAGACAGTCACGAGAATCCGACTGTTTCTGGCAGCAAGCTCAATACGGCCGCTCATCTCGATTCCATCGAGAAGGCTGCCTATGAAGAAGGCTTTGCCCGAGGTCATGCTGAAGGCTATGCCCATGGCAACCGCGAAGCACAGGCCGTTGCAGCTCGCATCAGCTTGTTACTTGAGCATATGTCGCGTCCGCTGAAGGATCTCAACGCTGAAGTTGAACACGCGCTGATTCGTTTGGTGGTGGATACGGCAAGACGCTTGGTCAATCAGGCGATTGAGTTGGATCCGCAATTGGTGAACGGAGTAGTGAACGAAGCGGTCGCATCCGTGGCGACCACTACGCGCGAGATGAAAATATTTCTGCATCCGGATGATCTCTCGGTGCTGAAGAACAATCTGAGTCTGACGACCGACGCAACTTGGAAGCTGGTAGCAGATGCCACGCTGCGTCGCGGTGACTGCCGCGTCGTCACTGAATCCAGCCAGATTGATGCACGCATGGACACGCGCCAAACCAATATTGAACGGGCGCTGCTCGGCGAGGACGCTTGAACGCCTGGCGCGATGAGCGCGACCAGACTCTCGTTAAATCGCTCGATAGCTTGAGCTCGCGCCTTGATGGCGTGCGTGGACCCATCGTTGAAGGTGTACTCAGACGCGTTGTTGGACTGACGCTGGAAGCAGTCGGTTGCTCGGTGCAGATTGGCGGTCGCTGCCGCGTTGAAGCGGCCGATGGCGTCTCACAAGAAGCCGAAGTGGTTGGATTCTCAGGTGATCGAATCTTCTTAATGCCCGCAGGCGAGATGCATGGCCTGCTGCCCAACGCTCGTGTGATCCCGATTCGTCACGCTGCAGAAGTGGCTGTCGGCAATGCGCTGCTCGGTCGCGTACTGGATGGCGAAGGCCAACCACTCGATGGCAAACCCGCGCCACGCTGCACGGACCGTGTACGTCTCAATGGCACGCCAATCAATCCGCTGTCGCGTGCGCCGATTCGTGAGCCGCTGGATGTTGGTGTTCGCGTGATCAATTCTTTATTAACCGTTGGCCGTGGACAGCGCATTGGTTTGTTTGCAGGCACTGGTGTCGGTAAATCAACGCTACTCGGCATGATGACGCGCTATACCAATGCCGACGTCATTGTCGTCGGCCTGATTGGTGAACGTGGTCGCGAAGTCCGCGAATTCATCGAAAATAGTTTGGGGCCAGAGGGCATGCGCCGCGCAGTTGTTGTGGCGACACCTTCTGACCGCTCGCCGCTGATGCGCTTGCGTGGCGCGTCGTTGGCAACCGCCATCGCAGAATACTTTCGTGATCAGGGAAAAAACGTCCTGCTGCTGATGGATTCGTTGACGCGCTTTGCCCAGGCCCAACGCGAGATTGGGCTGGCCGTTGGTGAGCCGCCGACAACGCGCGGTTATCCGCCATCGGTTTTTGCACGTCTTCCGCAGCTAGTTGAGCGAGCAGGCAACGGGCTGGATGGAACGGGTTCAATCACGGCGTTCTACACCGTGCTGACCGAAGGCGATGATCCGAATGACCCGATTGCGGATTGCGCACGAGGAATTTTGGACGGCCACATTCTGCTGTCACGTTCGATTGCCGATGCCGGTATTTACCCAGCGATTGATATCGAATCTTCAATCAGCCGCTGCGCGGTTGAAATCACCGACACACCACACCAGCAGTTGGTCAGACGTTTCCGCCAACTGTTCTCCGCCTATCAGCGTAACCGTGACCTCATCAGCATCGGCGCCTACCAAAAGGGTAGCGATGCGCGCGTGGATACCGCGATTGCGATGTGGCCGCGGATTGAAGAATTTCTAAAACAGGATGTGCGCGAGCCTGCCAATTGCTCTGGCAGCTTGAGCGCTCTGCAAAATCTGCTGACGACTAATTAAAGGAATCTGTAATGACACCTCTAAGATCAGCGCGTCTGGAACCTCTCAAGCTTGTCGCCGATCAGCGCGAGGATGAGGCGATGCGTGCAATGGCGGAGTGTCAGCGTCTGGTCAGCGAACACGAAACGCGGCTGACTGAGCTGCAGCGTTACCTGCAGGACTACGTCAACACCGTCACTGTCGCCAGCACGCCAGCGCTAATCAGCAATCGCTATGCTTTTTTGGCGAAGTTGCGTGAGGCGGAAGGCTTTCAGAAAACATTGCTAGAACAGGCCAAGCAGCGCTGCGAAGCCGAACGAACCCGTTGGTTGCTGAAACGTCGCGACGTCGGTGTGTTGGAACAGCTCGCCGCCTCGTATCGCACGCAGGAGCGACAGCAGACTGAGCGTATCGAACAAAAGAATTCAGACGAACGCGCCAGTCAAAGCTACTTCAGAGCTTTGGCAATGAACGCTGCCGCCGGCATGTAAGCGATGAATCTGATGAGCAGCATGGGCGCTAGCGCGGATAGTCAGACTGCCTCATCAAGAATGAGCGTGGATATGTCTTCGGCCAAGGAAGTCGGGCCGAAAAAAGTAGTCGCCAAGGATGACGCAGCGCAACCGGCGGACGATAGCCCATCGCCGCAGTTGTTTGAGCAAGTACTGTCGAACGCGACCGCAGCACAAAAGATCGAATCAAAAGCACCTGTCGCCAAACCAAAAGTGGTAGCGGCTGATGCAACAGATGTTGCCGCTACTCCGGATATCGCTTTGCTGATGTCTTTACTTAATGTGCTGCCACCGAATGATCCTCCTCCGACATTGGGTGGACAGGATGATGCGATTGCAGCTGTAGCTATCGCACTTAATCCAGCACAGACGTCTCCGGCAGCAAGCACGACAAATCCTGTTGCGACGCCGGTAGCGGATACACCAGACGTTCCAGCTCCCGTCGCAGCCGCTATGACAGTCGCCGCGAAAGAAGTGCCGCCGACAATTGAAGGCCGCATCACGGACAAGGCAGATCTGTTTGCATCACTGCTAGCAAATATTGATTCACCGGCGCCGACGCCAGCGCCACTACTCGCAACCCCAACACAACAAGCACCAACGATGACGGCTGTTGCACTCGCATTGCCGGTGACTGCGCCAGGTGTACTTGATGAGTTGCCGATCACAAATCGCGAATGGCCTGCCGCCTTGGGACACCGTTTACTGTGGGCAGTGGGCGAGGGTATGCAGAAGGTTGAGATCAGCGTGAATCCTGACGACATGGGACCCATCAACGTCCAAATCCGCATTGAGAATGACAAGGCTGATCTGCGCTTCACTGCTGTGCATGCGACGACACGAGATGCGCTGGAAGCTTCGATGCCACGCTTGCGCGATATGTTTTCTCAGCAGGGACTTAACCTGTCGCAGGCGCAGGTGTTCTCACAAACATCACATGATGCACACGGGCGTCAGCCGGATGCGAATCAATCGAATCCACATGCCAGAAATACTTCAGAGCCAAGGGAATTGGAGCAGCCCCTGCCTGCGCGTTGGCGTCAGGGGCTTGTTGACGATTACGCTTAAGTTATTGCTTAAGGGCTAAGTCCATTGGCCCTTTAGTAGAGACGTGCCAGGCCGTCGGACTGGTTTGACTGTCTTCCGGCTTGGGCAGCATCACCAACAGTTTCTGATCCGGGCGCATCTTTCGCGCCAGCGCTTTTGCCTGTGCCAGCACTTCAGCCGCAGCCAGATCCAGTGACCAGCCATGCTGCTTCTCTGCATCCGCAATGGTCTGCTTAGCATCGTCAAGGCTCGTCGTCAGATACGTCACACGGCCTGAGGTACGCATCCATGAATGTTCGCGACCAAAACGATGGCGGATTTTTTGTTGCGAGGTCGGAACTGTCGTCTCGACGCAATACAGACTCACCTGCTTATCGTTGAGATAAGGGCCGAGCAAGCCAATTGCACTGAATCCATCACCGGTGCCAGTGATGATTGCGTCTGGAAAAATCCCGAACGCGTGCATCTGTTCTTGCGTCTCGCGACCGACGATGCCCTGAAAATACTGGACGATGCTTGGATACGGATAAGGGCCAGCATCAATGCTATTCACGTAGAAGCTGCCTTTGCTGTCCAAGAACCAATCTTCGAGCGCTCTGGAGCGTATGTCTTCATGGCTGGCATCCATCGACGGATAAAGCGTGATGATGTCTGCGCCTAGCTCGCGCATGCGGCGTAGGCGCGCAGCGTTCTGCTCTTGAGTCGCTTGCGGCATATAGATGGTGCACTTCATGCGAAGCAGTCGCGCCACTGTCGCCACGGCCACGCCGTGTATGCCATCTTGGGTTGCGGTGATAACTCTGTTTTTGCCCAGACACTGCCCGAGCAACACTTGTCCGCAGGCGTTGATCAATGGGATATCGGTCGCGCCACGTTGATCTTCAAACTTACGGAAGATCTGCGCGCCATTTTCATCCCCGGCGACTCGCTCAATCTTATGGAGCGGAGTAGGGCGCGGCATGTTCTGCTGCATCAACTCTCTGAACATCTGCTCAAACGAAGCGGATTGCGTGATGCGTTCCCAGTCTTGTTCAAGTTCGGCCTGCCGAGCATTGAGTTCGGTTTGATTAACGGCTTCGTAGAAGCGCTGAAACTCTGGCTTTTTCGGCGACTGCATCACCGGCAGCATTTGCACTGTGGTTCGCGAGAGAACCTGTGGCGTATCGCTAAACAAATTGCTGTCTGGCAGCAACTGGCGGCCCATGCGCACAATCTCTGCCCAATTTTCATCGGAACGACCTTCCAGTTGTTCGAGATAGAAACGAGCTTGTTCGCGGAATTCTTCTTTGAGATTGGCTGCGTAGAAAATTTCTAGCAGCTTGTAACGTAGATCGCGGCGCTTGGGCTCCTGACTGAGTGACGCTTTCAGAAGTTGAGCTACATCGTTGTAGAAACTGAGCGCGTGCTCGGGGTGCTGTTCGAGCGGGGCGTTGGCAACCTCAACAACTTCGCGTGGTCGTGGCGTATAGACCGGTTCAGCCTCTACAAGCTGAATAGGATCGTGCCAATGCTCAGGTATTTCGTTCGGGATCGGTTCTGGCGTTGAGGTGATTTTCTGCGAGGGTGTCGTCGGAATCACTTCATCTTGTTGAATGGGTGCTGTTGCGGCAGTTGTCGTTGGCGATGATGGACGTGTAAATGCCGAGCGCTTTTGCCACAACTTAAAGCCTGCGATAGCCACAAGCAGTGCAAGCAAGCCGATCCAGATGCTGCTCATGCCGCTAGCTGCGGATTTCTTGTCGATAGCAGCGGTTTGTTCTTGATCCGATGCAACTTCAGCCGGAGGAGCTACATCCTCATCTGTAGTAAGTGTTATCGCCGGTGCCGCGTCCACACCAAATGCAGCCAACAATTGGTTCGTCGTATCCCGTTTGGTATTTGCGGATTCGCTTGTAGGGATAAACGGTGGGTGTTCCAGTCGCTCCGACAGCTTCAATTGAGGGTGTGCAAGATCAATCGGCTCTGAGCTTTCCAATACAGCTGGCGTCACCGGCTGCGGCGGTGCAATCGCTGCGATCTTGCGAGCTTGTTTAACCGGCGCGGGCGCCTTTGCGGGTGCTGGAGTTTGCACTGCCGCAGGCGGTACTTCGGCGATCGCCAATGGCTTCATCTGAATCAATGGCGCTTGCTGCTCCACACTCCGTGGCTTCGCAATCGGCGCTGCCTGCACAGCCGCGCGGGAATCGGGTGGGTCCAGCAAAATGGAATAGCTGCGTTGCCATTTGCTGCCATCGATGCCGACCAATTCAATGATCAGATCAAGGATCGGTTCACGCACGGATTCTCTGCTGGTGATTTCGATGAAGGAGCTTCCATCTCGCTTCACCACTTCCACTCTGGTGCGAGAGAGCAACATCGGCCGCTCAATAGAATGGCGCGAGTAAATATTTTCTGGAGCAATACGGGCAACGGCGGCTGAAAGGTTTTCTTCGTCTGCGCCAGTGATTGGAATCAAGACGTGTAGCGGTGCGCCCAAGCTGGACCGCTGTTCAATCTCGCCGAGGCCTAACGCCGTAGCGGAGGGCGATCCTAAAGTTAAGAATGCAGCAGCAGCTGCAAACATAACCATCAATAACGCTCGCATCCTTGCTTCCCCTTTCGCCGACTCAACCTTGAGTCTTGGTGGGCGCTGTCTATCGACGAGCCCTTTTGATTTATTGGGGAAAAACCACTGGATGTAGGCAAATCCCTACAGAATGTTACCTGTCATAGATCGGCAAAGCCATAAGAATTGAACTGCCCCCCTCTGATTAAACTGGTGCCGGGTTAGGCCGCACAGTTCTCGTCTCAAAAGCTAAGACCATGCGGACCCAGTGCAGCGCGCCCGCGAGTTTCCGTAAGACGTGGGTCGGCATTGCCGACAATTCCCCGGCAGTACTTTTAGCGAGCCATCGTCAATTTTCCGGCACGGTAAATAAGTGCTTGTTTAAGTTGGTCAAAAAATAGTTCTCGGCGTGGCATACGGCTTGCTCCTCTGTCATGGAAAGCCATACCGGGGATGTTGAAAATGTCTGCAGCTGCAAACGCCATTCGAGAAGACCAGGCAGGAGCGCCTGTTGCGCCTCCGGCAAAGAAAAGCAAAGCGCTCGTCTACATCATCAGCTTGCTGATGCTGGCTGCCGGTGGCGGCGGTGGATTCTGGTATTCCACTCAGGGCAGCGCAGCCGGTCACGACGCTCACGGTAAAGCGGCTGATGCAGCGCCAGCTGGCAAGGCTGCTGCAATCTACCTTCCGCTGCAACCTGCTTTCGTCGTCAATTTGGAAGACGCCGAAGCCCTGCGTTATATGCAGGTTGATCTCGAAGTGATGGCGCGCAATCCCAAAGCGATTGAAGACGCCAAGAATCACATGCCGCGTATTCGTAACAGCCTGCTGCTGCTGTTCGGTCAGCAGCATGCGTTTGAACTCGGCACACGCGCAGGTAAAGAAGCGCTGCAAGCCAAGGCCCTCGCTGAAATCCAGCGCGTGTTGAAAGAAGAAACCGGCAGCCCCGGCATTGAAGCCGTTTACTTCTCCAGCTTCGTCATCCAATGAGTACCAAAGAACTGCTGTCGCAAGACGAGATCGACGCGCTGTTGCACGGCGTTGATAACGGCAATGTTGAAGTTGAGATGCAGGCCCCGGCCGCACCCAACGAGGCACGTCCATTCAATTTTGGTTCACAAGACCGCATTGTTCGCGGCCGCATGCCGACACTGGAAATGGTCAACGAGCGCTTCGCTCGTTTGTTCCGTATTGGCCTGTTCAATATGTTGCGCCGCTCGCCTGAGTTGTCGGTCGTCGGTATTCAGATGGCCAAGTTCGGCGAATACACCCACTCACTGTTTGTGCCGACCAGCCTCAATCTGGTTCGCATCAAACCGCTGCGCGGCACTGCACTGTTTATCTTCGAACCACGCTTGGTGTTCTCCGTGGTTGAAAACTTCTTTGGTGGCGATGGTCGTCTGGCCACCAAGATTGAAGGGCGCGAATTCACGCCTACAGAAACCCGCGTGATCCAGCTGATGATTCGCCAGGCTTTCGTTGATCTGAAAGAAGCCTGGTCACCAGTAATGGATCTGGACTTCGAATACATCAATTCAGAAGTGAACCCGCATTTTGCCAACATCGTTTCGCCTTCTGAAATTGTGGTGGTTTCAAAATTCCACATTGACCTCGAAGGCGGCGGTGGCGATCTACACATCACCATTCCGTATTCGATGCTGGAGCCGATCCGCGATCAACTCGATACCGGTATCCAATCGGATCGCATGGGCCGCGACGAACGTTGGAGCATGTCGCTGCGCGAGCAGATCAAAGATGCCGACGTTGAAATCAGCACCGATCTCGCACGCAGCACGATCAGTGTGCGTGACCTGATGAAGCTGAAGGCCGGCGACATTATTCCTATCAACATGCCCAGATCGCTGGATATTTGCGTGGAGAGCCTGCCGGTTTTCCGCGGAACGTTTGGCGTCAGCTGTGGCCGCAATGCACTTCGCATCAATGAAGTGATTAGCCGCGAAACAAACTCAACGACACGCAGGAACTAAGACCATGAGCAATCCAGTACCTAATTCCAATGCGTCAGCAACAGCCTCGCCTGCGGAACGCGCCAACTTTCAGACGCTGGACAGCGATTCTGCTGTCAGCCCTAACACCAGCAGCGACGTCAATTTGGATGTCATCCTCGATGTGTCAGTGACACTGTCGATGGAAGTGGGCCGCACACGCATTCCAATCCGCAATCTGCTGCAACTCAACCAAGGCTCCGTGGTGGAGCTGGAGCGTGAAGCCGGTGAGCCGCTGGATGTTTACGTCAACGGCACGCTCGTCGCGCACGGTGAAGTGGTGGTGGTCAATGAGAAGTTCGGCATACGCCTGACTGACGTCATCAGCCCAGCAGAACGCATTCGTCGCCTGCGCTAATCATGTTATTTCCAACCACAGCTGCTGCTGAAACCGCTGCTCCAGTAGTGACAGCCACTTCAACTTCGATGGCGGGAAATCTGTTCTCAACAGCATTCAGCCTTGCGCTGGTGTTGGCAGTGATCTTCGCAATCGCCTGGATCATGCGCTGGATGCAACGCGCACGCATTGGTGGTGCCAGCAGCCTGCGTATCAATGGTGGCATCCAAGTCGGCGCACGTGAGCGAGTGCTGATGGTGCAGGCAGGCGACAAGCATTTGCTGATTGGGGTTGCGCCGGGCCGCGTGCAAACGCTGCATGTGTTCGATCAAGCGCCAGTAGTTACGAGTGAGCAAGCCTCCGAGCTTTCACCCTTTGCAGAGCGCCTGCGTCAGTTGATCCAGAGCAAGGTGAACAAATGATCAAGAACATTCTTCTGTTCGGCTTGCTGGGCTTTATGGCGCCAGAAGTTTTTGCAGCAGCCGGTAGCTTGCCTGCGATTACAGTGACACCAGCGGCGGGCGGTGGCAGCACTTACAGCCTCAACATTCAGGTATTGATCCTGATGACGGTTTTGTCGCTGTTGCCAGCGGCACTACTGATGATGACTTCATTCACACGCATCGTCATCGTGCTCGGCCTTTTGCGCCAAGCACTCGGCACCAGCCAAACGCCTTCCAATCAAATCCTGATTGGTCTCTCCCTATTCCTGACTTACTTTGTGATGGCGCCGGTGTTCGACAAGGTTTACACCGAAGCAGCGCAGCCTTATCTCGATGGCAAGATGGAATTGCAGCCAGCCGTCACCGCTGCATCTAAACCCATTCGTGGATTCATGCTGGCGCAGACACGCGAATCCAGCCTGATGACTTTCTCCAAGATTGCGGGCCACGGTCAATATAAAACCGCTGACGATATTCCTTTCAGCGTATTGGCAGCCTCATTCGTAACCAGTGAATTAACCACTGCCTTCCAGATCGGATTTCTCTTATTCATTCCATTTGTGATTATCGATCTCGTTGTCTCTACCGTGCTGATGAGCATGGGCATGATGATGATGTCGCCGATGATCATATCGCTGCCGTTCAAGCTGATGTTGTTTGTGATGGTCGATGGCTGGGCGCTGGTGATGGGCACATTGGCCTCCAGCTTTCGGGGTATTTCATGACACCGGAAACCGTCATCACGCAAGGCCGCGATGCGCTGCAGCTCGCGTTGATGCTGGCCGCACCATTGCTGCTCACTTCGCTAGCAGTCGGTGTCATCGTCGGTATCTTTCAAGCCGCAACACAGATCAACGAAATGACGCTGAGCTTCATTCCGAAGCTTGTCGCGATGGCTGCGGTACTGGTTTTTACCGGCCCTTGGATGCTGCGCTTGCTGATGGAATTTACGACGCGCCTGTTTGAGAACATTCCGAATCTCATCGGCTAGCTCCGCAATGACTCTGACCGACGCTGAGCTGCTGTCCTGGGTACAACATTACTTCTGGACCTTCACCCGCATCGGCGGCGTGCTGATGACAGCACCGGTACTCGGCTCCATGCATGCATCTCGTCGTGTACGCCTGATGCTCGGTCTTGCACTGACCGTCGTCATCGCACCACTCACGCCCTTGGTTGTCGCCACAACATTGTTTAGCGCGGCTTGGTATTTGATGACGCTTCAACAGTTCGTCATTGGAGTCGCCATCGGCTTTGTTCTGATGCTAGCTTTTGAAGCCGTTGTGATGGCTGGCGAAATTATTTCTTATGGCATGGGCCTCAGCTTTGCCCAGCTCGCTGATCCCGTTCGCGGCGTCAGCACGCCAGTGGTAGGCAACTTCCTGTTGATTCTCGCAACGCTGTTGTTTCTGTCGATGAACGGACATCTCACTCTGATCGAAACGCTGGCGAACAGCTTTATCACCATGCCGATACAAGAAGGCGGCATTGATCTGCATCGTCTCTCTGCATTGTTGGAGTGGAGCGGGGTGATTTTCTCAGGCGGTTTAAAAATCGCACTGCCGGTGATGACGGCGCTGTTGCTGGTGAATCTGGCCTTTGGCGTTTTGAGCCGCGCCACACCATCCATCAATTTGCAGTCGGTTGGTTTCCCTATCTCCCTGTTTGCAGGTGTGATGCTGCTCGTCTATTGCTTGCCGGGACTTCAGGTCGCCTTTTCAGGCTTGCTTGATGATTCATGGAAGGTGATCGCGGTATTGGTCGCTCCTCGCTGATATGTCCGATTCGAGCGCACAAGAAAAAACTGAAAGCGCCAGTCCCAAGCGACGCCGCGAGGCGCGTGAGCGCGGTCAGGTCCCCCGTTCGCGTGATCTCACCACCGCGTTGGTGATGGTTGCGGGTGCTGGTCTGTTGATCAGTCACGGCGGAGATATCGTGAGCGGTGCGCAACAGTTGATGCGCAGCTCGCTCACCATCGACCCAGCGGCTTTGACCGACTCCGGTCGATTGCCAATGTTCTTAGGACAAACATTCGGCAAAGCCATGCACCTGCTGATGCCGGTGTTCTTGGGCCTGATAGTGATGGCGATTGTTGCGCCGATGTTGCTCGGCGGTTGGAACTTCAGTGCCAAAGCATTCATCCCTGATGTTGATCGCATCAATCCGCTAACCGGATTGGG
>JAZKEM010000222.1:0-14128 GCA_040387055.1 Pseudomonadota bacterium | reverse complement strand
CTCGTAAAGCAATTCCAAAGAGAGGTTATCGGCAAGCTGCGTCGCAACCAGTATCGATGGCGTGGGACGGAATACATCACTAATGGCAGTGCCGGGTTGATGCAACAGCACCGCACTCGGCGGATTCACCTGACTAAGGCTGTTGAGTGCGATGAACATCGACTCACCCCAACGAATATGTTGATAGCCCGCACTGACGGAGAAATCATGATCGGCAGCGTTGAAGTGCCCCGTCACAAAAGCATCAGTCAGCTGCCAGTCTCGGCCCAGCTGTCGACTCACTGCAGAATTACGTGGGGATGATCCGGGCTGGTACGTTGTGTCTGGATGGCGATCAGTGAAGTCGTAGTTCACATAATCGAAATAGGCCAAGCCACCCACTTTGAGTGAGTAGTCGCCCCAGTGCACCACCAACTCTTCTCTGAGTTTGGTTATCGCGGAAACCGGCTCCCACTGCGAATAGTTGAGATCACCTTGATCTTTGTTCGCGCCAAAAAATGCACCGGGTGCATCAACCAGCTTTTGGTTTTCAGATGCATCGCCGGTGAATGAAATGCAATCGCTTGGACCACAAAGATCAGGATTGAGGTTGAGCTTGCCGATTAATTTTGGGTCCGGCTTCTCAGTACGAAAGGCTGCGCCGAACGAGATATCCGTTCTTATTCTTCCTTCAGCTTCGCCAAAACTAAATTCAATAGCCGATGCCGCACCTGCGTGCATCAAGCCACAGGCAGCAATGACAGATTTGACTGAATTTTTTAATGTCATCATTTCGCAACCCCCATTGCGTCATAAACATCGCTATCAGGCAGCACCGGCAACAACAGGCGTGAAGGTGTAGCACCGCCTATCGAAACCAGATTCACGCCCGGTGCTGGCAACATGAATAAAGACGTGCCGAGCAAATAAAGGCGCAGCCGGTGTCCGGCCGCAAAGTGATTGCCGACGGGCCAGAATTCCACGTGATATTCCCTGCCCTGCCCCGGCAGCGCAGGCATCACCGCGCTGTAGTCGCCATAGGGCTGCACCACTTCGCCATTGGCATCAATCACAGAACGATCGCGATCAATGTTTGGAAAGCCTGTGCGCAAACGCCCGACGCCAACGGCATAGGCGTTGCCATCAGGCCACACATCCGCCAACACGGCGTAGAGATCAGACACCGGCAACACGGTCGTCACGAAAACATCGAGGCTTGCAGGGCCGACAACGTTTACAGGCTTGGTCAGAACAGGCGTCGTGTAGGTCAGTGCCAAAGGCTCTTGCGATTTGAGCTGCGTTAGCAAGGGCAAGGCATCGAACAAAGTTCCAGCACCAATCGTTGACGCAGAATCGGGATCAGTCGCCGTCGGCAACGAAACCAAATCCAGATACGGCTGAATGGCTTGCGCCTCTGGTGCAAGCGAACTCAACACACCATCGTTCAGCGATAAGGCCGTGCCTGATCTCGTTGGATCCAGAAACAACGGTTGCCAACGTGTGCCGGGGATCGGCCAATCACTTCCATTGATGCGTGTGAAATTGCCGAGCCTCAGTTCGGCCTGACTACCGTTGCCAATCAGCAGCTGCACAGCTGGGTCGCGATCAACGCCGTTATTTACGCCCAGCAAATAATGATCAAACCAACGTTTGAAATCTGGAAATGGACTGGGCGAGCCTGCGGGATATCCATCGTGTGCGCCGAAGGCGAGCAGATGAACCTTGGTGCCAAGTGATCGCAGCAGCTTGAAACTCTCGAATGGGCCACGAGGTTCTGGATCGTAGAAGCTCGTATCCGCTAATACGGGGAAATTGTTAGGGCCCACTCGCTGCGTGCGATCCAACCAATACTGGTTCTCGACCGTTTGCAGAAGAATATTAATGTCCAGACCGAGGTTGCCGAATCCCGTGATCATTTCATCGGTGATGGGTCGACCTTCTAACAAACCCGTTGGAAAACTGGCGAGCATTGGTCCACCCACGCCAATCGCAACCACGGCCGCTGGCGCAAGATTCAGAATACCGCCCGGATAAAGCAGATCGCGATACAAATTATCCGAGCCGGCCATCAGCGATGCGGCCTCAACGCAAGTCAGTGGCAAATGCATCGAGTTATAGATTGCGATGGCGCTTGCTGAGAATCCGTAGAGTCCGATGTGGCCATTGCTCCATGGCTGTTCACAGGCCCAAGCCAGAAACTCAGAAACATCTTGCTGATCACGCGGACCCACCGCGCCCCACACGCCACTGCTCAAGCCTGTGCCACGCGCATTCACCACCACATGGTTGTATGCGGGCCCGAACGATTTTCCAAATGACGGCGGTGCGGCGAATTGCTGAGAGAACGAGGTTGGTGCGTAAGGGCTGAACTCAACAATCAATGGCCGTGGCCGATAGTCTCCCGCACCGCTAATGAAAGCGCGTAGCTCTGTGCCATCACTCGCAACAAAGGTGACCGCCTTGGTCACCATCGCCGCACCTTCCTCAGAAACGCCTTTGCTGGAACCGCAAGCCGAAACCAAGACCAGCGGAAGCAACATCACCCAGCGCTGGGCCCAATGACGCAGGCCCATTATTTAGAAGATCCAATAGAAGTCTGCTCATAAACAGACTGCATACGATTATTTAGAAACCGCATGATCAATTCGTAAGGCAGAGAAAACTTGCCTTGCACCCAATGCAGCAAATGAATATCAAACGAAGTAAAGACCATGTAGCGATTGGCCTTGATCCCCTTGAGGATACTGCTTGCTGCGCGCTCTGGCGAAATCGCCATTTTGCGGAAATGCTTTTTGAACGATGCAATGACGGGGCTGCTCGTATCAATGCCTTCAATTTCCAGCGTGTTCACCAAGCCCGTATCGACGCCACCTGGGCATACAAGGCTCACACCGATGTGATGTCGCTTGAGATCAAAACGCAGCACTTCTGAAACGCCGCGCAGCCCAAATTTGCTAGCGCTGTACGCAGCGTGCCAAGGCAATCCAAACAAGCCCGCAGCAGATGAAACATTGACGATGTGCCCACCTCTGCCTGCGCGGATCATTTCTGGCACAAAGCATTCGAGAACGTGAATCGGCCCCATCAGGTTGATTTCAATCGCGCGACGCCACTGATCATGCTTGAGGTTTTCAACAGCGCCCCAAATAGAAATGCCGGCGATATTCATCAGCACATCCATGCTGCCATGCGCATCTTGGATTTCTTTGGCCATGCTTTTGACGGCTTCAAAGTCCGCAATGTCGATCGCAGCAGAGAAGCGGACACTGCCGCCCTCGCTGCGAATAGCCGCCGTGACGTCTGCCAGTGCTGGCGCATTGATGTCCGTCAGAAAAAGCTCGGCCCCATCCTGTGCAGCAGCGATTGCGGTGGCCTTGCCGATGCCACTGGCAGCACCAGTGATAAAGCACTTTTTACCGTGCAGACTTTTGATTCTCATAACTCCCCGCGGCTGAAGGCCGTTGATGCTTTTTGGCCATCCAAGCGATGGCCATTTATGCAGCCATGGTAGGTATCGGGGTCAGTTGCAGATATCTCCGGATCGGCCAAAAATTGCATCAGAAACGGCCAAAATCTGACCCAGAGCGAAGGGTGTGACAGGATAGGGCCCGTCATAAAATCTAAAGCTCACAATATTTGACGTTCTTATGCAGAAACTTGTGAACAATCCATCGCTGGGCTGGGTATCCGCCCGGCACCTACAACACTTGGTCGCAAGGGCTGAGTCTGTTGGCGTTTCGATGGATCCGTTTCTAGCGGAGGGCGGACTGAGCAAGGATCAACTCACAGACTCCAATGGCTTGATTCCAATTGCCGCTATTGAGGCGATGCTGGCGGCGTACACGCGCAAATATTCCGATCCACTATTGGGCCTGAGTTTGGCCAGCGACATTCAGCCGGCTACGTTTGGCGTGCTGGGCTATATCTCGCAGGCCTGCACGACGCTTGGAGATGTTCTGGATGTCGTCACGCGTTACAACGGCTTGCTCAGCAATATTGGCAAATCAACCGTCGCGCATGAGCCCGGCTTAGTTCAAGTGAATTGGGCTTGCTTAACAGGCAGTGATGCCTTGAAGCGGCAGATCACGGAATATGTCATCGGCTCATTTTCCGTCTTGCTACGCACGCTATTACCTGAACAAGCGGATCTGCTTAAAGCCATTCACTTTGAGCATTCACGGCCAGCCAATTCAGACACCGCTCGCAAATATTTCGCATTTTTCAAATGTCCGGTGTATTTCGACAAACCCGCGTCGTGCATCGTCACACCTAGCAGCATGTTAAAAACCAAGCTGCATCACAGCGACTCATTCTTAAAAGATCTGCTGGATCAGCATGCGCAAAATCTTCTGAAGCAGCGCGAGCAGGTGCTTTCATTGCCGGATGAAGTGAAGCAATTAGTCAGCGCAATGATCATCGATGGCGTGCCAACCAAAGATACGGTTGCCGTTCAACTGGGGCTGAGTGGCCGCAGTCTTCATCGCAAGCTACAAGAGCTCGGCACCGGCTATCGCGAGATTCTCGACGAAGTGCGCTTGGAGATTGCCCTGAGCAAGCTCAAAGAAGACGCAGAGTCCGGCAGCAAAATCGCGGAATACCTAGGGTTTAGCTCACATCAAGCCTTCTGGCGCTGGTACAAACAAATGACTGGCAAGACGCCGGCCGAGCATCGCAAAGAAATGACAGGGAAGAATTAATGATGGACAGCGGCGCTACGAAGTTGGTCTTGAGTCACGGCGAGCTGCAACCTGAAGGCGGCTGGATCGGCCCATCGACACCTCGCCTGATCGCGCCTCTGCCCAAGGATCGTGGCCTCGTATTCCGCAGCATGAGCTTGGTCGCCAAAGCATTTGGCCGAACTGAGATGCCGGATATTTTTTCAGTATTTCATATCAACTCACGCTTGTTCTGGGCCTGGCTTTATTTCGCATCCAAGCTCATGCCGGGTGGTCGACTACCGGCGAAAGTGCGCGAGAAAATTATTCTTAGAACTGCGTGGAATTGCCGTAGTCGCTACGAATGGGGACAGCACGTTGATATCGCATTGACGGTAGGCGTGACGGATCAAGAAATTATCCTCGTATCACGCGGGCCTGAAGCTTTCGCTGACAACAACGAACGTGCATTGATGACGGCTTGCGATGAGATGGTGCGCAGCCAGTTCATCTCGGATCAAACCTGGAAAACACTGTCCGATCGTTACAACGAAAAACTGCTGATCGAGGTTGTGATCTTGATCGGACACTACATCATGGTCGCTGGCTTTCTAAATAGCGGCGGGCTGAAGTTAGAGCCGTCAATTGAGAAAAAACTAGCGGCGTTTCATCAGAGAATTTCGGGTTAATTCCCTACGCTGACAACGCCGCCGCACTTCAATCTCTTGGCTTGGCTCGCAGCAAGATAACCAGTGCTACCAGCAGCGTCACGGCGCCAATAATCGCGGGAATAAACGCCATTGCCCCAGCCCAGTTGCCTTCACCCAGTCGGTTACTACCCAGCGTGAGCCCGTGGTTGTAGCCAAACATGCTGAAGAAGTAAAAACAGAAATTGCCCCATACCGCGATGATCACACCCCACGCAACGCGTGACGCTTGCTGATCACTCACAACGAGCCAACGCATGACCGCGCCCAACAGCAGCGCCATCATGCCGTTCATCAACATGCCTAAATGCAAGATGCGCCAGCCTTGCACGGTGCCGGGAATTTCGTAGCCAAAGAAAATTGGCAGCGGCGATAAGGAAATGCCCCCCAGCATCGAAAAAGTGAGCATGAAGCCACCCAGCAAGGCGACGATCATGGCGACAATGCCGTGTTTGATGAGGCGGTGAGAATTAGCGTGACTCAAAATAGCTCTCCTTATGCGCGGGCCAGTGGTGGCTGCTAGCGTGTCGTCGTAGACTGATAGTAGCGCAGTGGCTGCCTCTGTCAGTGTGCACTGCACAATGTGGGCGGAGGATTTGATGCGAACCCTCACCGATCACCCGATGGATGATTTCCCAGTGCGTCCTTTGCAATTTCCAATGGACAAGGTCGGCAATCACAATCTGGTATGGAGCCGAACCAAACCGGAGTTCTCGGTTTTCTTAAACGCGCTCGGCCTTCATGTCCCTCACTTTGAGCGCTACTTGATCCGCGCCCTGCGCAGCGCTAAAGAGCAGATGCCGGATGAAAGCCTGCGACGCGATATCTCCGCCATCATCGGGCAGGAAGCGCATCACGCTAAAAACTTTGTGTTGTTCAATCAGGCACTGTCCAAGAAATATCCCAAGTGTGCACAGTTTGATCGTGAAGCCAGCGAATACTTCATCGCACGCAGCGCGCGTGATTCTCTCAAGGTGCAAGTCGGCTTTACCGCTGGCTACGAAACCTTCACGTTTCTGGCGGTCATGATCATTCTGCAGAACTACGACAAGTGGTTTGCAGACTCCGACCCCGTGATGAAAGCCATGTGGGTGTGGCATCAGGTCGAAGAAGTTGAGCATGGCGCCGTCGCCTTCGAGGTCTACAAAGCGCTGTACGGCAAACATGAGTGGTATCGAAAATGGATGGTGTTACGCGCGCTGCTGCATCTTGCAGGCGAGGCCATTAAAACCTACGTACACATGACACGCGTCGAAGGCTGGTTGCGTAATCCGTTCAGTGCAATTTCGAAGATAGGATTCTTAGGTGAAATGATCGTGCGCTTACTGGTCGCGGCTGCGCCAGTGATGCGGCGCGACTATCACCCTCGCCTGCATCCGATTGTTACGACGCAGCAGAACGCGATTCAGATGGCCTGGCGTCGCTTTGAAGGCGCAGGCGGAGATGTGCTGGAGATTGATCACCAAAAGATGGCGCAGATCATGGGCCTTGAGAATGTCGACCACTAAAACTAACAGGCATAAAAAAGGGCGCCATAAGCGCCCTTTAAGAAAACAACTAACTATCTTTATTAGCTAATGTGCTTGCTGACCAGTTTGGTCATTTCAAACATGTTCACGCTGGCTTTGCCGCCAAAGATTTTCTTCAGCTTTTCGTCAGCATTGATCTGGCGCTTGTTCTTTTGATCTTGCAGGCCGAACTTTTTGATGTAGGCCCAAAGATTCTTGGTGATCTGGCCACGTGGAATCGCCTTGTTGCCTACGACTTCAGCCAAGGTTGCGCTGGGGGTCACTGGCTTCATCAGCGCTGCGCTAGGCTTACGCTTAGCTTTCTTCGCTGCTGGCTTCTTAGCGGCGGCTTTCTTAGGAGCAGCCTTTTTAGCGGCAGCTTTCTTAGGAGCAGCCTTCTTTGCTGCTGGCTTCTTAGCCGCAGGCTTCTTCTTGGCCACTACCTTCTTTGCTGCGGCCTTCTTAGCTGCTGGCTTCTTAGCCGCAGGTTTCTTCTTTGCTTTTGCCATGATGCTTACTCCGTTTAAAGAAAACGCCCGGGTGGTATCCCCGGGCGGTTAATCAAGCGTCATTACTTCTTCTTTGCTGCTTTTTTGACGGCTTTCTTAGCAACTTTTTTGACGGCTTTCTTAGCAGCTTTTTTAGGAGCAGCTTTCTTTGCAACTTTCTTCACGGCTTTCTTAGCAACTTTCTTAGCCGGGGCTTTCTTTGCAGCTTTCTTCTTAGCAACCATGGTGAATCTCCGCTTGTGATGGAGACTAGAATTTACCCGACATTAATAAGGAATTTCAAACATGACGCTTCGAGTCTATTTTACGAGGCTTTAAAACTTCATCAGAAAATCACCCTTGATGTAGCTCATAAAAAACTCATGTATCCACAGTTTGTTCATTTCGCCAAAAATCATTTTCCCTAGGGAAATACGTGTTTTTTAGCTCGCAATCACACAAATTGAAACAAACAAAAACGCCGCGATATGTGCTAGCGCGGCGTTAAATTTTGTCGCTTTTTTGGCTCAAAATCGGCTGAAATTGGCCGCGCAGAATTTCCTTGGTTTTGGGAATTTTGCGCAGACTTTGCCCCATTTTTAATGTGCGCCCTCCGCTCCCTTGCTTCCAAAAGGTGGTTTTGTGAGCCACAAAATTGGAATGATCACGATGAAAAGTACGCCATAAAATCTGAACATATCGTTAGCTGCCATCGTCATCGCTTGCTTCATCGCGACGCTTTCAACGTAGCTCATCATGTTGCCCGCAGTGATGCCCATCGACTGCAAATGCGATTGATATTGTTCCCACCCAGCAGACTGCGTATTCACATGCTCCGCTAATACGGTGTGGTGATACCTGCCGCGGTCTTCCCACATCCAAGTACTGACTGCGGTGGAAATGCTGCCGCCGATCGTGCGCACGAAACCGGATAGCCCTGATGCCGCTGCAATCTCGTTCGGCCTGAGATCAGACATGATCACTTGGCTAATGGGCACAAAGAAGAACGCGATGCCCACGCCCTGAAAGAATCGAGGCATGGCGTACTGCACGAAGCTGGACTGATCTGTACGCGTCGCAGCCCAGAATGAGGAGATTGCGAATATCGAAAAGGAGAAAGTGAGTGCGTAGCGCAAATCCACACGGTTAATGTTCTTCCCGACAATCGGGGCAAGGATCACTGGAAGGATGCCGACGACCGCAGTCGCCATACCTGCATTCGCAGCGGTGTACCCAATCGTGGTTTGTAGCCAGAGCGGGAAAATCACACTGATGCCAAAGAAGCCAAAAATGCCTAGGCCCATTCCAATGAGCCCAAAGCGGAAATTACGGTGTTTGAACAAACTGAGATCCACCACCGGATGCTTTTCGGTGAGCTCCCATGCAATCAGGAAGGTCAGCGCAATCACCGCGGTGACGCCCAAGGCCACGATCACCGGAGAGCTGAACCAATCAAGATCATTGCCGTTATCGAGCATGAACTGCAGGCTGCCAACACCGAGGAACAACAGGCACAGACCGACGGCATCAATCGGCATCTTGATGATGGTCGACTCACGCTTGCGCATGAAATACCAGGTGGTGATCGCGGCAAAGATTCCAATCGGCACATTGATATAGAAGATCCACGGCCAGGAAAAATTATCCGTGAGCCAGCCGCCCATGATCGGCCCGAATACCGGCGCAACGATCACCGTGACACCCCAGATGGCCAAGCCCATCCCCCGTTTCTCCGGCGGATAGTTCGACATGATCAATGACTGCGACAGCGGCACCATCGGCCCCGATACCAAACCCTGCATCAGTCGGAAGAACACCAACATGTGCATGGAGGTCGCTAAACCGCAGAGCATTGAGAAGATGACAAACATCAGTACCGAAACCGTAAACGTACGGACTTCCCCGTAGCGTTTGGCGATCCAACCCGTCAGCGGCTGCATGACGGCTGCAGCCAGCGAGTAAGAACTGATCGCCCAAGTTCCTTCTGTTGGGCTCACGCCCAAGCTGCCTGCGATATTGGGCACCGAGACGTTGACGATGGTGGTATCCAACACTTCCATGAACACGGACAGCGCGATACCCACCGTCAGTAAAACCAACGGCGCGCCTTTCAGCGGCGCAGGAGCAGTTTCTGCAACGGTGCTCACTACAATCTCAGCGCTTGTTGCCGGAAGGCATGTTGGCGCGAATCACGGCATCAGCTTCTGCTTCCGCCTTCGCCAGATCCTGTACATAGACTTCCGTGCTCGCTACAGCCTGCGCCGCCGATGCAACGGCGAGCACAGCACCAGAACGATCCGTGGTGTCGACTTTCACAGTCGTCGATAAACCGATACGCAGTGGATATTTCTGTAATTGTTGCTCATCTAATGTGATGCGCACGGGCACGCGCTGAACGACTTTGATCCAGTTGCCAGAAGCATTCTGCGGCGGCAGCAATGCAAACGCGCTGCCCGTGCCCGCACCAAGACCCGCAACCTTGCCGTGGAATTTAACGCTGCTGCCATAGGCATCCGCATCAACCTCAACGGGCTGTCCAATACGCAAATGTTCCAATTGCACTTCTTTAAAGTTCGCGTCGATCCACAAATTGTGGAGCGGGATCACACTCATTAAAGCCTGCCCTGGCTGCACATGCTGACCAACCTGCACCGCACGCTGAGCCACATAGCCCGTCACCGGCGACACGATTGCAGCGCGCTGTGAACCGATCCATGCATCACGGAATACGGCTTTGGCCTGCAACACGGATGGATTTTCGGCTAGCGAGGTGCCATCAACTAAAGCGTGCGCACCAGCGCTTTGGCGCTTTACCAGCTCCAATGCAGAGCTGGCAGTCTTCACTGCTTCACGTGCGTGTGCGACTTCTTCAGGTGAAATCGCACGTGCAGCGAGCAATGGCTCGCGGCGTGCTAGATCTGCTTGTGCGCGAGCCAAATCAAGCTGGCGGCTTTCAATCGCTGCATCATTCTGTCCGGCGACTTCAATCAGCTGACGTGCCTGACGCACGGCTTGCCCAAGCCCGCTCTTGGCCTTCGCCAGAGCAACCTGTGCATCCGTTGGATCGAGCTTGACCAACACCTGCCCGGCTTTGACCATCTGTGTATCTTCAGCAAACACCGAGATCACAGTGCCCGGCACCTGCGTTGAAATCGAAACCTGATTGCCAGCGACATAAGCATCGTCAGTGGTCTCGCGCTTGGAGAACACAAACAGCCACAGCAGGATCCAGGCTAGGCCGATGACAGCGAAGATCGTGCCGATGATCAGCAGTACACGTTGACGCTTGCCATTGCTCGGTTCAGCAGCAACGGTGTCGGCGGCGGTATGAATGTTGTTACGCATGGGAATATTCCGGACTAAATCAGTTTGTTTGTTCAGGCTGTGTCGAAGGGACGTAACCGCCACCTAGCGCTTTAGCCATTGCGATATCTGCAGAGATCGCTTGTGTGTTGAGGACCAGCATGGCGTCGAGCTGCTGCTGATACGTCACATCAACTTGCAGCGGCACACGTAAATCCGTGAGCCCTTGTTTCTCACGCGCCAGCGCGCTGTCGAACTGCGCCTTGGCTGCGACCAATTGCGTGTTGCGTTCTTGACGCAGCGCATTGATCTGCTGCGCAGTGAGCGCTTGCGTCGCAAGATCGCGTGCAGCGTCCAGCAATGTGGTGTTGTAGGAGGCCACTGCTGCGTCGAGCTGCGCTTGGCTAATGCCATAACGCGCGCGGATCAATCCACCATCAAAAATGGGCAGGTGTAAGGCCGGACCAAAATTGAACACGCTGCTCGAAGCGCGCATCAGCTTGCTCATATCGATTGCTGAAAGACCGGCCAGCGCATTAATCGTGATATCCGGAAAGAACTCCGCACGAGCTTGATCAACGCTGCGCGCAGCAGACTCCACTTGCCAACGGCTGGCGATGATGTCGGGACGACGTGCGATTAGATCGATGCTGACATTGGCGGGCAGTTGCGCATCAACCATCGGCAACGGTTTAGCCTGCAATGCAGGCAGTTGCTCAGGCGCGACACCGACGAGCGCTGCGAGCGCAACACGACGCAACTTCGCTGAGCCTTCGAGCTGCACAATCTGCTCACGCGCCAACGCGACATCTGAATCTGCTTGAGACAGATGATCCTGCGGATCAATACCACTGTTGACACGCAGCTCACTCAATTCACGAATCTTCACTGCACCGCGAGTGACAACCTGCGCCACTTCAAGACGCGCTTGATCCGACTGCAAGCCGAAATAGGCATCTGCAACAGCCGTCGTCAGTGCTAACCCAGCAGCTGCATTCTCAGCTTCAGCCGCATGCATTTGATCGACGACCGATTCAATCTGCGCGTGCTGCTTGCCCCACCAATCAAAGGTGTAGCTGAATTTCAAACCGAGGTCGGCTTGCGAGTACCAGTTAAAACCGAGGAACTGTGGCGGAATCAGGCCGCTGTCACTGATGCGCTGACGCGTCCAGGTTGCGTTGGCGTCTGCACGCACGCCTGCTGCAGCACTCGCAGCACGCACGGTTTGCACGGCGCTATCAAAACGCGTTTGCGCCGCTGCAAGGGTTGGTGAACCTTTCAGTGCCAGATCAATCAACGCATCGAGTTGCGGATCGTTGTAACGCTTCCACCACTGCGCATCGGGCCATTTGCCGTTCGCAGGCGTGTTGACGCCCGCCATTGGAACTTCCTTGTTCAGCTTGGGCGGCTGCGGTTTACCCGGCAAGCCCGCGCAAGCCGCGAGTAGCGCGCTGGCGGCGGTAGCCACCAACAGCTTTTTGTTGATCATGATTTTCCTCCGCGTGCGCTCGCTTCCAGCGAGGCCGCGATTTTTTTTAGCCCTTCAGTCATCGTCTGCTTTTCATCAACAGATAAGATCGAGAGAAACGACGAGAGCTTGGGGTGAAACTGCGGCAGCAAGCGCTTCACCAACGCCTCACCGTCCGGCGTAATGGCGAGCACGATGCGACGACGATCCACATCGCTCGCATCACGCGTGACCCAGCCGCGTTCCACGAGTGAATCGACGATGCGCGTCATATTGGTACGGCTCTGCGTCGCGAACTGACTCAAGTCACTCGGATGCGCCTGACCATCCGGGCTGCAGAACAACTGCATGAGTGTGCGGAAGTCCGTCTCGTTGAGACCATGCGGCCGCAACATGCCATCAAAGCGCGCAGACATATCTGCGGCGACGCTATGAATCAGTCGCACAAGACGAATATCGTCTTTCGGCGCACCGGGAATGATGGCGCTGACGCGCTTCACGGCGGAGTCGATCTGCTCAACAACCGAGCAGGTCGTCGATTGGGCCTCCAGCTTGGAATCAGGCTTAGACATAGTTTACAAATTAATAATTCATTAATGAACTATTAGCTTAACAACTGTCTTGCGTCTGATCAACGATAAAAAAAGTGTAAATACCTAGGTAAATGGGCCGTATAAAGACCGTATAAATAAGATCTGCGGGCGAGGAGATTTTGTTTTTTAATATTTTCTTATTGTTATATTTATAAATTAAATATAACAATTTTAGGGCCAGCACTAACGCCTCGACTAGCCCGCCCCACTCGTTATTTCAGATACGTTTCCCAGCCGTACTGCTGATCCCCGATCACGACAAAGCCGGGATTGAGCAGGCTGTCTTTCTGGTTGTAACGCAGCGGCGTTAATTCCGGCAGACGCAAAATTGTGCCGCCTGCTTCGTTGACCACGCAGTGGCCCGCAGCGGTGTCCCACTCAGATGTTGGACCCGTGCGCGGATACAAATCTGCATCGCCCGATGCAACCAAACAAATCTTCAAAGCGCTACCGCGACTCACCGCTTCATGCGCGGGTAATTTTGCGAGCAAAGCATCTAACACTGCATCTCGATTGTTGCGCGTGATCACGAAGTACGGCACGGCAGGCACTGGCGCACGCACATGGATGCGGCGCTCGACACCCGCGTTTAATTCAAACGCACCCGCACCGCGTGCCGCGTAGTAGCTCATATTGAACGCAGGCACATGCACCACGCCGATAATCGCTTCACCCTCTTCAATCAACGCAATGTTGACGGTGAAATCGTCGTTGCGCTTTACAAACTCGCGCGTACCGTCGAGCGGATCAACCAACCAATAACGTTTCCAGCTTTTGCGAACTTCATACGAGATGTTCGCAGCCTCTTCCGACAGCACTGGAATATCGGGCGTCAGCTTTTCCAACGCTGCGCTAATGTACTTATGCGCAGCGAGGTCAGCTTGCGTGAGCGGTGAATCATCACTCTTCTGCGTCACCGTAAAACTGCTGCGGTAGAAACCCATGATGAGTTCTCCCGCCTCTTGCGAGATCGCGACTACTTTCTTGGCGAGATCCAAATTCATTAAACGCGGCCCGTCACCGGAATAGACGCGCCGGTGATTGCGCGCGCTTCATCCGAAAGCAGAAACACAATCACATCAGCGAGTGCTTCCGGCGCAACCCAGCGACTGAAATCTGCCTCAGGCATATCCGTGCGGTTCTGCGGCGTATCGATGATGCTCGGCAGCACTGCATTCACGGTGATGCCACGATCTTTCACTTCTTCTGACAATGCTTCAGTCAAGCGCGCAACGCCCGCCTTGGACGCCGCATAAGGCCCCATGCCCGCACCTGCTTTAGCAGCGGCGGCTGCGCCAATGTTGACGATACGTCCGCCACCGACTGCATTAAGCAACTGCGGCAATGCAGCCTTCGATGTTGCGGCTGCTGTTTTGAGATTCACCGAGTGCAAAAAATCCCAGGTATCGAGACTGCCTGCCTCCAGT
>JAZKEM010000221.1:0-2878 GCA_040387055.1 Pseudomonadota bacterium | reverse complement strand
GCTTCGAAGGACTGGACGTGATGGAGAGCGCGCTGCTCAAACTGGATATCGGCAACGCCGATTCCGAAATCATCAATACGATCTTCCGGGCTGCACACTCCATGAAAGGTGGCGCGGCGACTTTCGGTTTTCTGGATGTAGCCGGATTCACCCATCTACTCGAAACGCTGCTGGACCAGATGCGCTCTGGCCAACGTGCAGTGACGCAGCATGATGTTGATTTGCTGTTGAGATCAGTCGACGTAGTACGTGGACTGCTGACTGCAGCACGCGATAACGCCGCAGCGGATACCCAAGCGGTAGAACAGTTGCGCGGCGAACTGGAGCAGACCCTGCTCAGCGCCCCTTCTGAAAAGCCGGCAGCAGTGAGCGTGGCTCCTGTAGTGGCTGCCAAAGCTTCCAATCATTGGCACATCCGTTTCGCGCCGCACAGAAATCTGTTCCGTGGCGGTAACGATCCACTCCGAATCATTCGCGAGCTCGGCACGTTGGGCGAGATGCAGGTCACGCTGGATGACCAAGCCCTGCCCAGTTTTGAAGCGGCGGATGCAGAAGACTGCTATCTCGCCTGGAATATCGAATTACATTCCGAATGCAGCCGCGCCAGCGTTCTGGAAGTCTTTGCATGGGTCGAGGATGAATCTGATCTCTCGATTGAGCTTGTGCAGGAGAAAGCTCCTGTTGCGATTGTTGCAAAAGAAGCAGTTAGCCCAAGCAAGCCACAACTGGAAGTTATTCAAGGCGGTCGCGAACATGCCGCTCCTGCTGATGCACACAAGACTAGCAACGGTGAGAGCGGATCGATTCGTGTTGGCACCGAGAAAATTGATTCGCTGATCAATCTGGTTGGTGAGTTGGTGATTACGCAGGCCATGCTGGCTCAGCAAGCGGCAGCCTTAGATCCGGTCCTCCATGAAAAACTGATGACGGGTTTGTCGCAGCTCGATCGCAATACTCGCAGCATGCAGGAAGCGGTGATGTCGATCCGCATGCTGCCGATGGATTTTGTATTTAGCCGTTTCCCACGATTGATTCGCGATCTCGCCGGAAAGCTCGGCAAGCAGGCGCGTCTGGTCACCGTGGGTGAAAGCACTGAACTTGATAAGAGTGTGATCGAGAAGATTGCTGATCCGCTGAATCACCTTGTACGTAACTCTTTGGATCACGGCATAGAAATGCCGGATGTGCGTCTCGCCGCAGGCAAGGATGCAGCAGGAACGATCACGCTGAAAGCCGCGCATCGCGGCGGCAGCATCATGATTGAAGTGTCTGACGATGGCCGTGGACTGGATCGCGAAAAGCTGATTGCCAAAGCCAAGGAACGCGGCATTGCGGTGTCTGACAACGCGCCCGATGGCGAGATATGGCAACTGATCTTTGCACCCGGATTCTCCACTGCTGAAAAGGTTACGGATATTTCAGGCCGTGGCGTTGGCATGGATGTGGTCAAGAAAAATATCCAAGCCCTCGGTGGTCAAGTCGACATCACGTCCGTCGATGGCCGCGGCATGACCATCATGATCCGCCTGCCATTAACGCTGGCGATCCTCGACGGCATGTCGGTATCCGTTGGCGATGAGATTTTTATCGTGCCACTCAATGCAGTGGCCGAATCGCTGCAGCCGCGTCCTGAGGACGTGAAGAGCATTGCAGGGCAGGGCCGCGTGGTTCGTGTGCGTGGAGAGATTCTGCCGCTGGTTCCGTTACGTGAGGTTTTCCATCTGGACTCTGGCATCACGGAACCACAGAAAGGAATTCTGGTGTTGATTGAATCAGAAGGACGCAAGGTCGCTTTGATGGTCGACGAATTGGTCGGACAACAGCAGGTCGTGATCAAGAGCCTTGAAAGCAATTACCGCCGGATCTCCGGCATTTCTGGCGCCACCATTCTCGGCGATGGCCGAGTGGCGCTGATTCTGGATGTTGGAGAACTGGTGCGGGCGAATGCCTGTGACCAGGCTGCCTAAATACAACGGAGACATCAGCATGTCTGCTACAGATTTAATCACTCAAAGCCGCAATGGCACGCGAGATCTCGCTAGCGCCAAGGAGCTTGAGCAGGAGTTCCTAACCTTCACTCTCGGTGACGAGGAATACGGTGTGGATATTCTCAAGGTTCAGGAAATCCGTGGCTACGACACGGTGACCAAGATTCCGGATGCGCCGGATTTCATCAAGGGCGTGATCAATCTGCGCGGCACCATCGTTCCGGTAGTGGATTTGCGCATCAAGTTCAAGCTCGGCAAGGCAGAATACAACGCCTTCACGGTCATGATCATTCTCAACATCGAAAGACGCGTGGTCGGCATGGTGGTCGATAGCGTCTCGGATGTGATGCATCTGGCTTCTGAACAGATTCGTCCCGCGCCTGAGTTTGGCGGCGCGATGGATACACGATTCATCACCGGCCTCGGCACGCTCGATGACCGCATGTTGATTTTGGTCGACATCGAAAGACTTCTGCGCTCGCAAGACATGGCACTGCTGCCACCGTCTGTCGATAGCGCGACCCAACACTAAATCCAAATTTAAACGTTTAAGAACTGAACGAGGCATCCCATGAAAAAGAAAGTCACTAGCGCTAGCAAGAAAGTAGTTGCAGCGAAGAAGAGAGCCCCCGTCGTGAAGAAAGCGAGTGCAGTCGCCAATGGCGCGGCCAAGCAGAAACTTCATCTGATGGATCTGGAAGGACAGATCGCGGCGATCAACAAAGCGCAGGCCGTCATCGAGTTCAGTCTCGATGGCAAGATCCTGCACGCCAATGACAATTTCCTGAATGCATTGGGCTACAGCCTTGATGAAGTCAAAGGCCAGCATCACGGTATGTTTGCAGAACCGGCTTATCGCAGCAGCCCAGAGTACGCAGCGTTCTGGGAAA
>JAZKEM010000220.1:0-4991 GCA_040387055.1 Pseudomonadota bacterium | reverse complement strand
TTGGCAAAAAAACCAAAGTCTTTATAGGTCAATGAAAGATCTTGCGTGATCTTGCCGACAGCAGAAAAGATGTCGTGCTTGTCGTAGTTGATATCGCCGTCGTCGTTGTTCATTGAGAACGCACCACGAGCCGCAGCGGCTGTCGCTGCTGGGTGCAAACCGCCGGGAATCGACGCTGAACCTTGATTCTTGAATGTGCCTTGGCAAATCTGCTGGCCCGCGCAAACATCAGGGTTAAGGTTGCCCTTGCCGACGATCTTGCTGGACTGATTCTGCATACGCATACCAACGCCGACGGTCAGCGTTGTATTGAGCGTTCCTGCAATTTCTTCGTCGTTGAAGGGAACCGTGAACTCCAGTGCCGATGCGAGCGGGGCATAGCCCGCAGACAGACAAAGGACAAGCCCACCCAATGAAACGGCCCAACGAGATGAAGCATGAATGCTCATCAGAATTCTCCCCACGCACGTGTTAGGCCAAATCTATGGCCATTATTTTCATGTACCCGGTCGCACTTGTAGTACGCCGCGTATCTCACGAGTGGAAATTAACAGCTAATTCGGGACTTACGCAACATACCGCACTCATTTTTTACATAGGGAGACAGCATGACAAGCGCACTCACGACCAGCGCTCATCTCGAGGTCTGGCATTTGCCGATTACAGCGGTCAAAAGCCAGCTCGCAGCGCGGCGCAAAAGGGCAACCAAAGATGCGCTCAATCGGTGATGGTGGCGCGCCAGCAATCACCGGCAAATCACGTTCAACATCCATGTCCAAGCGTGGGCGCGAGGCAATCAACGCTCGGGTATACGGATGTACCGGATCGGTCAGTAAGGTCCTGCAAGGTCCCTGCTCCATGGCACGGCCGCCATACATCACTAATGAACGGTCACAAACTTCGGCCATCACGCCAAGATCATGGGTAATCAGGATTAGCGATAACCCAAACTCACGACGCAGTTCCACCAGCAATCGGAGAATCTGCGCTTGAACAGTCACATCCAAGGCCGTGGTCGGTTCATCAGCAATCAGCAACTGCGGCCTACATAACAAGGCCATGGCAATCATCACGCGCTGACGTTGTCCGCCTGAAAGCTCGTGCGGATAGTGTTGCAACCTCGCCGTAGCATCAGGGAGATGCACCGCCTGCATCATGCGCGCCGATTCCGCCATCGCCTGCTGCCAGGACAAGCCGCGGTGCGACACCAGCACTTCAGCCAGTTGCGTACCAATGCGCAGATGCGGATTGAGCGCCGTCATTGGATCCTGAAAGATCATGCCAATGCGTTGCCCGCGTACTTTGAGCATGTCGCTTGTCGATAAGCGCAACAGATCCTGTCCGTCGAAAAAAACCTCGCCATCGACTAACGCATTGCGCGCCAATAACCGCAAGATCGCCATCGCGGTCTGGCTCTTGCCAGATCCCGACTCACCAACAATGCCAAGCGTCTCACCAGCCGCCACGGTAAAACTGAGATCGGTCACCGCGCGCACAACACCATCGGCGGTGTTAAAGCTGACGCTGAGATTTCTAACGTTGAGCAAGTTCATCGGTCTTTAGGATCCAGCGCGTCGCGCAAACCATCGCCAATGAAATTGAAACAGAACAATGTTGTCGCCAAAAATGCGGCAGGGAAAATCAAGGCCCATGGCGTGGCTTCCATCTCGCGTGCGCCATCGTTCACCAACATACCCCAACTCGTCGCCGGTTCTTGCACGCCGAGGCCGAGGAAACTCAAGAAGGACTCAACCAGAATGACCTGCGGAATAGTGAGCGTGGCATAGACCACAACCACGCCGAGCAAATTCGGAATGATGTGATGCCGAATGATCGCGCCCGATCCAAGACCCGACGTCACTGCAGCAGCTACAAACTCTTTCTGTCGCAGCGATAAGGTCTGCCCGCGCACGATGCGCGCCATGTCCAGCCAGTTGACTGCACCGATTGCGACAAAGATCAGAACAAGATGATGGCCAAATAAAACCATCAGCAAGATCACAAAAAACATGAAGGGCATCGCATAAAGAATATCGACAATGCGCATCATCACGTTGTCGACACGGCCGCCGTAGTAACCCGCGACTGCACCCCAAGTAACGCCGATTAGCAAAGACACCAGCGTTGCGACGAATCCAACCAATAGCGAGATACGTCCACCTTGCAAGGTGCGCGCAAACAGGTCGCGGCCTAGGCTATCCGTGCCAAACCAATGTGAACCACTCAGACTGGGCGCTGCACCCCAATCGCCATCAAAGTCGATGTAGTCATAACTCCAAGGTGCGAACCAAGGTCCGACAATCACCAGCGCCACCAGCGCGCCTAATACGATCATCGCGATCAAAGCCGCACGATTGCGACGCAAGCGACGCCAAGCGTCTTGCCAGAGGCTGCGTCCTTGTTCTGGCTGAGGCAGACGACTCATTGTGGTCTGGCCCTCGGATCGAGCACGCCATAAAGCAGATCGACCAGAAAGTTAAACAAGATCACCAGCACGCCGTAAAAAATTACAACGCCCATCACCACCGTGTAATCACGATTGAGTGCTGCGGTGACGAAGTAACGACCAATCCCTGGAATACCAAAAATCTGTTCGATCACGACTGAACCCGTGATGATGCCTGCGCTCGCAGGACCCAGATAAGACAGCACCGGCAACAATGCTGGCCGCAACGCATGGCGCAGAATCACAACGCGCTCTGACAAACCTTTAGCGCGCGCAGTGCGAATGTAAGGTGCGTGTAAAACTTCGATCATGCTGCCGCGCATCAAGCGCGCGATGTAGGCGACCTGCGGCGCAGCCAGCGCCAATACCGGCAACACCAGATTGGAAAACGCTCCGTCATTCCAACCGCCTGCGGGTAACCAGCCTAGCGTCACCGCAAACAATAAAATTGCCAGCGGCGCGAAAACGTAATTGGGAATGGAAATTCCAACCATCGCCAAAGTCATCACGCTGTAATCAACCACGCCGTTTTGTCTCAATGCCGCAATGATGCCGAATGCCCCGCCGAGCAAGAGGGCAAGCAACATCGCCAAACCGCCAATCTTTAATGAAACCGGAAAGCCCGCAGCGATCAGCTCATTGACACTGCGATCCCCGTATTTAAACGAGGGGCCGAGATCACCTTGCGACAACGCAGTCAGGTAACGCCCGTATTGCTTCCACAAGGATTCATCAAGGTGATAAGCCTGCTCCAACTTGGCCCGCACTTCTGGCGACACATCGCGCTCACGATCAAACGGGCCACCGGGTGCTGCGCGCATCATAAAGAATGTCAGCGTGATCAAAATCAGCAACGCTGGGATCGCGCTCAATAATCTTATGAATGCGTAGCGAATCATCAGTGCGCCAGAATCTTCATGTTCTTGGTGTAGTGATGATCCATGATGTTGCCCTGCCAGCCGACAACATAAGGTTTCGCCAAACGCTTATTCACATAAAAATAAAGCGGGATCATGGGCTGATCTTCCAGCATCAGACGCTCAGCTTGTTCCAGATATTGCATACGCGTGGCTGCATCAATTTCATGCGCCGCCTGTTCCAGCAGGCTGTCGTAATTTGCGTTGACATAGCCCATATCATTGCGGCCGTTCTGTGAATACAGCAGTTCGGAAAATGTATAGGGATCGTTGAAGTCGCCGATCCAACCCGATCTGAATGCTTGCGTAATTTTTTTCTGGGTTCGATCGCGTAGAAAAACCTTGAACTCCTGATTCACCAAGCGCGTCTTGGCGCCCAAGTATTGTTTCCACATGGCCGCCACAACCAGCGCAATCTTTTTGTGGTCTTCGCTGGTGTTGTAGCGAATTTCAACCTCTAACGGATTCGCTGCCGAGTATCCGGCCTCTGCATACAAGCGGCGCGCTTCCGCCAAACGCTTTTCACGCGGCCATGTCGCCCACTCTGCTGCTTGCTGCTTGTACCCTGGAATCGGCGGCACCCAGCTATATGCGGGCAACTCGCCAGTCCCGATCACCTTCTTAACAATCACATCGCGATCTATCGCCAGCGACAGCGCGCGACGCAACTTTGGATTGTTCTTAAACGGCGGCTGCGTCAGATTCAGGCCGTAGTAATACACACCGAGATACGGCGAAACGCGAAATTCCTGCGGAATGTTTTTTCTAATCCAACGCACCTGCGTCACTGGAACAGATTCCGTCCAATCGATTTCACCTGCGCGATAACGCTTGAACTCGGAGCTGAGATCTTCTGTAGCGTGGTAGTAAACACGCTCAATCGTTGTATGTGCATCGTCCCAATATTGGCGATTACGCACGAGCAGGACATGCGATTGCACGACCCACTCCGCCGCTTTGTACGCACCATTGCCGACGATGTTCTCGGCACGAAATGCACGCGCGCCGTATTTTTCGATGCTGGGTCGGTGCACTGGATAAGTCGAAGCGTGATTGAGTAAGCCGAGAAAATACGGCGTGACCGCACGCAAGCGAATCACCAGCGTATGCGCATCAGGCGCAGAGACTGCAAGACGCGACGGCGGAAGCTTACCCGTTGTTACCTCCGCTGCATTCTCAATCGGCTCTAGAATCGAAGAGTAATTAGAAGCTGTTGCAGGGTCAGCGCTGCGTTGCAGGCTGTAGACAAAATCCGCTGCGGTCACCGCATCGCCATTAGACCAGCGTGCGTTTTCTCGCAGATGGAAAGTATAGGTTTTGCCGTCTTCACTCAGTTCCCAGCTTTGCGCAGCGCCGGGAATCACACGACCATCGGGCGCTTCGCTGGTCAGTCCTTCAAACAGATCACGCAGAATATTCGAAGTATTCACACCCTCAGCCCGATGCGGATCTAGCGCCTCCGGCTCCGGGCCATTGCCCTTGTGCAGTACCTGCTCGCGCGCCAGCGTCTGCGCCCACACGGTCGTGCAGCTCAGCAAAAAGATCAGGGCGAGTAAGAATGAACGCATGCGGGATGACTAGATTATTTCCACTTCTGTTATGCCGCACATCATTGCTTGGCACTCACG
>JAZKEM010000219.1:0-2641 GCA_040387055.1 Pseudomonadota bacterium | reverse complement strand
CGCGCAAAGAGTTTCGCTGCTTGTTGGAACTTGGCTCAAATTGTTGGGTGCCAAGGATGCAAAGCGCCGTTTGCCAGTGCTGGTCACCCTGTTCATGTCGATTTGTGAAGGCATGGTGCGTTCGCTGTTGGATCAGTCGAATGACTGGAGCATTGATGAACTCGCTGCATACGTCGGTCGGCTTGTACTAGCAGCCTTTGAAGAAGCTTGAGTCCGTTAGCGTAATTGCATATCTCTTGAGGAATAGAAGATGACTTCAACACGCCCATCCGTTCGTCCAGTTGCAAAGCGCCCGCGCGAAGACTGGGGCTTGTTTGGACCAGATTCTCCTACGTGGAAAGTCTGGAGCAGCCCAACGGCGCTGCTGGCTTTTCAGCGCTCAATCATCGTCGAAACATTTGATCCTTTCCTCGCGGCTGCTGTGCACGATCAGAATGGCGTGCGCTATAACGCAACGCGTCGCTTTGATCGGACGATTCAATATTTTCTGACGGTGGCCTGTGGTGACTCTCGCGCGGCGATTGAAGTATCGGAAATTCTGATGCGCGTTCACGCCAAGGCAACTGGCGTTGAGCCGATCAGCGAGAAGCCTTATAGCCCGAATGATCCAAACTCTCAGTTATGGATTCACATCACCGGCTGGCAATCCAATCTACTTTGCTACGAGCGTTACGGTGCAGGTCCGCTGTCGGCAGCAGATGAAAAGCGTTACTGGGCTGAATGCGCCATTGCTGCTGAACTGCAAACCTGTAATCCGGCGGATGTTCCGCGCTCGCGCGAAGAGGTGCGGGAATACTACGAAGCAATGCGCCCGAAGCTCTGTGTTTCAGATCGCTCGCGTACCTTGATTCATTACTTCCTCAACTCGCAGCGAAAGATTGCGGGTACTGGTTTGTGGGTTGGCAGCAATCTGATGGCGGCTGCAACCATTGCGACTATTCCGAAGTGGATGCGCGTGCTAGGAGGTTTCGATCAACCCGCTGCTGTGGATGCTTTGATTGTCCCAGCCACGAAGATGGCCGTACGCATGGGCAGTATTCCAGTCGTATCGCGCGCGGTACTCAAACAGTTGGCGCCATCTGCACTGCCGGTGATGGAGCAGGTGCTGAGGAATCAGCAGCCCTTGCGCAACGAAATGCCGAGCCCCGCCGAAGCGCGCCAACGTTATGGACAAGTTGGACGCGCTCAAGCAGTGGTTTAAGCGGCAGGCGGGTTCTCAACAAAATCTGCCATCTGATCGTGCAGCGCTTTCTTGAATGAAGGCCGCGCCTCGCAGCGATCGCAGTAGGCTTTGATTGTTGGGAACTGTGCGACCAAGTCGAGATGACGCAGATTGCGCAGTACAGTCACCATCAGAATATCGGCAGCGCTGAAACGCTCTGCTAGATATTCGCGATCACCCAGGCTGGCTGCCAGTGCGGAGAGTCGACGCTTAACGAAGTCTTCGACTTGCGGACGGCGCTGCTTGGTCCACTCGGCGTCGCTGTGAAAGAGATCAATCTCGGTTAATTGCTGCACGGCTGGCTCAATTGAATTGAGCGCCGCAATCAACCAGGTCTGCACACGCGCACGGCCAGCAGCATCTTTGGGCATCAACGCTTCTGATTGTTCTGCAATGTGCAGAACGATAGCGCCAGACTCAAACATCTCCACACCATCATGCGAAAACGCAGGCACCTGCCCAAAAGGTTGCCACTCGCGATATTCCACGCTGGTCTGATCTTGTGGGCCAATCAGTTTGGTGTTGTACGGCAGGCCTGCTTCTTCCAGCGCCCAGCGCACTCGCAGGTCGCGCACGATTCCGCGTGCGAATGGCGGGACCCAACGGAAAGCGCTGACGGTGATCATTTGTGTGTTCATCATGTTGTTCTCCTAAAGCGGCGACAGACTTCAGTGTTTGAGATGTGCTTCCAGCAATTCCAGTCCACGCGTCCAGCCGCGGGTATGGCCCTGAGCTGAATCATGATCAGGCAGGCGTTCATGCGTGAGCACAATTTCAGTGCTGTCGCTGGCTGCGATGAATTCCACGGTCACCAGCGTTTCTGTGTGGCGTGTGGCATCTGAATGCCAGGTGAAGACCAATTTCTTGTTGCGTTCAATGCCCCGGTACTCGCCGTAGTGGCGCTTATCGCCGTCTTGGTGATGCATGATGATTTCGTATGCGCCGCCGACACGCGCATCCACGCTCACGGTGTTGCGACGATGATCGCCCGGGAGCATCCACTGCGAGAGGCTGTCTGCATCAAGCCATGCGTCAAACAGTTCATCGGCCGTTGCGGGAATGGTGCGTTTAATCACAAGCTTGCCGGGCTTGATGGTGTTCGTCTGAGGCTGTGTCATTGCTTTTTGCTCCTGCGTTGATCTTGTTTGCGTTTCTTAGTGACGAAATCTTCCAGTGCCGCCAAGCTGTGTTCCCAGAACTGGCGGTAGTGCTCCATCCATTCCATCGCTTCTGCCATTGGTCCTGCATTGAGCGTGAGCACGTGATCGCGCCCTTGCACCATGCGTGTGACCAAGCCTGCACGTTCGAGAATGCGGATGTGTTTGGACGTTGAGTTCAGCGAGATCGGAAAGTCGTTAGCCAACTCCGTTACTCGCGCATCGGATTGCGCCAGTCGCGCAAGAATCGCGCGCCGCGTTC
>JAZKEM010000218.1:0-17187 GCA_040387055.1 Pseudomonadota bacterium | reverse complement strand
AACGCTTTTTGTTCCGGCGTAGTCGCTAGGGTACGTTTTCTTTGGTGACTTTCTTCGCCGTACAGCAAAGAAAGTTACCCGCGCTTCAGCGCGGAATGCGACACATCAAAGAACAACAGGCGGTAACTCAAAAGACAAAAGCAGAACTGGATTCCCGCTTACGCGGGAATGACAGACAAAAGAAACGCGCCTAACGGCGCGCGCCCCTCACCCCAACCCTCTCCCCATAAAAGCATGGGGAGAGGGAGGCACACAAAGAAAAAGGCGAGCCCAATGGCTCGCCTTTTTCGTTCTCTCTCCCCGTACCACTCCCCCAACAAACTATTAGCAAGAACCGCAGCCCACTGTTCTTATGATGTAGGTCTGCGGTGGGTTTCGCTTACGCTCCACCCACCCTACTCCTACTTGCCGATTTTCTTATCACCGTAAAAGTACGCACCCAACGCTGGCAACAAGCAAATCGCGCCAAGCATGTTCACAAGGAACATGAAGCTCAACAGGATGCCCATGTCCGCCTGGAACTTCAGCGCTGACAAGGTCCACGTGCCTACGCCAATCGCCATCGTGATCGCGGTAAACACTGCTGCCGTACCACGCTGCTGCATGGCTTCTTCAAACGCATCGCGGAAGTTGAGGCCGTTGTCTTTCATTTCGTGTTGGATGCGCTCGAACAGATAGATGCCGTAGTCGACACCGACGCCGACGCCCAGCGCAACCACTGGCAGGGTCGCAACCTTGAGGCCGATACCCATCACCGACATCAGTGCGTTGCAGAAGATCGACACGATGGTGAGCGGCACCAGCACGCAGAGCGTGGCGGTGACGGAGCGGAAGGTCAGCAAGCACAACAGTGCCAATGCACCGAAGATGGCGAGCAGCATGCGCTCTTCGGCTTCGCTGACGGCTTCGTTGGTTGCAGCCATCACGCCAACGTTACCGCTGGCCAGACGCAGACTTACGCCCTTCACTGGATTATCCGCAATGAACTTCTTCAGCTCGCCAACAACGTGAGCGATGTTGGCGCCGTCGTGGTTCTTCATGAAGATCATCACTTTGATCGCGCGGCAGCCTTCGTTGTTGAGGCCCATGCCCGGATCAAATGCTTTCGAACCCGTCGACAAACCTGCTTCGCTACGCGGCAGTGCGCGCCAGCGTGGATTGCCTTCGTTGAATGCGGAGATCACGAGCTTGCCGATGCCAGCGACGCTGGTCACCGAACGAACACCTTCGATGCCGCGAACATACAATTCCAAACGATCAATCACATTGACGACTGGATACTGCAAGCACGAGTCACCTTGGAATTCCTTGGCCTCAACGATCACCGTCAACACGTCGGTGCCGATGTCGTAAGTCTGGTTGATCAGGCGATTGTCGTAGTTGTAACGCGCATCGTGATGCAGCTCAGGTGCGCCGGTGCCGGAGTCACCGATGACGAGATCACGTGACAGCCAGGTGCTAACGCCGAGCAACACAAGACAAACGATAAATACTTTCTTCGCGACCTGTGGCTCAGCGCACTTGGCGACCAGCTTCCAGATTTTGGAGTTGTTCTTGCTGCCTGCTTTGGTGGAATACGCACGGCTGGATTCTTCCAGCGTGAGGTGCGTCAAAATGATCGGAAGAATCATTTTGTTGGTGATAATCATCAGCAACACACCGATACAGGCAGTGATACCGAGTTCATGCACGATAGGAATATCGATCAGCATGATCACGGCAAAGCCCAATGCGTTGGTGAGCAGAGCGACCGCGCCCGGCACAAACAATTTGCGGAACGAGGTGCGGGCACCTTCGATCGGGCTGGCGCCAGCAGCCACTTCCTGACGCCATGCGCTGGTCATCTGCACAGCGTGCGAAACGCCGATGGAGAAGATCAGGAACGGCACGAGGATCGACATTGGATCAACGCCGAAGCCAATCAGCGGCAGAATGCCGATGAGCCACAGCACTGGCAGCAATGCGACAACCATTGCCGCGATGGTGAGGCGCACCGAGCGTGAGTAGAGATACAACAGCACTAGCGTGATGACGAAGGCGAGTGCGAAGAATACGAACACGCCGATCAAACCGCTGATGACGTCAGCCAGCAACTGTGCGAAGCCGATGATGTTCACTTCCAGATTCGCGTTGTAATCCGGGTTGGCGGCGGCTTCTACTGAAACTGCGTCGCCCTTCACTGCAATCGGATCACTGCCATCAGGTGGCTGCGCGTAGAACACTTGGAAGCGCTTCATCCAACCGTAGTCGACATAGCCTTCAGCGACCACATCACCCGCCTTGAACGGCTCTTGGTCAGCGAGCATCTTGTAGGTGTACTTGGTCTTGCTCTCAAAGCGGCCACGAATATCAGCCAGCTTGCCCATGACGCGGCGATAGAAGACTTCTGCTTTCTCAGGGTTGCCGGTATCAACTTCCTGCAGGTCGGCACGAATCAACGCGGACTTGCCGTCGTTGGAAACAATCAAACCCACTTGGCCTGACAAGCCAACGTTGTGACGGACGCGATCCAATTCTTCTGGCTGTGCAGAGAAGCGTGACGGCACAACCGGCTCGCCTTTAAATCCGTCTTCGGTGATTTCAATGTAATAAGTATTCGGCGTGAAGATCGACGACACCTGCGTGCGGTCGATGCCGGGGATGAAGAACACATCATCCGTAGCCTTCTGCATCGCATCCATGAAAGGCTTGTTGTAGATATCGCCTTCACCTTTCCAACGCAGGTTCACCAACAAGGTGTTTGCGCCCGAGATGTCGAGATATTCCATCATCGTTTTCATATACGGATGCTGGATTGGAATGAGCTTGAGGAAGCCCGGGTCCAACTTCACATGCGTGGCGCTGTAGCCAAAGAAAACGGTGACGGCGAGAAACACCACTGACAGCGGATGACGCAGCTTGATCAGTGTGTCGGAGATGCCTGCAACGAGGCGATCGATAAAGCTCATGTTGTTCCCCGCGCTCATTTCTTCGCTCCGGCCGTAGGCTTCATCAGCGTGACGCCGGTTTCTCCGGCAGTGAGCCAACCACCTTCTGGAAGGGCCACAACCGATGCGAGGTTATGACGTTCGCCCTTCGACGCTATCTTGAAAGTTGCACCGCGATCTTTAGAGACCAACACCATCTGCTGTTCGCCAACCAGCGTTACAGTGCCCTTCGCGTCGACCGTGCCGCCAAATACTGAGACCGTTTCTGGCAATTCGCTCTTGCGCCATGAGCCGCCGTTATCGCTGCTGACAAATACATTACCGCGCATGCCATAAACCAAGAGTTCGCCAGTAGGCAGCGTCAGCGCGCCGTAGAACGAACCGGTGTAAACCTGTGGCAGTGCCTGCCAGCTCATGCCGTTATCGCTTGAGCGCAGCATAAGGCCGCGTTCGCCAACCAACAGCAGCGTGCCATCGGCCGCTTGCGTCATGCCATTGACGTGATGATCACCAACGGCTGCATCGGTGTGACGCTGCCAAGTCTTGCCGCGATCATTAGAAATATAGAACTGACCAAAACCACCGAAGGCAAACATGCGGCCAGCGTAAGGGCCAGCAACGCCAAGCAGAGGATCGGTGTGCGCGGTATCAAACTGCACTTCGTCCCAGCTTTCGCCTTTGTCTTGGCTGCGAATGATCCAGCCATCGTGACCGACTGCGAGCAATAAACCATTACCCGCAAAAACAACCTGCGTAAGCGTAGAGCCGCGCTGCTTACGAACAGTGCCTTCGTGCCAGGGGCCCGCGGCGTTATCAGAAACAAGAACACGACCTTGTTCGCCAACAACAACCAGTCGCTTGCCTTGCTGAGCAGCGCCATTGAGCAACACGCGATCAGAGTGCAACAGCGTCTGAGCAAACGGCGGCAGCGAGCGCGGAGAGAAAGCGTAGACCGCAGAGACCAGCACGATCAGTACGATGATGTATGCGGGCATGCTGCTAACCGATGTTTTACCGGCCGGCGCAGAAGTCACATTGGTGACCATTGTTTGTCTCTCCTCTCGTTCACGCCCGGTCTTGGCCGGGCAGTTCTGCATTACGTACCGGGTCTGTGCCCGTTCACGTGACGTTAATTTTGATCCCACGCCAGTCTGGCGTGGGATCGCGTTTCAATCAAATAGTAAAAGTAAGGTTTACGTCCCTTACGCCGGAATTTCGAACAGGCCTGCCGCGCCCATACCGCCACCAATGCACATGGTGATGACGACATATTTGACGCCACGACGACGACCTTCGATCAGCGCGTGCGCAACCATGCGCGAACCACTCATGCCGAAGGGATGGCCGATAGAAATAGCACCGCCGTTTACGTTGAGCTTGTCGTTAGGAATGCCCAGCTTGTCGCGGCAGTAAATCACCTGGACGGCGAAGGCTTCGTTGAGTTCCCACAGACCGATGTCTTTTACGCTGAGGCCATGCTGCGCCAGCAACTTCGGAATAGCGAATACAGGACCAATGCCCATTTCGTCTGGCTTGCAGCCAGCAACTGCGAAACCACGATAGATGCCCAGCGGCGCAAGGCCACGAGCCTTGGCTTCGTCACGACTCATCAGCAGCGCAGCAGCGGCGCCGTCTGACAACTGCGATGCGTTGCCTGCGGTGATGTTGCTGCCGAGCTGCACGAACTTGCCGTCTTTCCAGACTGGCTTAAGTGCAGCGAGGCTTTCTGCGCTGGTGTCAGCGCGATTGCCTTCATCTTTGGTCAGTGTGACGGACTGCTTTTCAGTCGGATTTCCTTCCTTGTCGAACAGCTGCTTCACCGAAGCAAGCGGAACGATTTCATCATCAAACTTGCCTGCGGCCTGAGCTGCGGCGGTGCGCTGCTGGCTCTGCAAGGAGTATTCGTCCTGCGCAGCGCGCGAGATGCCGTAACGCTCGGCGACGAGTTCTGCCGTCTCGATCATCTGAATGTACGCAGCAGGCTGTGCAGCAAGCACGGCCTCGGAAACGAAGCGATACGAATTCTTGTGCTTGTTCTGCACCAGCGAGATCGACTCAACGCCGCCAGCAACCACAATTTTCTGTTCGCCGACGATGATGTTCTTCGCAGCAATAGCGATGGTCTGCAGACCGGATGAGCACTGACGATCCAGCGTCATGCCCGGGACGGTGTCTGGCAGGCCGCCGGTGTAAGCGCAGAGACGGCCGAGGTTATAAGCCTGCGTGCCTTGCTGAGCAGCCGAGCCGATCAGCACATCGTCAACTTCACCAGCGCCAACCTTAGCGCGCTCGACAACTGCCTTAACAACATGACCGCCTAGTACTGGGGCTTCGGTATCGTTGAAGGCGCCACGGAAAGCTTTGCCGATTGGCGTACGGGCTACGGAGACAATCACTGCTTCAGTCATAACGTTCTCTTAATGTAGGGTGCGCTGTGCGCACCATTTTTACCGCGGTGCGCACAGCGCACCCTACGAATTCTTAATTAAAGTAATAACGCGAAATCGTGTCAGCAACGCAAGCTGGACGTTCAGCACCTTCGATCTCGACGGTGACGCGGATCGTGGCTTGCACGCCGCCATCCTTGGTTTTTTCAGCAGCGATCAACTCGCCTTTACCGCGCAGACGTGAACCCACTTTCACAGCCGACGGGAAGCGCACTTTGTCGGTGCCGTAGTTCACGCCCATCCTCAAATTTTCCAGCGTTGCCATCTGCTCCTGGAAACTCGCAACCAGCGACAGCGACAGATAACCATGCGCGATACACGCGCCAAATGGGCCATCCTTGGCCCTGACGGGATCAACGTGGATCCACTGATGGTCTTCCGTAGCATCAGCAAACATATTGATGCGCTCCTGCGTAATCGTCAGCCATTCGCTGTTTGCGAGTGGCTTGCCGACCAGCGCGAGTACACCTTCAACTGAACCGAATGCAGGTTTCATGAGAACTCCTTAAGCGCGTTGCGACGAAGCAGAAATCACTTCGCCAACCAGATATGAGGAATATTCGGAAGCGAGGAACACCATCACGTTGGCGATCTCGAACGCTTCTGCGCCACGTCCAAAGGCTTCACGGCTGGCGAGTTCATTCAGCAGCGATTCCGGCGCAGATTTGCGCAGGTGATCGTGAAACACAATTGATGGCGACACAGCATTAATGCGGATGCCGTAATCAGCAGCTTCCAATGCGCTGCAACGTGTGAGCGCCATCACGCCAGCTTTCGCTGCGGCGTAATGCGCCTGTTCTTTCTGTGCGCGCCAGCCAAGTACCGATGCGTTATTCACAATCGCACCCTTGCCACGTGGCTGCATTTTTTTCAGCATCGCACGCGTCATGCGGAACGTACCGGTGAGAGTCACGTCCAACACCTTGTTCCATTCTTCGTCAGCCATATCGACAACGCGCTTGCTGCCACCGAGGCCTGCGTTGTTGATCAACACATCCACGCCGCCGAGTTTGTCTTCAGCCGCATCAACCAGTGCCTGCACATCAGCTTCAACTGCGACGTTGCAGACCTGACCAAAGACCTGCGCATCTGGAAATTCTTTCTGCAAAGCCTGCGCAGCTTCTTCGGTGCGGCGCGGATGAACGTCCGACAGCATCAACGCGCGTGCGCCTTCTTCCAAGCAACGCTTGGCTGCAGCGAAACCAATGCCGCCACCAGCGGCAGCAGTGATCAAAACAGTTTTGCCTTTCAGCAAACCGTGCGCGGGAACATAAGGAGGAATCGGCTGTGCCATGTTTTTTCTCAGGCCGCAGGGCGTGGTTCTCTGGGCATGCCCAGTCCACGTTCCGCGATCAGGTTAAGTTGGATTTCATTCGTGCCGGCATAAATGGTGTCGGCACGCGAGAAGAAGAATAGCTGTTGAAGCGGGCGAATGGCCGGATCATCCGATGGCACGTCAGCCAGCGGGCCGAGCACGTCGACGGCGAGCTTGCCGAGATCACGATGCCAGTTGCTCCAGTAATACTTGCCGATGATGGCTTCGCGCTGCAGCGAGGTGCTGTCACCGCTCAACATGCGCAGCGCGTTGTAGCGCATCACGCGCAGACCGCACCAGGCGTGAGCGATACGTTGACGCACCTGCGGATTTTTGTCTTTGCCGGTGGCGCGGGCAGCAGCGATGACCAGATCAAGCTCGTGCGTGAAGTGCATCTGCTGGCCCAGCGTGGACACGCCGCGCTCAGCTTCCAGCAGACCCATCGCGACTTTCCAACCATCGCCGGGCGCGCCGACAATGTGGTTTGCCTGCGCAACAGCACCATCAAAGAACACTTCATTGAATTCGCTACCGCCGCCGAGCTGGCGGATGCCACGAATCTCGATGCCCGGCTGGTTCAGCGGCATCAACAGGAATGCGAGGCCTTTATTGCCCTTGCTACCGGGCTCACAACGCGCGAGCACAAAGATCCATTCGGATTCGTGCGCGAGTGAAGTCCAGATTTTCTGGCCGCTGACGCGCCAGGAACCATCGGCTTCTTGCCAGCATTTGGTTTGGACGTTGGCGAGATCAGAGCCTGCGCCCGGCTCGGAATAACCCTGCGCCCAGAAAGTCGTACCGGCAACAATGCCCGGCAGGAATTCATTCTTCTGCGCATCGCTACCAAACTTGATCAGCGCAGGACCGAGCAAACCTTCGCCGATGTGGCCCATGCGACCCGGGCCGCCAGCGCGTGCATATTCTTCGTGGAAGATGACCTGCTGTTCGATCGAGAGCCCGCGGCCGCCAGCCTCTTGAGGCCAACCCACGCAAGTCCAACGACCGGCAGCGAGTTCGCGCTCCCACTCTTTGCGCATCGCTGGATCTGCTTCTTCATCGCCAGGACCGCCGCGATGTTTGAGCGAGGTGTATTTGCCGACCAGATGCTTCTGCATCCATGTCGCGACTTCCTTGCGGAAGGTTTCGTCAGCGGCAGTTGATTGCAGGTTCATGCGTGCACCGCGCTGCTGAAAAGTGTTTCTGCGATTTGCTCACGCAGCGCATCGCTGTCACCGAGCCAATGACTGCTGGCCTGCGCACGTTTGAAGTAGAGCTGTGGATCATATTCCCAGGTAAAGCCAACGCCGCCGTGCAATTGAATGGCTTCGCCAGCGCAGTAGAACAGCGCATCACCTGCGAGGGCGCGCGCCATCATGCATTCGGTTGCGAGGATGTCAGTCGAGGCATCACTTGCGGCTTGAGCAGCCGCGCCATAAACCGCCGAGCGCAGCGCTTCAATCTTCACCATCATCTCAGCGCAGCGATGTTTCACCGCCTGGAATGATCCGACCACGCGACCAAACTGCTTGCGCGTTGCGGTGTAAGCCACCGTGAGATCAAGACACTGTTGCGCAGCACCGAGTTGTTCGGCAGCGATGTAGAGACGCGCCAATGCGAGGCTGCGTGCGAAACCTGCGCTGCGGATTGGCTCATCAACGCGCGTATCAGCAGGCAACAACAGATCCATGATCACGCGCGAGAAACGACGAGTCGTATCCCAAGGCTCAGCGGTAATGATCTGCATGCCATTGGAATCTGCAGGCACGGCAAACAGGCCAAGACCTTCGGAAGTGTTTGCAAAAATCAGTAGCAGCTCAGCATTCGCTGCATCCGGTACGCGGTCGACGACACCTTGAATGCGCCAGTGACCGCTTTCGCGCGTCGCGACAACATTCGCGGCGGCAGCAGACCAACCCGCCACATCACTCGGCAGTGGCAGCGTCGCGCGCAAGCCGCCTTCAGCGAGTGAGGACAGATATTGCTGCTGGGCGGCATGGCTGCCGACTTCTTTCAAAATGTTGGCCGCGAGGCAAACCGTGGAGAAGAACGGCGCGCACAAGAGGCGGCGACCAATCTGCTCCTGCACCAGCGCGATCTCGACCGCACCGAGCCCCAAACCGCCATGTTCTTCCGGCACGGCAATGCCGCACCAACCGAGCTCGCTGGCAATGCGCTGCCAGACCGATTCGTCATACCCACGCTCGCTGGCCATGGCCTTGCGCACAGCCGCGCTATCGCTGACATCCGCGAGAAAATTCTCGGCGGCGTCGCGAATCATGATCTGGTCTTCGTTAAGCGAAAAATCCAAGCGATTCAACCCACAGGCTAAAGAGCCGGACACGGACTTCCGGCAGATGCCTGATTATTCAACGCTGGGGGGGCGAAACTCTTCATCCGTTAGGGTTATGCAGGCGGGCGAAACCCTGCAACTACGGGCCTTAGCCGTGTATTGCCAGACTCCCAAATCCGGCGTTAAATCCACCAGAATCGATCAAATGCCCTTCCATGCATTGAAGGCGCTCAATCGCAGACGGAACGCCCCCTGATCCCTTTGGGAGTACCAACCAGTGTCCTTGTCAGGCTTCGGATCTGCTTTCACGTCGCGCCGGTGGGGTGTCACCCCGCTGATGACGGGCCTAAGTCTGGCACTCGTCGGTTGCGCGACCTATAAGCCGCCGCAACTTCCCGCCAGCCTGAAAGCGACGATTTACGTCACTCAATTTCCGTACTCGATGAGCTTTCAGAAAATGGATGGGGTGAATGTTGCGCTTGGGTCTAGTTTGCGTACCGTGAAAATAAAATCACTGGAAGTCGCTCCGGGCCGACACACCGTTTCAATCGGAATCACGATGCGTTTCTTCGAAGAGACATACGACGGATCAACCAATGTTTCCTTCGTTGCCAAGCCTGGCAAGACTTACGTCATCAGGACTCAGATTAGCAGCAGTGATCACCAGTTCCTGCGCGCATGGGTTGAACAATCAAAGCGCGCAGTGCCCGAGCCTTAATTTCCGTGGCCGACATTGCACCGGCCACGGAATAACAAACGATTAACGACCCAAGGCCATCCGTAAAGGCTTAATCAAACGCGCAGTCGCGCTTTGAGCCTTGCTCGACGTCTTGCCATCAAACTCCAACACACCGTCATTGATTGGGCTGCGACGCATCGTTGGGATTTCTTGCAGGTAATTTTGAATCACGCGCCATGGTGCGCGTTTGCCTTGGCGAGGCAGACGATCTGAAGCGCGCTGGATATATCCCGAAGCCAGCGCACCCATCACGGTATCTTCTGAAGCACTGTCTTCGCTGTCACGTGGAATGACCGTCTTGTAGCCCTTCTTGTCCATGTAGTTGATGACGCGGCAAACGTATTCGCTGGCCAAATCTGCGCGCAGCGTCCACGAGGCATTGGTGTAGCCAATGACGATCGCGGCATTAGGCACGTCTTGCAGCATCACGCCTTTGTAGGTGAGATGGTTTCTTGGAGCGATGAGCTCGCCATCCACATGCACCGCGACACCGCCGAGCATCTGCACTTCCAAACCGGTTGCAGTCACAACGATGTCAGCTTTGATCGTTTCACCTGAGCGCAGCTTGATGCCGTCTGCGGTAAAGGTGTCGATGACATCCGTCTCGATCGACGCTTTGCCTTTGCGCAGCGCCTTGAACAGATCACCACTTGGCACAACGCAGAGGCGCTGATCCCAAGGGTTGTAGCTCGGCGAGAAGTGGCGCATGTCGACCTTGTCGCCGACCTGCGATTTGATTCTGGCGAGGATCAGACGGCGCACCAGCTTGGGGTGTCGGCGCGAAGCTTCATACAAGAAGCGCTGCAAGCCAATGTTGCGCGTGCGGTTGAGGCGATACGCAATCTTTGACGGCAGATACTTTTGCAAACGCGCGGCAATCGGATCAACGCTAGGCACTGACAAAATGTATGTCGGCGAGCGCTGCAACATGGTGACGTGCTCAGCCTTGTCGGCCATTGACGGCACCAGTGTGATCGCCGTCGCTCCGCTACCAATAATCACAACACGCTTGCCGCTGTAGTCGAGATTTTCTGGCCAGTGCTGCGGATGAATGAACTGGCCCTTGAATTTGGACTCGCCTTCAAACTTCGGGCGATAACCTGCGTCGTAGTTGTAGTAACCGGTCGCGCCAAGCAGGAACGAAGCTGTGTAGGTTTCGCTCTTGCCGCTGGTCTCGTCCAAGACTTCAACAGACCAATGATTCTGGGCAGAAGACCAATCCGCACTCACCACCTTGCGACCAAAGCTGATGTACTGCTCGACGTTGTACTCACGTGCAGTTTCAGTCACATAGCGCTTGATCGAAGGGCCATCCGCCAGCACACGCGGTTCAGTCCAAGGCTTGAAGTTGTAGCCGAAGGTGTACATATCCGAATCCGAACGGATGCCGGGATAACGGAATAGATCCCATGTGCCGCCGATGGCTTCGCGACGTTCGATGATCGCGAAAGTTTTATTCGGACATTCGCGACGCAAGTGACAGGCTGCGCCGATGCCAGACAGACCGGCGCCGATGATCAGAACGTCTACAGCTTTTGCTGAAGATGAAGCGGATTGCTTCTTCATTTTTTAATCTCAATAGTTTTGTGTGCCCGTCATTCCCGCGGAGGCGGGAATCCAGTTTTCGCCACTTTAGAGCGTATTAACACTGGATACCCGCCTACGCGGGCATGACGAAGAATTTTTATCTTAGTGCACTGCGCCGTTTACAGGCAGTTCAAACCCCATTTCCGTACGGCGCTTCGCGAGCGCTTCGTCTGCTTCGTGATCGTTCGGGTGGAAACCCGGACGGAAGTAATCGAACAGTTTTGGAATCGTCGGCGTGAAGAAGCCTTTGCGGCCAAACATTTCCTTCATGCCGAAGCGCCAGCTCTTCCAGTTGGTGAGTTGTTTGTCGTGACGCATCATCTTTACTTCGATGTGCACCAGCGCGGCAGACAGGCCGAGCATGGCGATGACCATGCCAGCAGCCCGCGTGGGGTAATCACCGCCAATTGCCTTGTAGGTATCGAAAGCTACCGCCTTGTGTTCCGACTCTTCAATCGCATGCCAGGTCCACATCTTGCGCATGGTTGGATCGGCCATCAGGTCGTGGGTTTTCTGATGCTCCAGAAACTGCTGCGCCCAGGTGGCGGTGAAATGTTCTAGTGCGCAGGTGATCGACAGATCCAGCTTTTTCGAACCGGCTTTGTGCACGAAGCCGAGCAGATTGAGCGCAATCTTTTCGATGTCCTTCAGCGGCAAACCCTGAGCGACGAGATGATTGTCCAAAGCCAGATGGGCCTTGGAGTGCATTGCTTCCTGACCGATGAAGGCGCTGATTTCTTTCTGCAGCTGTTCGTCTTTTACTTGATCACGTACGGCACGTACGGATTTAACGAAGAACATCTCGCCATCCGGAAATAGCGCGGCCATGCCCTGCATGAAATGCGTCAGCATGGAGTTGTCACCAAACCAATACTTGGGCGTGGCGCTGAAATCGAAATCCGGACGACGCACAGGGAACGTGGCACCTTCGTGGCGCGCACCGCTATCCGCAGTAAAGGTACGTACAGTTTTGCTGCGAGTCGGCGTAGAAGTAGAAGTTGAGAGTGACATGAGAATCTCCTATGGAGTTTTCTTATTGAACTGAATTAAGCAGCTTGTGCCAAAGGCACAGCAGCTGCGTTGCGATGCCAGAACCCGCGCAGACGACGCGCAGTGACACCAGGAACTTCAATCATTGGAAGGTGGCCGACGCGATTCAGGCGCTTCACTTCCGCGTGTGGTAACACGGCTGCGATTGCATCAGCACAAGACACATCGAGAATTCGATCCTGTTCGCCCCACAACACCAGCGTCGGAACCTTGATGGCATCAATGCCAGGCAGTTTTTCGGATGGCGTTCTGCCAACCAGATGTGAGAACAGATGCAGATTCACTGAGCGACGATTGACGAAATCACCGTACATCGCAGGTGCCAGTGCCAACGTAATCGCCATGCGATTGCGCTCGACGACGCTTTCAAACAGCTGCATCACATCGGCAAACGTACGAGCGATGAGACCGTTCTTGCCTTCCAGCAAACCTTGCTCGAATGGACTGGCGTTTGCACCACGCACACCAGCGGAGTTCATCAGCGTGAGTGTTTCGACGAGTTCTGGATGACGTGCAGCAAGCAACCCTGCAACCGCGCCGCCCATTGAACTGCCAACAACGTGCGCAGGCGCTTTAACGTGCTTCTTCGCCCACTCGGCAACGCGTGCAACCTGCGCGTCCATTGAGTAATCGGCGTCGTGAATAAATTGGCTTTCGCCCCAGCCCGGAAGATCCGGTGCATAGACATGAAAGCGAGAGAGTAAAAACGGTGCCATCAACAGCCAGTTTTCTTTGCTTGAGGTGAAGCCATGCAACAGAACAACCGCCTCACCCTTGGCATTTCCTCCTTCCATCCAAACGACTTTATGGCCATCCACTTCGGTGACATGGCGACGCATGCCGGTAGCGCGACGCTGCAGATCACGCATCAACGGCCATGCAAGACCGGCGGGCTGCCAGTTGCGCAGTTCTTCTGGATCAACCGTTTCAGCTTTGGAGAGATAAACCGCTCCCACTTCATGCAAGAACGCATCTTGGGCGGCTTTGAACGTCGTCAGCTTTTTGAGTGCTGAAGAAGCTTTGGCGAGAACCTTGGGCATCGAAACTCCTTTAAACATGACGAGCCGTTGGCGGCATCGCATGGCGCAAGAAATTAGGCCTCTGACGGGGTCGGGTCATTGGCTAGAATGACATCGTACAATGTCACATTAACGATACGGAAGGCGCAGCTGGAGGAAATGCGGATTTTTGCCTTTTTAAACAGGCATTAAAGCTCGCCTGAAAGGCGGCATTTTGGACTTCGAACAATGCTCATTTGGCTTGAAATTTAGCCGAAATGACTGCGCAGGCTGGGTTGGAGCGCACGAGGGCATGGATGCCCGAGGTAGAGCAATGCAGGAGCAATTGCCGAGCGAAACCCAGCGGCGATGTCTTATGTTTAAGCACTTGCAGTATACAAATGGTCTGAATTCGGAGATTCCACAATGTCGCTCGTCATCTATGGTCACCCGTTCTCTTCATACACGCAGAAAGTGCTGATCGCCCTGTACGAGAACAAAACCCAGTTTGAGTTCCGCTGTGTCGGTGACCCAAATGAGAAACAGCACACCGCCGATTGGCTGAAGCGTTGGCCGCTACGCAAGTTCCCGGTGCTGGTAGACGGAGAGCGCAATATCGCAGAGACCAGCATCATCATCGAGTATCTGCAGCTTGCACATCCAGGACCTGTGCGCCTGATCCCTACTGATCCAATGACTGCGCTGGACGTGCGTTTCTTCGACCGCTTCTTCGATCTGCATGTGATGAATGCGGCGCAACACGCAGTCGATGGCGCGCTGACGGGTGATCCAGTAAAGCGCAAAGATGGAATGGCGCTTGCTGTAGAAAAACTCGAACGCGCTTATGCGTGGCTCGAGGGAGAGCTCGCCGGAAAAACTTGGGCAACCGGTGCAGATTTCACGATGGCGGACTGTGCAGCTGCACCGTTTTTGTTTTACGCAGACTGGACGCACCAAATTTCAGAAGCGTATCCGCTGCTGCGCGCTTACCGCACGCGCTTGCTGGCTCGTCCATCCGTTGTTCGTGCGGTGGATGAGGCGCGGCCGTTTCGCTCGTACTTTCCGCTAGGCGCGCCAGATCGAGACTAAGAAAGTTGGCTCTTATCTCGCCTATTAACTACGCAGCGAGATAGGGCCGTATACCGGCAAGCTCTTCTTCATTAAGCGCCACCGGCTCACGTGTTTGCGTGTCGATGCGTACAACCACAGTCACATTGGTGGCGACGCAATGTTCGCCGTTGAACATGCCCAATCCAAGCGTGAAGGAGGTGCGGCCGACTTTGGTGACACGCATGCCGATGCGTAAGGAAGCCGGGTAATGCAGCTCGCGGTGATAGTCCATCTCAGCGCGAACAATCACGCCTTGCCGTTGCGCGCCAGGCTTCCACAGGCCCGTGGTTTGCAGGAATACAACGCGGCCACTTTCAGCAAAGGTGAAGAAAGCCTTGTTGTTGACGTGACCCAGCACATCGAGATCGGCGAAACGGACGTGCTCATCAACCCAGAAGCTGTACGCCGCTGGATCCGTCGCCGATCTCAATGCACTGATGTCGCTCAAGTACCGTAAACCTTCTGTGCCTTGGGCGACTCTGCAATCAAACCATCCACCACGTCAGTCAGCTCCGCTGGATTCCAGCGTGCTTTCTTGTCGCGGACGATGCCGGTCTTCCAACCGGTTGCGATGGAGAGCTTGCCGCCTTCCACTTCAAATACTTTGCCGCTGACGTGTGCTGACAGCGGGCTGCACAGCCACACAACCAATGGCGCAACGTTTTCTGGAGCGTAGTGATCGAAGCTGCCGTCTTCCGGCTTCTTCATCATTGCGCCGAACGGGCCTTCGGTCATGCCGGTACGCGCGGCTGGAGCCAGTGCGTTGGCGGTGACGCCGTAACGACCAAGTTCAGCAGCCTGCACCAGCGTCAATGAAGCGATACCGGCTTTAGCAGCCGAGTAGTTGCCCTGACCGATGTTGCCCTGCAAACCTGCGCCCGAGCTGGTGTTGATGATGCGGCCTTCAACTTTTTGGCCAGCCTTGACCTGATCGCGCCAACGCTTGACCAGTGTGTTGGCAATGCAGAAATGGCCCTTGAGGTGGACGCGAACCACTACGTCCCACTCTTCTTCGCTCATCGAAGCGAACATACGATCACGCACGACGCCCGCATTGTTGACTACACCGTGTGCGTCGCCGAATGCATCGACGGCGGTCTTCACGATGTTTTCAGCGCCAGCCATGCTGGTGATGTCATCACTGTTAGCAACTGCTTTGCCGCCAGCGGCAACGATTTCAGCGACGACGGCATCAGCCGCTTCGCGCTTGATGTCGTTAACGACAACGTTGCCGCCTTCAGCAGCAATCGACATCGCGTAACCGCGGCCAAGGCCTGCGCCTGCACCGGTGACGATGATCGTACGGTTGTTACAAATACCCATTGAAATAATTCCTTTCTTTTATTTCCCTCTCCCGCTTACGGGAGAGGGAACAAACAAATTACAGACGCTCGATGATCGTAACGTTGGCGAGACCGCCGCCTTCGCACATGGTCTGCAGACCAAAGCGCTTGTTGGTGCGTTCCAGTTCATGCAGCAACGTGGTCATCAGCTTGGTGCCGGTGGCGCCGAGCGGATGAGCGAGTGCAATGCCGCCGCCGTTTACGTTGGTCTGGGCGTGCGGATAACCGGTTTCCTTCAACCAAGCGAGCACAACAGGTGCGAACGCTTCGTTGATTTCAACGAGGTCGATATCCGACAGCTTCATACCTGCTTTCTTCAACGCATAAGCGGTCGCTGGAATTGGCGCGGTGAGCATGAAGATCGGGTCATCGCCGTACACACTGATGTGATGAATGCGTGCGCGAGCCTTGAGGTTGTACTTCTTCAGTGCTTTTTCAGAAACGATCAGCATTGCGGAAGAAGCGTCGCCGGTCTGGCTTGAAACGCCAGCGGTGATGGTGCCGCCCGGAGCCAGCGGCTCAAGCGTTGCCATTTTTTCGATCGTGGTTTCGCGCGTGGTTTCGTCGTGCTCAAGGCCAGCGATTGGAACGATTTCTTTTGCGAAACGGCCTTCAGCAATGGCGCGACGTGCGCGGTTGTGGCTCTCAAGAGAGAACTCTTCCATCTCGCGACGCGAGATATTCCACTTGTCGGCAATCATCTGCGCGCCGACGAACTGCGAAACAGGCTGCGTGCCGAAACGCTTAACCCAGCCTTCGGAACCGGAGAACGGATCTTTGAAGCCGAGTGGCTGTGCCGCAATCATCGCGGAAGAAATAGGAATCTGCGTCATCGTCTGCACGCCGCCAGCAATGACGACATCCTGCGTGCCGCTCATCACCGCCTGCGCTGCAAAGTGAACCGCCTGCTGCGACGAACCGCATTGACGGTCGATGGTCACGCCTGGAACGTGCATCGGCAAACCAGCAGCGAGCCAACTGCTGCGCGCGATGTTGCCGGCGAGAGGGCCGATGGCATCCAAGCAACCAAAGATGACGTCGTCATAATCTTCTGCAGGAATGTTGTTGCGCTCGACCAATGTCTTGAGAGCGAATGCGCCGAGATCAGCGCCATGGATATGTGAGAGGGTGCCTTTGCGCTTGCCGGTTGGCGTGCGCAGTGCATCCACAATATAGGCTTCAGCCATCGTCTTGCTCCGCTATTTAAAAATTAAGTGAACGTTTCGCCAGGGCCAAGTGCTGCGCCGCTGGAATAAATAAAATCGGCAATGCGTTTCTTGTGGAAGCTCTGATCGCCCCACGCAGCATTCAGTGCCCAGGCGCGCTTCATGAACATCTGAAGATCAGCTTCCCAAGTGTAGCCCATGGCTCCGTGCACCTG
>JAZKEM010000217.1:0-17037 GCA_040387055.1 Pseudomonadota bacterium | reverse complement strand
GCTGCGGGATAGACAACCGCCGGCGGCTTTTCACCAATCCAGTACCAAGCAATAAACGGGATGAAGAGCGGCGTGGAGTAGGTTAGTAGCATCGCTTCGGCCAAGTGCAAATGGCCGATGGCGTAGAAAAAGGCGTACATCGCACTGACGCCAAATGCTGCGCGCCACAGATGTCCGCCGACGCGTTCGCTGCGCAGACTGGAGACGCCTTGGCGCAAAATCCAGGGGAGCAGGGCGAGTAAGCTGATCGCACTGCGAAAGAACACCACGACTTCGGTTGGCGCGTCTACGGAGGCAGCTTTGACGCAGGCACCGGTCACCGAAAAGGCGGCGGCAGCGCTGACAGCGAACAAGGCGCCGCGGCGCAAATCGTTTTGCATGAAGAATCTTGAAAGAGAACCGTGCAGAGAAGCCAGTGGCGATGCACAATTACGTGCTGTCGGCGGCCGAATTCTAAACGATCTGCTCCGTTGCCTTGAAAATACCGTGTCTGTCCTCAACTCGGGGACAGGTTTTACATTGAGACATTGCAATGCCTATTTACGAATATGTTTGCCGCGCCTGCGGTGAGATGTCTGAGATTCTGCAGAAGCTTTCTGAGCCGGATGAAAAGAAATGCCCGCTCTGCGGCAAGCTGAAGCTGACGCGTCAGGTTTCGGCCGCTGGATTCCGCCTCAAGGGCGCGGGCTGGTATGAGACGGACTTTAAGTCGGACAACAAAAAGAACCTTGCGGGTGATACCGAAGCCTCTAAGCCAGTGAGTGCCAGTGAGAAAGCAGCTCCGGCTGCCGCGCCTGTTGCCAAGGCTGAGACCAAAGAAAAGCCAGCCAAGAAAAGCAAAGCGGCATCGAAATAAGTTGTACAGCGTTTGTTAAGGCCGGGGGCCAAGAACATGAATCGTTTACTGCGGCGTTGGTTTATTGCGGGCCTGTTGATCTGGCTGCCGCTGGCCGTCACCTTGCTGGTGATTCGCTTTGTGGTGAACATTCTTGATACCAGCTTGCTGTTGTTGCCTGCGGCGCTGCGTCCTGATTTTCCCGGGTTTGGTGTGTTGCTGAGTATCGTGCTGGTGCTTGGAACTGGTGCACTTGCCGCTAATTACATTGGTCGACGTGGTTTGAGTTGGGCGGAAAGCGCGCTCGGGCATATTCCTTTGGTCCGTTCGATCTACGGCGGCATGAAGAAATTGGCTGAGACCTTGTTTTCCGGCAATGCGGTGGCCTTCCGCCATGCCTTGTTGATCCGTTATCCGCACGCTGGGACTTGGAGCATCGCGTTCCAGACCGCTGATACGCCTAAACAGCTACAGGATCAGGTCGGGCAGGAACTGGTGACTGTTTTTGTGCCGACGACGCCAAATCCCACCTCCGGCTTCCTGCTTTTAGTCCCTAAACAGGACGTAATCTGGTTGGAAATGCCGGTGGAAGAGGCCCTGCGTTTGGTCATTTCGCTCGGTGTTGTGGCCCCAGATGTGGAGAAACTCACGGCTTACAGCGCTCAAGCGCGTGCGGCAAATGCGGTGCGCGGGTAAACTAGCTCCAACGTTGGATTTGTAACCATATTTCGACCCACCCGCACTGGGCTTAATCGCGATAGGTTTGTTATTAAGTATTCAAAATTTAATATTTTGAGTATTATTTATAACAATCTTGATTGCGCTTTTGCCGACTGCGGGTGGCGCATTTTTCATACTTAAGCGACGAATAGTTCCATGATGCGTACTCATTACTGTGGTCAGGTCACTGAAGCACTGACCGGCCAAACTGTCACCGTTAGCGGCTGGGTGCACCGTCGCCGCGACCATGGCGGCGTGATCTTTATCGACTTGCGTGATCGCGAGGGCCTGCTGCAATGCGTGTTTGATCCGGATGCGGTCGAAGCGTTTGCTGCCGCCGACAAGCTGCGCTCTGAATACGTTGTCAAAATTACTGGCCGTGTGCGTCCGCGTCCTACGGGCACTGAGAACGCCAACCTCTCCAGCGGCAAAATTGAAGTGCTAGGCAAGGAAGTTGAGTTGCTCAACAAAGCAGATACGCCGCCGTTCCATCCCGATGATGAAACAGTTGGCGAAGACACGCGCCTGAAGTATCGCTATATCGATCTGCGCCGTCCGCAGATGCAGAAGAATCTGAAGACGCGCCATGACGTGGTAAAGCAAATCCGTACTTATATGGATGCGAATGGCTTTATCGATGTTGAAACGCCGATTCTGACGCGTGCAACGCCTGAAGGTGCACGTGACTATCTCGTGCCTAGCCGTACGCATGATGGTCACTTCTTTGCGTTGCCGCAGTCGCCACAGTTGTTCAAACAGCTGCTGATGATGTCGGGCCTTGATCGCTACTATCAGATCGCTCGCTGCTTCCGCGATGAAGATTTGCGTGCTGATCGTCAGCCGGAATTCACTCAGCTCGACGTTGAAACCTCATTCATGTCGCAGGACGAGATCATGAAAATGATCGAAGGCCTCGTCGTTGGATTATGGAAAGACACCCTCGGTGTTGATCTCGGCACCTTGCCTCACATGAGCTTTGAAGAAGCCATGCGCCGCTTTGGTTCCGACAAGCCTGACCTGCGTAACCCGCTGGAACTGGTCGACGTGAAGGATCTCGTTGCTGATGTCGACTTTAAAGTCTTCTCCGGCCCTGCCAATGATCCAAAGAGCCGCGTCACTGCGCTGCGCGTGCCTGGCGGCGCTGACAAATTGTCGCGCGGTCAAATCGACGGCTACACCAATTTCGTTAAGAACTACGGCGCCAAGGGCCTGGCCTACATCGTCGTTAAAGAGTGGAGCACCAAGGGCCGTGACGGCCTGACGTCGCCCATCGTCAAGAATATTCATGATGCCGCACTGACGAGCATCTTCGAACGCACCGGCGCTGTGGATGGCGACGTCGTGTTCTTCGGCGCAGATACCTACAAAGTGGTATCCGATGCACTCGGCGCGCTGCGTCTCAAGATCGGCAACGATCTGAGCCTGACGGCTGCTGGCTGGAAAGCACTTTGGGTAGTCGATTGGCCGATGTTTGAGTGGGATGACAAGGAAGGCGGTCGTTGGGTTTCGCCTCACCACCCGTTCACTGCGCCTAAGGTGCAATCTGCGGATGAACTTCGGAACAATCCGGGCACTGTACTGTCACAGGGCTATGACATTGTTCTCAATGGCGTCGAAATTGGCGGCGGCTCCGTGCGTATCCATCGCCCGGAAGTGCAGCAGGCTGTGTTCGACCTTTTGGGTATCGGCGCAGACGAGCAGCAAGAAAAGTTTGGCTTCTTGCTCGAAGCGCTTAGCTATGGCGCGCCACCGCACGGCGGCCTCGCACTCGGCCTTGATCGCATGATCATGCTGATGGTTGGCGGCCAGAGCATCCGCGAAGTGATCGCGTTCCCGAAAACGCAGACAGCAGCTTGTCCGCTGACGAATGCGCCGGGTCTGGTTGATGCACGTCAATTGCGTGAGCTTCATATTAAATCCACGGTGCCTGCCAAGGACGCCGCCAAGTCTTCAACGCCTGCTTAATTAAGTGAAGGCGAAGTTACATAAGAATTTTTTGAGGAGTAGCTGATGGCTGCACTGCGCGGATTGCGCCAGATGTTTTGCGTGTTAGCGCTGACTGCGCTCGCTGCGTGTAATGGAGTGGGCAAGGGCGACAAGATTGATCACCTGCTGATGGTGAGCAAAGTTGGCGACCAAGCGGTTTTTTTGCCGTTCAATTTCCAAGTGTTGGGGTATCAGTGCCTTCGACAGCAGCTCGGCATCTACGCTGTTTTTGAGAGCAATACTTCAGCTGATTACACTGGGCGTGCGGGTACCATATGGACTTCTTCAAGTCCCGACGTTGTTCGCGTTAGTGACGGCACGGAGCCGGACCCAACCAATCCTGGTCGTGTTTTCCCCAAAGGCGTTATTACGCCTGTGCGTGCAGGTCGTGCAGTTATTACGGCTGATTACGTTGGTGTGACCACCAGCATTGAAGTCATTGTGCGTGAGCCAGAGAGCATCATTCTGTCTACATCGCAGTTTGATTCAACGGCTGATGCCGCACTGTCTAGCCCTTTGAGTATTGCGACCGGCTCAACGCAGCAGTACTACGCGTATGCCAAGTTGCGTGACAAAGATGATTTGGTTGTTGTTCAGAACGTGACGGGCAATGCCGAGTGGAGCACGCCGGATGATCCGCGCAACGATTACATCCAAGTGACTACGCCGGTGCCAGGTTCAGCGGTTGGTGGTGGACTTGTGACAGGTTTGTCGCCCAGTGGTCCTGTGACCGTCACTGCAAATTTTAGCGCCTGTCCTGGTACGCGCTTTGAGTACATCAATACAGATGTGAAGGTTTCTGGCATTCAGTCCTTGAGCGTGCAGCACAATCCTGTTTTCAACCCTGCAATTCCGCTCGTTGTCGGTACGCGCGAAGCACTCAAGGTTATTGCGACTTTGAACGATGGCAAGACTCAAGATCTTTCTTTGCAAGCAACGTTAAAGACCAGAGGTAGCACTGGCATTTTGGGCTTTGGAGGTAACGTAGCTACAGCCCTGACCGTTGGTACAACAGACGTAGTTGCTAGCTTCAAGTCCTTAGTGACGACGAGCCCGCCTTTAACAATCACTACTCAGAAGGCTGTATTAACTAATTTTGAGATCTTATCTACCGATCAGAATCCGGTCATTCCGACGCAAGGTTTCTATGATCATTTCCATTCAGTCGGCACCTTTAAACAGGTCATCGACGGCGTGGATATTCTCCAAGACCTCACTCACGACACGGTTTGGGCGACAAGCGTTCCGGATGATGTATCGATTGGGAACGCCTCAGATACCGCTGGCGTAGCCGTTTCGCGTAAACCGGATAAGACCTGCGTTACGGTTGCCGCGGTTCTTTCAACGGATAACACCAAAACCGATACAACTAAGCTTGGTGTTGGTGTTGGCGTAACGCCTTCGACCTGTCCCTAAGCCGTAGCTCCAAACTCAATGCCACCCGCAAACTGCGGGTGGCATTTTTGTTGGCGTTTATAAATATCAACAATTACTAAGAAAATTTATCAAAAATCACTCGTCTGTAGATAGAAATAACCCGCGTAAATCAGACGCGAGGGGCGTCATTACGCTAAAATTAGCGGTCTTTGATGGCCGATACGGCTGCTGCGAGGATTAAAGATGTCCGCGGCTCTAAAAATTGATGAATTTAACCTGCTCGACGATGGCGAGTGCGATGCCCGCATCGTTGCCGCCAAGAAGATCTTAGGTAAGCGTCTGGCGATTCTTGGGCACCATTACCAACGTAATGAAGTGTTCAAGCACGCTGACTTTAGTGGTGACTCCCTGAAGCTTTCACAGCTGGCGGCCAAGACCGACGCCGAGTTCATCATCTTCTGTGGCGTGCACTTCATGGCCGAAGTGGCGGATATCGTCACCGAAGGCAAGCGCACCGTGATCCTGCCGGACTTGGCGGCCGGTTGCTCAATGGCCGATATGGCCAACCTCGTGAAGGTTAAGAAGTGCTGGGAAGAAATTTCGCAGTTGCTTGATCCAGATGAGAAGGTCACGCCCGTCACCTACATCAACTCGGCTGCTGATCTCAAAGCCTTCTGTGGCAATCACGGCGGCATCGTCTGCACGTCCAGCAATGCGCGTGGCGTGTTGGAATGGTCGTTCGCGCGTCGCGAGAAAGTGCTGTTCTTCCCAGACCAGCACCTCGGCCGCAACACCGGCGTGCGTATGGGCATTCCGCTTGATCAGATGGTGACGTGGGATTTCATGAAGCCACGTGGTGGCCTCACGGATGACCAAATTCGCAATGCCAAAATGATTCTGTGGAAGGGCTTCTGCTCTGTTCACCAAATGTTCCAGCCTGCGCACATCAATAACTTCCGCAAGCAATTCCCCGAAGGCAAGGTCATCAGCCATCCGGAAAACAGCTACGAAGTGGTGCAGATGTCGGACGTCGTTGGTTCAACCGAAACCATTCTTCGCACCGTGCGCGCATCCGAGCCGGGCACGCATTGGTTGGTGGGCACTGAACTCAATTTGGTGAATCGACTCGCTGATGAAGTGAAGTCGAAGAACATCACCGTGCAGTTCATGTCGCCAACGGTGTGCATGTGCTCGACGATGTTCCGTACCGATCCGCAGCATCTGGCATGGGTGCTAGACAATCTGGTCGCAGGCAATGTCGTCAATCGTATTCGTGTTCCAGAAGAAATCGCCAAGCCTGCACGTGCCGCGCTCGATTTGATGCTGGAAGTTGTTGACTGATTTTTTTCGTCTCGCATTTGCGAGGCATATTTAAAAGGAACGCATTTTCATGTGGACGAACGCCAATTCTCTCGCCCAGTTTGATCCTGAACTCAAAGCCGCTATCACGGCTGAAGAGCATCGTCAGGAAGCGCATATCGAACTGATTGCGTCGGAAAACTATTGCAGCCCAGCAGTGATGGAAGCTCAAGGTTCGCAGCTGACGAACAAGTACGCCGAAGGCTATCCGGGCAAGCGTTACTACGGCGGTTGCGAACACGTTGACGTCGCTGAAAATCTGGCGATTGATCGTCTCAAGCAACTGTTCGATTGCGACTACGCCAACGTACAGCCGCATTCCGGCGCGCAGGCTAACGCTGCCGTGTTCATCGCGCTGGTTAATCCGGGCGACACGGTTATGGGTATGAACCTCGCGCAAGGTGGTCACTTGACGCACGGTCATCCGGCCAACTTCTCCGGCAAGCAGTACAAGATCGTTCCTTACGGTCTGGACCCTGTCACCGGCGTGATCAACTATGACGAGATGGAACGTCTCGCGATTGAACACAAGCCGAAAATGCTGATTGGCGGTTTCTCTGCTTATTCACGCGTTAAAGATTGGAAGCGCATGCGTGAAATCGCCGACAAGGTTGGCGCGTACTTCTGGGTCGACATGGCCCACGTTGCAGGTCTGGTTGCTGCTGGCGAATATCCGAGCCCGCTGCCATACGCACACGTTGTGACCAGCACCACGCACAAGACGCTGCGCGGTCCACGCGGCGGCATCATTCTGACCAAGGGTCAGGGCGAAGACTTCAACAAGAAATTCCAGTCTGCAGTATTCCCTGGCATTCAGGGCGGTCCGCTGATGCACGTCATCGCCGCCAAGGCAGTTGCGTTCAAAGAAGCACTGTCGCCTGAGTTCAAGGTGTACCAGAAGCAGGTTGTGGCTAACGCTCGTTCGATGGCCAAAGTTTTTGCAGATCGCGGCTACAAGGTTGTTTCCAACGGCACCGACAACCATCTGTTCCTGCTCGATCTGATTGCTCGTAATGTCACGGGTAAAGATGCAGAAGCGGCGCTGGGTCAGGCGCACATCACTGTTAACAAGAACTCGGTTCCTAACGATCCGAAGTCGGCTTTTGTTACTTCTGGCCTGCGTATCGGTTCACCAGCTTCCACCACGCGCGGTTTCGGCGAGAAGGAAATGGCAGAAGTTGCCGGTTGGATCGCCGACATCGTTGACGCCATGAGCGCGGGTAGCGGCGTTGAAGAAGCGATTGCCAAGGTTCGTGGTCAGGTTGAACAGCTCTGCGCGCGCTTCCCGGTTTATCAAGCGTCGAAGAAAGCAGCTTAAGAAATCATGCATTGCCCCTTCTGTAAGGCTGAAGATACAAGAGTCATCGACTCGCGCCTTACGGAAGAGGGTGAGCAGGTTCGTCGCCGTCGCGAATGTGAGCGCTGCAGTCAGCGCTTCACCACTTTCGAGAAAGCACAGCTCTTGATGCCGAACATCATCAAGCGCAATGGTGACCTGGCACCGTTCAAAGAAGATAAATTGCGTGCGGGTATTGATAGCGCATGTTTCAAACGCGCGGTAACACCAGACCAGATTGATCACGCCGTCGATACGGTGATGCGTAAGCTGCGTCAAAGCGGTGAGCGCGAAGTGCCGTCGAAGCAAGTGGGTGAGTGGGTGATGGAGCAGTTAGATGAGCTCGATCACGTTGCTTACGTGCGTTTCGCTTCGATCTATCGTGACTTCAAGGACGTTAACGCTTTCCGCGAAGAAATCGATCGCTTGGAAAAATTACCGAGTGCCGAAGAGCGTCGTAGCCAGATGACGCTGATTGAGTCGGATGACAAATCCTAAAGACGCCACTGTCTACATGGCGTATGCGTTGCAGTTGGCTGAAAAAGGCCGACACACAACGCAGCCTAATCCACGCGTTGGCTGCGTCATCGTTCGGGATGGCGTCATCGTTGGCGAAGGTTTTCATCAGCGTGCAGGTGAGCCGCACGCTGAAGTGCATGCATTGCGCATGGCGGGTGACAAGGCGCGCGGCGCGGATGTTTTTGTAACGCTGGAGCCTTGCAGTCATTTTGGACGCACGCCGCCTTGCGCAGATGGTTTGATCACTGCGGGAGTGCGCAAGGTTTGGGCTGCGATGCAGGATCCGAATCCTGAAGTAGCGGGCAAAGGTTTAGAGCGTTTGCGTGCTGCTGGGATCGAGGTTGAATGTGGTTTGATGCAGGCGCAAGCGCAGGTATTGAATCGCGGATTTGTGATGCGCATGACGCGCGGTCGTCCGTTTGTCACGCTGAAGTTGGCTGCAAGTTTGGATGGTCGCACAGCAATGGCCAATGGCGAATCGCAGTGGATTACATCTGAAGCTGCGCGTGCAGATGTGCATCGCCTACGCGCACAAGCCGGTGCGGTGCTGACGAGTAGCGCGACGGTTTTGGCCGATGATCCTGAGTTAACGGTTCGTCATGTCGAGACATCGCGCCAGCCGGATCGCATCGTGCTGGACCCACGTGGACGTGTCGGTGCTAGCGCAAAGATTTGGAACGAAGGTGCACGTCGAATTTTATTGACGACGCATTCGCCAGCAACAATGCCAGCGGGCGTCGAAGTCGCACAGTTGGATCGTGATGGTGAATATTTTTCATTGACTGCGGCGATGTCTGAATTGGGCCGTCTCAAGGTTAATGAAGTGCTAGTGGAGTGTGGTCCCACGCTGGCGGGCCTACTACTGCAGGCTGAAGTCGTCGATGAGCTGGTGCTTTATCTTGCGCCAAGCTTGTTGGGTCACGCGGCACGGCCATTGGCTCGTTTGCCGAATTTGGAAAAGTTGTCGCAACGCTTGCAGTTCCAGTGGCGCGATGTTCGCGTAGTGGGTCCGGATCTACGGTTGACCGCAGTGCCTGCGGCGACGGTTTAAGGAATAGAGAATGTTCACAGGCATTATCGAAAGCATGGGCAGCATTGCCGAAGCCAAAATCGTCGGTGGTGATAGCCGCATGCTGATCAAAGCGCCAGCGGGTTATCTCGATGGTGCGCAGCTGGGCGACAGCATTGCCGTGAATGGCGTGTGTCTCACGGCGGTAGAGTTTCGCGACAACGGCTTTGTGGCAGATCTGTCCGCGGAAACGCTGAATGCGACAACGGCCGCAAAGTGGGTCGTCGGGCAGGTCGTCAACTTGGAACGCGCACTCACGCCAAGCAAGCCGCTGGGCGGCCACATGGTCAGTGGACATGTCGACGGCGTCGGCCATCTGGTCGAGAAGCGCGACGATGCCCGTAGCTGGCGTCTGGAATTTGAAGCGCCTGCGCCATTGGCGCGGTATATCGCGCAAAAGGGCTCTATTTGCATCGACGGCATCAGCCTCACGGTCAATGAGGTGTCGGGCCGTCGTTTCGGGGTTAACATCATCCCCCACACGATGAGTCATACCGCCCTCGGGCAATTGGAAGTCAACGGCGCGGTCAATCTGGAAGTCGATCTGGTGGCGCGTTATCTGGAACGTCTGCTGACGGCGAGGGAAGAACAATGAGCAAAGTGACATCAATTAATCAGCCGTCGACTGCGCCGCGTGCCAGCGGACTGGATCCTATCGAAGACATCATTGCCGACTTCAAGGCCGGCAAGATGGTCATCCTGATGGACGACGAAGGTCGCGAAAACGAAGGCGATCTGTTGATGGCCGCCAGTCTCGTGCGTCCTGAAGACATCAATTTCATGGCGCGTTACGGCCGTGGTTTGATCTGCCTCACGCTGATGCCTGATCGCTGCCGCCAGCTACGTCTTCCTCAGATGGTTTCGCGCAACGAAGAAGTCCACAAAACCGCATTCACTGTTTCGATTGAAGCTGCAGAAGGCGTAACGACCGGTATCTCCGCATTTGATCGTGCACACACGATCCGCACTGCGGTCAAGGCTGATGCGAAGCCAGAAGACTTGGTGCAGCCCGGCCACATCTTCCCGCTGATGGCACAGCCTGGTGGCGTGCTGACGCGCGCAGGTCACACTGAAGCTGGTTGCGATCTCGCACGCTTGGCAGGTGTTGAACCTGCATCTGTCATCGTTGAAATTCTCAACGAAGACGGCACCATGGCACGTCGTCCAGATCTCGAAGTATTCGCACGCGAACACGGCATCAAGCTCGGCACCATTGCAGACTTGATTCGTTATCGTCTCGACAACGAACACACGATTGAACGTGTGGCTGAGACTTCAGTGCACACTGAGTTCGGTGATTTCCGCTTGGTCACGTATCAGGATTCTCTCGATAACACCGTTCACATGGCTTTGGTGAAAGGCGAAGTTAACGCCAATAAACCAACACTGGTGCGTGTACATATCCGCAATATGTTGGCAGACGTTTTGGGCGTGCAGCATGAAAACTTCGGCTGGCCGCTGCGCAATGCAATGAAACGTATAGCTGACGAAGGCGAGGGCATCCTCGTGTTGTTGCGCAAGCCAGAAACGGCGCGCGAACTGGTGCAGCAGATCGTGTCGCTGAACAAAGCGTCGCACGAAGAGCATCATGCAGATCCTGATCGTGTGCTGCGTACCTATGGTATCGGCGCGCAAATTCTTTCTGACCTTGGCGTGCGCAAAATGCGCGTGCTCTCTGCGCCTCTGCGCATGCAGGCTATTTCGGGCTTCGGCCTTGAAGTCGTCGAATACGTTTCTTAAGTAACGAGCCAAAATGAAATCTGGATACGCAGCACCTGAGAAACCCGCAGCTGGCGAATTCGCCGATGCCCGCATCGCGATTGTCGCGACTCGCTGGAACGTCGAAATCGTTGATGCGCTGATGGATGGTAGCTATCGCTGCCTTGAAGACTGGGGCGTGCCAGAAGAATCCGTTGAAGAGTTCTATGTGCCGGGTGCTTACGAAATTCCATTGGCAGTTTCACTGCTGCTTGAAAGCGGTGACTACGATGGTGTGATCACGCTTGGAGCGGTGATCCGCGGTGATACACCGCATTTTGATTTTGTTGCTGGTGAATGCTCGCGCGGCTTGATGGATGCTCAGTTGCGTCATGGATTGCCGGTGGGCTTCGGTGTGTTGACCGTGAATACCGTGCAGCAGGCGATTGATCGCGCTGGCAATGGCGATGACAACAAAGGCTATGAAGCTGCAGCTGCCGTTCTTGAAATGGTGCGTCTGGCGCGGAGCATCGCATGAGCGAAAATATCGTACAGAGCCGCCGCGGACTCGCGCGTCGCTTAACTGTTCAGGCGCTCTATCAGTGGCTCGTTAATGAGACTCTGCCAGAAGCGATGATCCGTCAATTCAATGAACAGCCAGAAGGCTTGGGTCGTGCAGATGCTGTGTACTTCACCGAGCTACTCAATGGTGTCGTTGCGCAGGCGCCAGATTTGACGATGCTGCTGGTGCCTCATCTGGATCGCCCGTTGAATCAGCTGGATCCGGTTGAGCACGCCATCCTTCTGCTCTGCGCTTATGAACTCAAGCACAAGCCAGAAGTGCCCTGGAAAGTTGCAGTGAATGAAGCCGTGAATCTCGCCAAGATTTTTGGTGCAGAAGATGGCTTCAAGTTCGTTAACGGCGTGCTCGATAAGCTTGCGCACGACGTGCGTGCAGCAGAAGTCGCAGCAGGATAATTCGATGGATGAGTTCGCGCTCATCCGCAGATACTTTTCATCGCTGACGAAGCCCGCGACCGATGTCGCGCTTGGCATCGGTGATGATTGCGCCTTGTTGTCTGTGCCCGCGGGTGAAGTGCTCGCGGTGACAACCGACACGCTCGTCAGCGGTCGTCACTTTCCAGTCGAAACTACGCCTTTCGACATCGGCTGGAAATCTCTCGCAGTTAATCTTTCAGACCTCGCAGCGATGGGTGCACAAGCGCGCTGGTTCACGCTCGCGCTGACCTTGCCCGATTCAGATGAAAGCTGGATCGCGGAATTCGCACGTGGCTTGGCTGAACTCGCCACGCAATCAAACGTAGCCTTGGTTGGTGGTGACACTACGCGTGGCCCCTTGTCGATCACCATTACTGCGATGGGTGCTGTTCCTGTCGGTGCTGCGCTGAAGCGTAGTGGGGCACAGGTGGATGATGTGGTTTGTGTCACCGGAACACTCGGCGATGCAGCGCTGGCTTTGCGTGCTCTGAATGAAAGTGATCTCTCTACGGATTTGCGCGAGCGTCTGGATCGTCCAACGCCACGCCTTGTTGCAGGCCTCGCGCTACGCGATATCGCGCATGCGGCGATTGATCTCTCTGATGGCCTGGCTGGTGATCTAGCGCATGTGCTGGAGGCCAGTAACGTCGGCGCCGAAATTTACAACGCACGCTTGCCTTCATCACTGGAATTCAAAAAACGAGTCACGCCAGATGAAAGCCTGTCGTTGCAAGCGCAGGGCGGTGATGACTACGAGCTTTGCTTCTGTCTCGCACCAGAAAAATTTGATGAAGCCGTAGCGCGCCTTGCTGTTCACGATCTGCCTCTTACGTTGATTGGCCGCATCACTTCAGAACGTGGTTTGCGTTTTCTAGACGCCAATGGCGCTACCATTGATCTAGCTCCTCATGGATACCGTCACTTCCAATGACACAGAACAAACATGATGTCCCCAAAGCTCCCGCGCGTTTGATTCTGACGACGTGGGAACATTTTCTCGCGTATGGATTTGGATCCGGTCTTGCGCCGACAGCGCCCGGTACGTTCGGCACACTCGTTGGTTTGCCGTTCTGGTTTCTGCTGCATTGGTTAACGCCGGAACCAACGCTCTACATTGCAGTTTGTTTCGCACTGTTTGTATTTGGCTGTTGGATCTGCGGTGAGAGCGCGCGTTTGCTGGGTTTGCATGATGCGCCGGGCATTGTGTTTGATGAGATCGTTGGCTTTCTCATCACCTGCGTGCCACTGCTTTATTTGCCAGTTGGTATGGCCGAGTGGCCTTGGTTGATTGCCGCATTTGTTTTGTTCCGCTTCTTCGACATCATCAAGCCTTGGCCTATTCGTTGGCTTGATCGCAAAGTGCATGGTGGCTTCGGCATCATGATTGATGATGTGCTCGCGGGCGTGTTTGCAGCGCTATGCTTGTTTGGCGCGCAACACTTTCTGCACACCTAGTAATTGCCATTGTTCTGGAAAGTGCAGAGCTAAAAGCGCACTCTTAGACCTGAATCGCTGAATCGCATAAATACCGATCAGCTAGGTTTTGGAGTGTGAAATGAGCAAGACAGTACGAATCGGCTGCGCTTCCGCGTTCTGGGGCGATACCAATACCGCAGCGACGCAATTAGTCGAGAAAGGTAAAATTAATTACCTCGTCTTCGACTATCTGGCTGAGATCACGATGTCGATCCTCGCAGCCAAGCGCATGCGAGATGCTAACGATGGTTACGCCACTGATTTCGTCGAGCATGTGATGGCGCCACTGATGGCGACCATCAAACAAAAAGGTATTCGTGTCGTCGCCAATGCAGGCGGTGTGAATCCACTCGCATGCAAGAAAGCCTTGGAAGAAGCCGCTGCGAAAGCTGGTGTCAGTTTTCGCGTCGCGGTTGTGTTGGGTGATGATCTTCTGCCACGCAAAAAAGAATTTGCGGATTGCATAGAGTCTGGCGAAAACTTTTTGGCGCCTGCCAGCGCAGGCAAGCCGATGCCACCGACCTTGGTATCGATGAACGCTTATCTCGGCGCGATTCCAATTGCGAAGGCACTCGATGCAGGTGCTGAGATCGTGATTACAGGTCGTTGTGTTGATAGCGCTGTGACACTCGGCCCCTTGATGCACGAGTTTGGCTGGGGTGAAACCGACTACGACAAACTCGCTGCAGGCAGCATTGCAGGTCACATCATCGAATGTGGTGCGCAGTGCACTGGCGGCAACTTCACCGATTGGGAATTGATCACGGACGGCTATGCCGACATGGGCTTTCCGATCATCGAGTGTGAAGCCGATGGCACATTCGTGGTCAGCAAGCCGGAAGGCACTGGCGGCTTGGTGTCTGTGCATACGGTGCTTGAGCAAATGCTCTACGAAATTGGCGATCCACGTGCTTACATTCTTCCAGACGTTGTCTGTGATTTCACGCAGGTAAAACTCGCGCAGGCTGGAGATAACTTGGTGAAGGTCACGGGTTGCAAAGGCCTGCCGCCGACCGCGTTCTACAAAACCAGTGCGACTTATCCGGCAGGCATGCGCTGCGCTTCGTTGTTCATGATTGGTGGTATTGATGCGGCGAAGAAGGGTCGTGCATCTGCGAATGCGGTGATTGAAAAAGTGCGCCGCCAATTACTCGAACAGAAGCTTGGCGATTTTACCGGCGTGGATATTCACTGTATTGGTGCCGAAGAAACTTACGGTCCGCATGCACGCGCTGGCGCAGCGGCGACGCGCGAAGTGGTGGTGAAAATTGTCGCGCAGCATCCGAATCCAAAAGCATTGAAATTATTCGCGCGTGAAATTGCGCAGGCGGCGACGGGCATGGCGCCGGGCTTCACGGGTTATTTCGGTGGCGGTCGCCCAGAGCCCAACATGATTCCTAAGTTGTTCTCGACCTTGGTGCCGAAGGATCGCGTCAGCATTGAAGTGGTTGTGGGTGACGAGCGCTTTGCTGTTCCAGTTCCGGTGCAGGGTGGTTTTGTGCCACCAGCAGCCGAAGCCGAGCAGATTCCGAAAGTGGAGGGCGCGACCACCGTGCCGTTGATCAAGCTGGCTTTGGCCCGCTCCGGTGATAAGGGCGATCACGCCAACATCGGCGTTATTGCGCGCAAGCCGGAATATTTGCCGTTCATTGAGGCCGCGCTTACGACCGCTGCCATGCGCCAATATTTCGCCCATGTGCTGGCCGGTGGTGAGAACGGCAAGGTCGATCGCTGGCGTTTGCCGGGCACCGACAGCCTCAATTTCCTGCTCTACAACGCCCTCGGCGCGGGCGGCGCGGCGTCTTTGCGGACCGATCCACAGGGCAAGGCTTTCGGCCAAATGGTGCTCGATTTCCCGATTCCGGTCTCACTTTCAATCGCTAAGGGCCTGAACTGACCATTTTTTGCGGTTTATGGGCCTAATTCGTGCATAAACCATACTCTTGGGGCGAGAGTTTATGACTCATTCCGGTTAGAATTCGCGCCCTGTCCCTATTCATTTTTACTGGTCAGTCGAAAGATGAGCGTAGAACGCGATGTAATGGAATATGACGTCCTTGTGGTTGGCGGCGGCCCTGCAGGCCTGTCGGCGGCTATTCGCCTCAAACAGAAGGCGGCGGAAGAGGGCAAGGAAATCAATGTTTGCTTGGTTGAGAAGGGCTCCGAAATCGGCGCTCACATTCTCTCCGGCGCAGTCTTTGAGCCACGTGCGCTCAATGAACTGATCCCTGACTGGAAGGCGCAAGGCGCGCCGTTGAACACCCCGGTCAAGGGCGACGACGTTTACTTCTACCTGAGCCCTGAGAAGGCGTTCAAGATGCCCGGCCTGTTTGTTCCCAAGCCGATGCATAACGAAGGCAACTACATCATCTCGCTGGGTAATCTATGCCGCTGGCTCGGTCAGCAGGCTGAAGCCCTCGGCGTTGAAATCTACCCTGGCTTTGCCGCTCAGCATCCGATCATCGAAGACGGCGTCGTTAAGGGCGTCACCATCGGCGACATGGGCATCAACCACAAGGGCGAGCACAAGTCGGACTACGCGCCGGGCATGGAACTGCGTGCCAAGTACACGCTGTTTGGCGAAGGCTGCCGTGGTCACCTTGGCAAGCAGCTCAATGCGCTTTACAAGTTGGACAAGGATGCCGATCCGCAGCACTACGCCATCGGTATCAAAGAAATCTGGACGATTGATCCGGCCAAGCATCAGGCTGGTCTCGTGGTCCACGGCGCTGGCTGGCCGCTGAATCTGCTGGGCACGGACAGCCTCGGCGGTTCATTCCTGTATCACCTCGAAAACAACACGGTTGTGGTTGGTCTGATCGTTGATCTGTCCTACAGCAATCCTTACCTGTCGCCGTTTGATGAATTCCAGCGCTTCAAGCATCACCCGGTGATGAAGCAGTATCTGGAAGGCGGCACCCGCGTTGGCTACGGCGCACGAGCAATCTGCAAAGGCGGCTTCAACTCGTTGCCGAAGATGGTGTTCCCAGGCGGCGCACTGATTGGTTGCGATCTGGGCACGATGAACTTCGCCAAGATCAAGGGCAGCCACACCGCGATGAAGAGCGGCATGCTCGCTGCAGATGCAGCAGCAGAAGCGATCTTTGCTGGCTCAGAAGGCGGCGACGAATTGACGGGCTACGTCAGCAAGTTCAAAGCAAGCTGGCTCTATGAAGAGCTTTATCAGAGCCGTAACTTTGGCGTGTTCCTGCACAAGTTTGGCTCGCTGATCGGCGGCGCCATCAACTGGGTCGAGCAGAATATTTTCGGCGGCAAGTTCCCGTTCACGGCTCACGATCTGAAGTTTGATCACAAGTCGCTGAAGCTGGCGAAAGACTCGCAGAAAATCGAATACAGCAAACCAGACGGCAAGATCAGCTTCGACAAACTGTCGTCGGTGTTCCTGTCCAGCACCAACCACGAAGAAGACCAGCCGGTCCATCTTCAGTTGAAGGATGCGAGCATTCCGCTTGCACAGAACCTGCCGATGTACGACGAGCCTGCGCAGCGTTACTGCCCAGCTGGCGTATACGAAATCATCGGCGAAGGCGAAGCCAAGAAATTCCAGATCAACGCCCAGAACTGCGTGCACTGCAAGACCTGCGACATCAAGGATCCTGCGCAGAACATCAACTGGGTGGCACCGGAAGGCGGCGGCGGTCC
>JAZKEM010000216.1:0-12675 GCA_040387055.1 Pseudomonadota bacterium | reverse complement strand
ATACGCTGGCCGCAGTCGCATCGACTTTTGTCGTACGCGCTGCATGCTCGACTGCTACTCAACGGACATCGCTGAGTGCAGCTCTTGCAAGGATTGTGTTTGCTTTAAATTCTGCCGTCAGTCACATGCGTGACAAGGGCGCTTTTCGGGCCGAATCACGGCAGCTTGCGTAGGGCGGGAGCATCCCGCCTTCCGCGAAAGTAGAGATACCCGGCCCACCAGAGAGGCGTGTTCATAAGCACACGGTTAAACTGTGCGCCCCAATTAAACCCCACTCCTTATATGTCTCTGCCCACATTTCTTCAGCGCTTAAAAGAAACCCCTGATCAGATCGAATTCGCCGACACCATCGCGGCCATCGAGGATCATTACGCATACACGCCGACCGCCTTTCGTAACGGCGAGGTCGAGAACGCTGCGGGTCAGAATGGCGGTTCATGCAAGATTTTTGCGTTCGCAAAATTACAGGACTTAAGCGTCAACGAAACACTCGCCTGCTTCGGTCGTTATTACCGTGAAGATGTGCTGCAGCATCCAGATGCGACTGACCACCAGAACATTCGCACCTTCATGCGTAGCGGATGGAACGGGATTGCTTTCACAGGGGAAGCGTTGCGCCCCCTTTAGTTCACGCTAGTTGAAGCACCGCTCGCCATGCCGAAATCTTTTGCTCTAGAGAAACGGCATGCGCGGGACTAGAGGATGGCAGTCGCGTGAAAGTGATTCCGCTGACTTTCAGGTGAGGCAGAACGTAAGTGTTAAAACTCTTTTCCGCCTCAGCGCCATTGAAGATCACGCGCTTGATCTGAGGATGCTGCTGAAAGAAGGACAAGAAGTCATTGGGCACTCGGGACCCGGCTTCAATCGCACTGTCCAAACTTCCGGGTCGGATACAGCTATGCAGTACATCCCATAGCGCAACGCCCGAAGCCTTGAGTTTCTCCACACGATTTTCATATGGCGATTCAGCGTCGAAACCATAAACGCTTGCCATGATGGGCCAGAACGCATTGCGTGGATGGGCGTAATACTGGTTCGCTTTGAGGGAAAGCACACCGGGCATGCTGCCCAAAACCAGCACTCGCGCGGATAAATTTGAGATGGGATTAAAGCTGGTAACCGCACTCATCTTGCATGCCTAAAACAATGTAACTGCCTAGTAGCGGCAATTAAAACACTCTTTTGGCTTCTGTTGGGCGAGGCGCTTGTATACGTTTACCAAGACGCGTGTTCCCGGCTGAGGCGACGAGCTCAATCCTGCGACTCATCGAGTCGAAGTCCAAAATCTTGTTCAATGATCTCGCTGCTAAGTATTGCTTCCGCAAGTTGTGCTCCGGCCCTAATCGCCGCTATCGCAAACAAGAAAAGGCACAGCACTGTCATCCAGAACACTGGGCTGACATAGGCGAGCGAGATCAATATCAGGCCAGAAACCAGAAACATGATGGCCTTCTGTGCCGGCTGTTCTGTAGAAATACTTGCATGCTGATTCATAGCTATCTCCGCTGCCTGACTGTTTTAAAACGTCGAATGGCACTACAACACTGACGTTAGAAAGTCGGGTCGCATTGCCACATGCCGACTATGAATTCAGAGACCCTTCGTGTCTGTTGCTCATCGAACATAGTGTGAGATCGGCAGCAAGCGCCAATACGGGCCATAGCCTCTAGTGTTACTGTGTGGATGCTTTCTCAGCCTTTCTCTGCATTCACTGCATAAATCCTGATCGAGATACGTTTTAGTCACGGTGCCGCCGGTTTTCCGCGTCTACCGTCCTAAACAAAAACAACTCTATTGGGAAACTCTTCATGAAAGCAGCACGCGTAATTTGGACATTGCAATCCAGTCTGGTTTTACTGCCCTCGCTCACCTTGCTTTGTCTTTTCTTAACAAGCTGCGAGCCAACAGTAGCAGTGCCAATCGCGAAACCTGTTTTGCTCACTGAAGAAGTATCGCTGTCGCTTTCCGACGACCACAAAACAGTTGCTCAGCTTGAAGATCTTTTGATGCTGAGAGAGCAAATTCTTGTGGCGGATGCTGCAACTCAAAAGAGTTTGAATGCGCAGGTTCTGCAGCAATACGATGCTGAGCCCTCAGAAAGAAATAAAATGCGCTTAGCACTCGTGCTGACCACACCAGGGCACTCGCGTGCTGATCTCATCAAAGCACAGAAAATAATCGAAGAACTTCAGTCCAACTCAGGCTCGCTTCCGCAAGTGATTCGGATGTATTTGAGAATAAGACTGGAAGGGGCAAAGCGCACATACGATTTGGAAGGCAAGGTAAAAGCACTTTCCCACGACACGAAAGACTTAAATGAACAACTGGCAGATGTAAAAGCGCAAATTCAAGCGTTGACAGCGATCGAGCAAAAACTAGAAAACGCCCGATCTGCAGCGAAGAAACCAGAACGCAAATAAGCTGAAAACATGACGGCTTAAGCCAAGTCTTGAGTCGCAAACTAAAAGGGCCAGACTCGCATTTCTTTAAATCAATGCGAGTCTGGCCTTTTTATTTTATAAAGTTGCGGCGACCCAGATAATCAGGTCGCCGCGTTTGCAAAGCATTCTCAGCGCACAAATAGCGCGATCAGAATGACGATAGGAAGAGGGATTCCTAAAAGCAGCAGTAGTATTGAACGCATGACTGTCTCCTGTTGAAGTGCAGAAAGAATTTACTTATCGCGCAGTCGCCCACCAAAAGTGGCGAGGTAACTGGCAACAAATGCGCCTAGAAGCAGGGATATGAAGAACCAAAGCGCAGCATAGGCAGAAGCTTTACGAGCTTTGTCCACTGCTTCCTTGGCGGCGGTTTTAGCCTGAAGCATCTTTGCCTGAGCCTCACTCACGCGTTTCTGCGCTTCGGCCTGACTCAGATCAGTATGCTGAACCACCAGTTGCGTGAGATAAGCATGGTCATCAGCAGGCAAAACACCGGTACTAGCGCTATTGCTAAAAATCCGTCCGGCCTCTGCAAGCGTCGCAGCGGAAGATTCATCAGCATCAGGTTTCTTACTGGCATTGCTTCTGAACATTGAATCGATGAAGTAGCCATTCGAAGCTTCGCTGTCTTTATTCGTGTGCTTATCACTGATTGCGGCAGCGCTGACAGCGCCGCCTGCTGCAGAAGCCAAGACCTCACTTCCACCGCGAAGCGTCGAGCCAATCACCGAACTGAGTAGCGCAGCAGTCAACAGCGTCGCAACACCCCAAGCAAGAAAGCCATGCGCGGTATCACGAAAATAAACTTCGTCTTCTGGTGCGCCCAACCACCTAGAACGCAATCGGCCCGCGAGATAACCACCTACACCGGAAGCTGCCAACTGGGTAAAAGAAATCCAGAGGATCGCTGATACTCCAAATGTCGCAGCACCAACACCATCCTGTGCCCACGGCGAAACACTAGACAAGCCAAGCCCACTTCCGAGAAACAACAGAATCAAGGAAAGAGACGCTGCACCCACTGCACCTGCGAAAACTGCGCCCCATGAAACAGCGCTTAAAGCACGTGGGGAATGACGAATTGCGTCATTCAGCTGGTTTATTGCCGATAACTCTTCAGCTGTTCTGCTCATAGATCACCTTTGATCCTCGACTCGTGAAATTACGAGAAGACTTGATTGCAAGTGGCTGAACAGTAGTGACGATCACTGCATGCGTCTGTGTGTTCTCGCGCATTGACTTGCGCCCCTGCGGCAGACCTCTCTCTGTGCGACATCAAACAGACCATTACGATGAATGCGTCCAAGGTTGGTCTGCTAACGACCTGTAGATCAGAGTCGACTAAATGCCACTGGAGGCTCTATGAAAAACACTCAATTGAAGGAACTGCTGATTCAATCTCTCGAACACGAACGCGGAGGAGTTGAGGTCTATACAACCGCAGTGCAATGCGCTGTGAATGACGATTTGCGTGAAGAGTGGAGCAAATATCTGGATCAGACGAAGCATCATGTCGAAGTGCTGACGAATGTGTTCGAACAACTCGGTTTAGACGTCGCAGAAAAATCCCCTGGACGCCAAATTGTTCACGATCTCGGTGCCGCGCTGGTCAAGGCAATGAATGCAGCATTGAAAGCTGGCAATTCCGTCGCCGCAGAACTTGTCGCATGTGAATGCGTTGTTCTTGCAGAAACCAAAGATCACCTCAATTGGGAATTGATCGGCGCATGCGCCAAAAAGGTGGGCGGCATAGAAGCCAAAGTACTAAAGGCTGCTAGTGAAGAAGTGGAAGACGAAGAAGACGAGCATCTCTATCACACCAAAGGCTGGTGTCGAGAACTGTGGCTTGAATCCTTAGGCCTGCGTGCCGTTCTGCCTCCTCCCGAAGAGAGAAAGCATGTCAAAACCGCGATCGGTGCTGCACGCGCCGAACATGCTCGCGGCACGATGCGTTAATCCAGAAATCGTTTCACAAAATAAGGGCCGGGCTCGCATTGATTAAAATCAATGTAAGCCCGGCCCTTTTATTTGCCTTAAGTTTCAGACGGCGCTTCACGATATCCATGCAATGCGCCACAATTCGAAAATGCAAAGCCGAGGATTCCATTTTGTAGTTCGCAAAAGCCCAATCAACGGGCGTGGACTGCATACCCTGAGCAACTTACCGTCCCGCCGCAAAGTAGGTGAGATCTCAGGAACACGCGTCAAGAACAGCGTGGCTTGGAAGCAAGTCGCTCAGTTGGAAAAGATCTTCCTCGTTGCACTAGACGACAAGTTCAGCCTTGATATTTCCCAAGCAAATTCATTCAAGGACATGAACCATAGCTGTCAGCCCAACTGCTATTTACGAATCATTGCGGGCCGGATTGAGGTTTATACCCTGCGCCGCATAAAGGCGGGTTCCGAGCTCACCGTGGACTATGTGGAAACGCCACATCCAGACGGAATGCCCTGCAGATGCAAGGCTCCAAACTGCCGTGGCACGATCTGAAATCAAGACGCCGCAGTCGGTTTTTTTGAAATTAATGCGAGTCTGGCAACCCGAAGCTGCGGGTGATGGGTTTGGCTTGACCGGCATTACCTCCAATCTGCGACATAGTGCATTGCGCACGACGGTGATTCTAAGCATGCGACTGGCTCTCTAAGCTTTGCATCGCCATCCGGACTCTTTCCGGGGCATCAAAAGCCACGGAGAATTCACCATGAAACTGTATGTCCACCCTTTGTCTGGCCACTCTCACCGCGCCGTGCTGTTTTTCTCGCTGATCGGTCAAGCGGTCGAGTTGATTGAAGTGGATCTCGCTAAAGGCGCTCACAAGGCTCCAGAGTTCCTCAAGCTGAATCGGTTTGGTCAGGTTCCTGTACTGGTTGATGGTGAAACCATCATTGCCGATTCCAATGGCATTCTGATTTACGCCGCAAAGAAGTTCGGCAAGAGCGAATGGCTGCCTGAATCCCCTGTCGAAGCGGCTGCCATACAACGCTGGCTGTCTGTTGCTGCAGGCCAGATCGCTTTTGGGCCTGCTGCCGCTCGCCTCATCACCGTCTTTGGCGCCAAGTTCAATGCCGAAGAAGTCATTGCCCGCGCCCACGCCGTGCTCAAGGTCATCAACGACGAACTCGCTGACCGCAAATGGATCACAGGCTCCAAACCAACCGTTGCCGATGTCGCGCTCTATAGCTACATCGCACGCGCCAATGAAGGAAACGTTGATCTCTCGGCCTACGCAAATGTCCGCACTTGGCTAAGCGCAGTTGAGCATCTGCCTGGGTTTGTCCCTTTCACGAAAACCGCTGTCGGTCTGGCGGCCTGAGTACATCAGGACTCTTCCGTCACAAGCTAGCATCGGAGATAGCGCATGGAACCACGCGAACCGACACATCCACAGTCGCCTTGGCACGAAGGTGAAAAAGCGATCCAACGCAGCGTTGGCGTTGACGAGCGCATGGAGTCTGTCGGCAAGCGCGTGGTGCGTGATTATTTACTCGATCAACATCGTGAGTTTTATCCGCTGCTACCTTTCGTTGTTCTTGGCGCAGTGGATAAAGAGGGACGACCTTGGGCCACACTGCGTGCTGGCCAACCTGGATTTTTAAACTCGCCCGATACAAAAACGCTGCACCTCAGTTTTCCACGCGACTTTTCTGATCCTGCAGAAAGCGGCATGGAAGCTGGCGATAGCATTGGTCTGCTCGGCATCGATCCCAGGAATCGTCGCCGCAATCGTCTGAATGGTGCGATTAAACAACGCACCGAAGACGGTTTCGACATCGCAGTGGCGCAAAGCTATGGCAACTGCCCGCAATACATCCAGCTACGCGCGCCTGAGTTCACTCGTGACCCAGTCGTACCAAGCACAGCCGCCGTCGTGACGATGGAAACACTCGATGTGCGTGCCCGCGCCATCATCGAACAAGCCGACACTTTCTTCGTCGCCTCATATGTCGACCATGAAACAAGCGGCAGGCAAGTCGATGTTTCACATCGCGGGGGAAAGACCGGTTTTGTCCGCGTTGGTGACGATGGTGTTCTCACCATCCCGGATTTTCCAGGCAATTTATTCTTCAACACACTGGGCAATTTTCAACTTAATCCGCGAGCCGGTCTTGTCTTTACCGATTTCACAAATGGTGATCTTTTACAGATGACAGGCACTGTCGAGATTTTGCTCGACTCACCTGAGATCGCGACCTTTCAAGGTGCTGAACGTCTGTGGCGCTTTACGCCGCAGCTCATCATCTACCGCCCAGCAAGTCTGCCTTTGAAACTGGAGTTTCAAGCGGACGGCTGGTCGCCCAATTCGCTGATGACCGGCAGTTGGGAAGAAGCTGATCGTCGCGCCAAAGTGCTTGCCTTAGCTAGCGCATGGCGTCCATTCCGGATCAGCAGACTGGTGGACGAGAGCAGCTTGGTTCGTTCGCTGATTCTGGAACCTGTCGATGGTCTCGGCTTAACGCCGCAACAGCCAGGACAACATTTACCAATACGCATCACTCTGCCTGATTCGAACAAAGCGATCTTGCGAACCTATACCTTGTCGAGCGCGCCCTCTGATGATGCGTATCGGCTCAGTGTGAAAAAAGAAGGTGCGGTCTCAAGGTATCTGCATAGCCTTGCGGTGGGTGACGTCATCGAAGCTCGCGCTCCTGCTGGCAACTTCACCATCAGCGCAATAGAGCGCAAGCCCGTCGTGATGCTTGCAGCCGGCATTGGCATAACGCCAATGATCGCGATGCTGAAATATCTTTTGTACGAAGGCTTTCGCTTGCGCCGCACGCGGCCAACCTGGTTGTTCTACTCCGCTCGCACCAAAGCCGAGCGCGCTTTTGATGTGGAGATTGAAAAACTGGTCGCTGCATCCAATGGCGCAGTACAGGTCATACGCCTGTTATCGAACACCGAAGGCGCTGTTGAAGACAAGGACTACGATATTGCCGGCAGATTCGATGTGCAGATGTTGCGTGAGATATTGCCCTTCGACGATTACGAATTTTTTATCTGCGGCCCAGCAGGTTTCATGCAAGCCAGTTATGACGGCCTGCGTAAACTCAATATCGATGATGAGCGCATTCATGCCGAAGCCTTTGGCCCTGCATCGCTTACGCGTACAGCGCGAGCCAATAGTGAACTTCCAACAGGCCCGCTGCCATCAACCGAGCCTGTTGCGGTCGCTTTTGTCAGTTCTGGCAAAGAAGCGCGTTGGACACCGGGTACGGTTTCCTTGCTTGAGCTTGCCGAGTCTCGCGGTATCGACGCACCATTCTCTTGCCGTGCTGGCACCTGCGGCAGTTGTGCCACTCGCGTTATCGAAGGTGCCGTGGCTTACACCAAGTTACCCAGTTTCAAAGTGCCAGCAGATCAAGCGCTGATCTGTTGCTCAGTCCCCGCCGCCAGTGACACGCCACTGCGCTTGCATCTCGATCTTTAAATTTTATCGTCTAGCTCACACCGGAGAACACAGCATGTCACGCCCACCACTCCCTCCATTCACCGAAGCCACTGCGATTCAAAAAGTGCGTCTTGCCGAAGACGGCTGGAACACTCGTGACCCAGACAAAGTCTCCCTCGCGTATACCATCGACAGCCGCTGGCGTAATCGCGCCGAGTTCGTCACCGGTCGCGAGGCGATTGCTGGCCTGCTCACGCGCAAGTGGACGCGCGAGTTGGACTATCGCTTGGTGAAAGAACTTTGGGCTTTCAGTGATAACCGTATCGCCGTGCGCTTTGCCTACGAGTTTCATAACGACAGCGGCCAATGGTTTCGCGCCTACGGCAACGAGAACTGGCAATTCGATGCTGACGGCTTGATGCGCTATCGCCACGCCAGCATTAACGAACATCCGATCACTGAAGCAGATCGAAAGTTGCGCTGGCCTCTCGGACGGCGGCCCGATGATTCACCCAGTCTGAGCGAGCTTGGTTTCTAGTGAATACGCGTGACAAGCCAAGCCCATTGAGCGCACGGCTCGCAGTGCAATTGGCGCTCAGTTTGAGTGCGGGTTGTCGCTGCGAGAAGTTACGCGCATCGCTCATTGCTGAAGCACGCGCACTTGGACTGACAACAGGTGAAATTGAAGCGTCGCGCCAATATCGTAGTTTTGATGTGCGTGATGCGGCTGCGCTGAAGCTAGCGCTCGCCCTCCATCAAGGTGCAGCCGACGTACCGGTACACCGCGCCAAAGCCGAATCTGTTGGCATGTCCGCGAATCTGATCGCCGCAGTCGAGCAATTCGGTCGAGACTTTGCATGCCGTCTTGAGGCCCTCTAGCCCTGCACCGAAGTGATCGCGTAATCTGCACCGATCACAAACTTTTCCCAATCAGTTCGGGAGTCTCATGGATCGTTGGCATGCGATGAAGGTTTTCTTGCGAGTTGCCGATGGCGGCGGCTTCGCTGAAGCCGCACGCCAGTTGAATATGAGCGCAGCTGCGGTAACAAGAGCCATCGGCGCACTTGAAGAAACGATTGGCGCGAGATTATTCATTCGCACTACGCGGACAGTGAAACTCACCGAAGCAGGCAGCCGCTATGTCGAAGACTGTCGTCGCATCCTCGCTGATATTGAAGAAGCCGAAGCCGCTGCTGCCGGCGCCTTTGCTCGCCCCAAGGGAACACTCACCGTCACAGCCTCAGTGTTGTTCGGCCAGATGTATGTGATGCCGCTGCTTACCGAATACTTAAAAAACAATCCGGAAGTGACCGGGCGTGCGTTGTTCTTTGACCGCATTACCAACATCGTCGATGAAGGCATCGATGTTGCCGTTCGCATCGGCCATCTTCCAGATTCCGGCCTGAGTGCGATCCGCGTTGGCTCGGTACGCCGAGTGATTTGCGGTGCGCCTGATTACTTTGCCAAGCACGGCGCGCCAAGTCATCCAGCTGATCTCACTCAGCATTCACTGGTCGCCGTCACCAGCGCATGGAACTCTCTGGAGTGGCGGTTTGGTCGCAATTCAGATTTAGCCGTCACTGTTAATCCCAAACTATTCTGCAACACCAACGAGGCCGCAATTTCGACTGCACTCGATGGTTGGGGACTCACACGCGTGCTCTCTTACCAAGTCGCACAGTTGCTCGCTGATGGTCGCTTGCAAACCGTGCTTTCCGACTTTGAAGAAGCGCCGCTGCCCATCCACATCGTGCATTCTGAAGGCCGCAACGCGGCAGCCAAAGTGCGTTCGTTTGTCGATTTTGCCGTAGAGAAACTACGCGCCAATTTGCTTATTAATTAAGCGATTCTTGTTGACGGCAAGATTTATGGCATAGCCGACATTTCTATCCATTGCGCACCCCAAATGTGACCGTCAGGGTCAGCGAAGTCGCGGCCATACATGGAGCCATGATCTTCAACCGGATTGATGTCGGCGGTTCCACCGTTTGCTGCGGCAGATTTATTCATCGCATCAACTTCATCGCGTGAATCGCAAGAAATATTGAGCGCAACCTCGCTCGACGTTTTTGGCGGAATTGGACGGTCAGTAAATGTGCGCCATTTAGCGTGGGTCAAGAGCATTACGTTGATCGTCTCGCTCCACACCATGAACGCTCCGGTATCGTCCGTGATCTGCGGATTGTTTACGAAGCCTAGCGCGGTGTAAAAAGCCTTTGATACTTTCAGATCCGCTACGGGCAGGCTGATGGTAATCGTTCGTGGCATTGATGGCCTCCTGTTGGTTGGATAAACGGATAAAGCCCACGCTCACCGGCGGGCTGAGCAACCCGACACCCATCCGAGTGCAGCGCGTTGTTGGCCGACATGACTCATCTCCGAGTTAGCACGCACGCCGGTAGTGCATTGCGATCGCGCCGCAACGGAGCGGCTTCGCCGAAATCAACTCGAGCCGTCGTGTGCTGGGCAGCCCGCTCTCGTACAGAGTCGGGCCGTGTCCAGCGATCCTAGGGTGGACAAGCAACTGGTACTCGTCGATCAGATCCAGTCGATCCAACTCAGTCGCGAGCTTGCCGCTACCGAGGAGTACGCCGTCGGGGGTCGCATCCTTGAGCTTCTGTATGCCAGTGCGCAGGTCGTCGGCGATGTGGTGGCTGTTGGTCCACGAGAAGTCCTTTCGTGTCGACGACACTGCGTACTTCGGCTTGGCTTCCAGCTTTATCGCCCACTCGCGCATCGCTGGCGGTGCCTCTACGTCGCCGCGAGCGACCGCTGGCCAGTAGCTCTCCATCATCTCGTAGGTGACGCGGCCCCAAAGCATCGCTCCACACTCGTCCATGAGACGCGTGAAGAAGGCGTGTGTCTCGTCGTCGACGATTCCTTCTTGGTGATCGACACAGCCGTCCAAGGTAACGTTGATGCTAAAGGTCAAGAGTCCCATGGTGTCTTCCGTTTGAGATACGCGAGGAGCCGCTCGCCATTTGGTTGCAAGGACATGAGCCAAATTCGCGAAGTACTCAACCTGTGCGCCTAACGAATCTGCTCAGTTGGTGGCATGTTGTTGGCGATTAAAGGGACCAAATTCGCATTGCTTAAAATCAATGCGAGCCTAGCTCCTTTTGTTGAATTACGGGACGTCACCTGAAGCGCCCGATTAGGCGGCGCCGCCTTGATGGCCTCGTGGCGATGTTAGTCATCGTTCATCCATAGCCAAATGGACCTATTTGCGGCGTTCTTCTTGACGATGAAAGTCCCTGGCAACTGCTGTCCATTCGATATGTTGGCTATTCCGTGGCAGGAAAAGCTGAGAGTCGCCGAGTTAATCTCTGTTGTGCTGGCGTTTAGAAAGTCAATCACCGTGAAGCCCGCAGCTTTGATTTCAGGCGCCTCACTTAGATGAACGAGAAGTTGTCCTACAACTTCGGGTCTTCGACAATAAGAGTCAGGTCCAGAAACGGACAATTTCTCGGCTTCTGGAGGAACTGAAAAACCTGCGGCCTTCGGAGGTGACGCGCAGCCGCTGATGCCAAGAAGAGAAGCTGCGACAATTAAGAAACGCTTAGTTAGCATCTCATTTCTCGTTAAAGTGGGCTCGACTAGCTATTGAAAATGGATTCAAGTTTCTCGGCGACGGTCGACGCAGCTTGAGCTTCAAGATCCCCATAAGTGCCAAGCTCTGCGCCACATTTCTTGCAAATAAGCACTGTTTCTTGGGAGGAATTTTCATCCCAACTGACAGATTCCCCACATTGGCATCTTGCGCTGACAGGAATAGTGCTATTGGTCATTTTAAAACTCCTATGTTGTGACACCCAAGTACAATTAGACTGCCCAATAGCGGTAAATAATTGCTGCATTTCGGCGGTTTTCTTGAGTGGATCATTTGTAAGACAAATGTCTTCGCAAGGCTCTGCCAGAACTATCGCCGGATTAGCCCGCTAAATCAATTTCCGTAGCTTGGATGCAGCGCGGTCATGTGATTTTTGCGTAGGGCGGGAGTATCCCGCCTTCTGTGGCGTTTGATTACGCGAAAGGCGGGATGCTCCCGCCCTACGTTTCTGGGGTTTGCTTCTCGTCCAACTCGCCACCCGGTACGTCACCAATATCTGGCATGACTGGTGGTGGTCCGCTGCGATACATGCGGAGTTGATAGACGTAGGTCAGTACTTGTGCGACCGCTGCATAGAGCGTTGTCGGGATTTCCTGATCGAGTTCGGTGCTGCGATAGAGCGCACGGGCCAATGGTGGAGCTTCGAGAATCGGCACGCGATTTTGTTTGCCAAGTTCACGGATTGCCAATGCAATTTGATCTGCGCCTTTGGCGACGACAATCGGCGCGCGGCTCTTGTCGGAGACGTATTTGAGTGCGACGGCGTAGTGCGTTGGGTTGGTGACGATGACGTCTGCAGTCGGAACCTGCTCCATCATTCTGCGACGCGACATTTCGCGTTGGATCTGACGGACGCGGGCTTTTACTTCTGGTCTGCCTTCGCTTTCTTTGTATTCGTCTCGCAGCTCTTGTTTGGTCATCTTCAGCTGCTTTTCGTACTGCCAGATTTGATACGGCACATCCAGCAGCGCAATCAACAACATCGCACCGCACAGAAACGCAAAGGAATGTGTAAACAACATGCCTGCGTGCGCCAAGCCTTGATTGGTGTCCTCTGAACTCAGGCCAATCAATTCACTACGACTGGACCACCATGCGACTCCGGCAACCACCGCAAGCACGATGAGCTTGAGCATGCTTTTCAGCAGCTCGATCAGACTATTGATAGAAAATATGCGACCCAATCCGGTTAGCGGATTGATGCGATCAACATCAGGGATGAATGCTTTGGCAC
>JAZKEM010000215.1:0-19062 GCA_040387055.1 Pseudomonadota bacterium | reverse complement strand
TGCTGGCTGTTCTATCAGTCGGCCTGCTGGCGTTTGAGTTTTGGGGCAATGTCACCGCCGATACACGTCGCATCATTTTGACTGCAGACTATGTGCTCTGCGGCATTTTCGCCGTCGAATTTTTCTGGCGCTGGCACGCGGCGGGTTGGACGCGCAGTCATCTGCTGCGCAATTGGTACGACGCACTCGGCATGATCCCCGTGGCGCATCCTGCCTTGCGCGGACTGCGACTGATCCGCGTATTGCGCATCCTCACTTTGCTTTCACGCTTTGGCATGGCAGCCGATCGCGCACTCGGCGAAGAATTTACTTATCGCCTCGTCAATCGCTTTAAAGCCACGATCGTCAATTCAATCAGCAGCGCCGTCACCGTTGCAGTCCTCGATGAAGTACAACAAGTGCTTACGCGCGGTACGTACACGCACAACATTGCGCGCGCGCTCAAAGAAAATCAGTCCGAGCTACGTGCAACGATTATTCAGAAGATGCGTGAGGATAAGCAGGCTGGACGTCTACATCGCCTGCCGTTTTACAACGACATCGTCGAGAGCGTAATCGACGCCGTGATGCGTGTACTTGAAGAAGTGCTGACCGATCCGCGCACGGATGAATTGGTTGCGGATTTGCTGCGCGAAAACTTGCAGCAGATCAGACGTGCAATCGAATCAAATGAGCTAGAGAAGCAACGCGGACATATTCGTTAGCTCGATTTAGCTTTCTGTTGGGCGCGGCATCGCCACGCGACAAGTCATGATACCCGCCAACACAATCGCACCACCCAGTGCCTGTAGCGTTCCAAAAGGTTCTGCCAGTATCAGCCAAGCGAATGCCGCAGCGGCGACCGGTTGCACCAACAAGCCCACGGCAGAGAATGCCGCAGACAAATGCGCCAGTGCCCAAGCAATCAAGCCTTGACCTGCGACATGCGACAGCAGCGCCAAACCAATCAACACCCACCAGCCGCGCGCTGACTGCGGCCAGAAGCTGTCGCCTTGTATGTTGCCAACGATGCACAGCAATACTGCGCTCGATAGTGTCGACCAGAACATTACTTCCATTGCGCCATAGCGTTGTCGTGCGCGTGAGACACCAAGAATGTACCCGGCATAGAACACGGCTGAGACGACCGCAAACAAGTCGCCATGTAAATGTTCTGTGCCGAATTGCAGACTGCCAGACATCAACACAATGGCGCCCACAATAGACAGCGCAATCCCAGCGATAAATACCGCACGAAAGCGCTCACCAAATAGGAAGAACGAAGCGAGTGCGACGAACACTGGCGCGAGATTCGTCATCAAGGTCGCGTTGGCAACGGAACTCATGTGGATGCCCTGATGCCAGAACACGAGATCGCCCGTAAAAAATACGCCTGCGAGCAATAGCCAACCAATGCCAGGTTTAATTTTGATGCCGCCGGTTTCACGTAGCATCAGCACAGCAAGGAGCGGCAGGGCCAGCGCCATGCGCCAAAACCCAGTTGCAGTAAGGCCGACATCAGTGAGTCGAACAAAGATCGGCGCCAAGCCGATCAGCACCGCGCCCGTAATGAGAGCGGCGAGGGCGCGCAAATCCGAGCGCCCTGCATCTACGCTCATTTGTTGCCGAGGCGCTCGATTGCGTGGCGATAGCCAGGCATCACTTCATCGGGGCCGCTGGCGGTGAGGCCGAGGTCATGCACGCGGCCGGTGATCAAGCCGTAGATCCAGCTATGCACATGCAACTCCTGTCCGCGTGACCATGCGTCTTGCACGATGCTGGTCTGGCAGACGTTGAGCACCTGCTCCAGCGCGTTGAGTTCGCACAGGCGATCTTCTTGTTCGCCAACAAATTGCAGTGACTGCAAATGGTCGATGTGTTTGTCGCGCACGTCTTGCACGTGGCGAATCCAGTTATCGACCAAACCGAGGCGGCGGTTATGCAGCGCCGCATTCACGCCACCACAACCGTAATGTCCGACGACCATGATGTGCTCTACCTTGAGCACATCGACGGCAAATTGAATCACCGAGAGACAGTTGAGATCGGTATGCACCACCACGTTAGCGATATTGCGATGCACGAAGATTTCGCCCGGCAGCAGACCGGTGATCTCGTTGGCAGGCACGCGCGAGTCGGCGCAGCCAATCCATAAATACTTGGGGGCCTGCAACCGCGCTAGGCGTTCAAAGAAGCCCGGCTGTTCGGCTTCTACCGCAGCGGCCCAAGCAGCGTTACGTTCGAGCAGCTCTTCCAATTTTTTCATGTGCCTACATCTCCGCGTTCGCTTTATCTGCTTTCAAACCGACTTGGCAGATGTCATTAATATTTTATGGGACTATACCGAGGCCCAAGTTCTGAGATTTTATGCACTTTGATCCCATCTTGTTGAAGCTGGTCGGCTGTCTGCTGGTCATTCTAATCGTCGTGCTTGTTACGCGCAGGCTTGATCAGCCGCATGTGGTCGGATATCTGCTTTCAGGCATTGTGCTCGGCCCAGCGGGCTTTGGCCTACTGCAGGAACCTGAAACGCTGGCCCGCGTCGGCGAATTTGGCGTGGTGTTGCTGCTGTTCTTTGTGGGCATGGAAACCTCGCCGCACCGCCTTTTGGCGAGCTGGCGCATCACATTTATTGGCACCACTGCGCAAATTTTAGGCAGCGTTTTCCTGATGGCTATGGTCGGCTGGTGGTTGAACTGGCCGACTTCCCGCATCGTCCTCACCGGCTTTGTGCTGAGTCTCTCCAGCACCGCTGTCGTACTGAATTATTTACGTGACTCCGGTCAGCTTAAAGCCAAGATTGGTCGCGACACGCTCGGCATTTTGCTGGCGCAGGATCTGGCGCTGATTCCGATGCTGATCATCGTCGGCGTACTCAGCGGCGATAAACCTGATGCCGTGAGTCTGTCGCTACAAGTGGTCGGGGCCAGCCTCACCATCGCACTCGTGGCGTGGATGATGTGGGGCAAGCATGTGCATCTGCCGATGGGCGACAAGCTACGCGCCGATCACGAGCTGCAAGTGTTCTTTGCCTTTGGCCTTTGCCTGGGCTTGGCGTTGCTCACAGGCCTATTCCATCTCTCCACCGCGCTTGGTGCGTTCCTTGCCGGCATGTTGGTGGGTGTCGCACGTGAAACCAATTGGGTGCATCACCGACTCGAACCATTCCGCGTCGTCTTCGTCGCTGTGTTCTTTATTTCAGTGGGCTTGCTGGTTGACGTTCACTTCGCGCTCGAAAACATTTGGCTCATCCTGCTGCTCGCCATCGCTGTTTTCGTCGGCAACACCGCCATCAACGCTGCAGTGCTGCGCTCACTTGGCGATCCTTGGCGCTACAGCATTTACGCTGGCGCGCATCTGGCACAGATTGGTGAGTTTAGTTTTGTACTCGCCGCACTTGGCGCGCAAGCATCATTGATCAGCGAGTTTTCACATCAACTTACTGTTGCCGTGATTGCGTTGACGCTACTGCTCTCACCAACATGGATTGCGTTGGTCGGGCGTGTGCAAGGACGAATCATCGGCAAACCCGCAGAGCTGGGCTAATTGTAGGGTGCGCTGTGCGTACCGGATCTAAGCCTTAGCGTTAAAAGCTTCGTGATAAGTCACACGCCCAACCGCAGAATGTTGTCCAAACGTGAGTGACTGAAAATATTCCTGCGGCACGCCTTCGTACACACAATCAGTGCGGCTCTTAAATCCAAAACGTCCGTAATAATTTGGATCACCCAGCAGCACGCAACCTTCAGCGCCTATCGCACGTAAGTCAGCAAGCCCACGCTCGATCAGCGCTTTGCCAATGCCGAGCTGTTGCAGCTCTGGTAAAACAGCAACCGGCCCCAAACCATACCAATGCGATGAACCATCCGAAAATTGCACAGGCGAGAAGGCAATGTGGCCCACCACCTGACCATCGCGCTCAGCAACTAGCGACAAAGAAAGTTCATCAGCACGACGCAGCGCCAGAATAATGAAGTGCTCTGTTTGATCGCTATGCGGATGGTCTTTGAACGCCAGTTCTGTAACGCGGGTGATGCTCGCAATATCTGCGGACTGCTCGAGGCGAATGTGTAGCTTGTTCAAATTAAAAAACTCTGCAGTTACAAAAACGAATTAAGAACACTCTAGGCCAAATACTCTGAAACCAGCACGAGATCTTTAATCATTGTCTGATACTCAGCATGTGTTTCGTACTCATCGGTGCGCCAGACTTTGCCTTCGCTCTCCCGCATATAAGCCCGATACTCGGGCGCGCCAGGGAACTTGATGTTGTCTGCCACGACCAATCCCCCGCGACGCAACCAACCTTCACGCATGATCAGTTTTAAGTCTGGCAGGTAAGCGTTTTTATCGTGATCCACAAAGACCAAATCAATTTTGCCTGCTGTAAAGTTTTGCTCTTTGTTCAGCGCACTTGCCGTTTTGCCGCCGTCACCCAAGGTGCCCACAACAACAGTCACACGTGAGCTCACACCTGCATGTTCAAAAATACGTCGTGCGATCTCTGCATTCGAAGCGTTGAATTCGACGGAGACGATACGCGCAGATGGCGCTGCAGCAGCCATACGCAAAGCGCTATATCCGCAATAAGTTCCTAACTCAAGTATGCAACTGGGCTTGGCACGTTCGACTGCAGCATCAAGAATCAATCCCTTTTCGTCGCCGATATTGATCAAGAAGCTTTCGTTGTAGCAGTACTCGTCGATAACGCGAATCACATCCTTTACGTCGCCGCGTTTCGCTTTAGCAGCGACATATTCCGTAAGCCGCGCTTCGCGGCCGTCACCAACCTGCCAATTCTTCAATAAATGCGGCATGCCCAAAAACAGGCGGATGAATGACCAACGTAGAAATGGGATTTTCTTCTGGATCGAGCTCATGTCTATCCTCCTTATAGAAATTGGACCCAGCTAAACAACTACGCCGGTGGTGGTGCGCTCGGCACTAAGCCGTATTGCTTCATCACTGCAAGCAGTGCGCTCTTGTCTGGTGGCGGGCCCTTCTTCATCACTTCAGCCACTTCACGAAAATACTGCGCGCCAATATCCGGCGACAACACCGTGAGGGCGCGAACCGGTTCAGAAAATGGATTAGAGAACTCGTGCACGATGCCTTTCGGTGTGTGCATCGAATCTCCCGGCAATAGATCGCGCGTTTCACTTCCGACTCTGTACTGCAACTTGCCTTCCATCACGTAGACAATTTCTTCATTGAGAGAATGGCTGTGCGGCGGCGGAACGTTTGCGCCTGGCTGGATCGTCATCTCAAAAATTCCCATCGTTCCCGTACTGGCACCATCAATGAGATAGCGGATATTGATCTTGCCGATTTGAATCGAGTCTTGCTCACTCATAGCTTATTCCTCCTTCGCTTTGGCGCGGAACAGCCCGTATAGCGTCAATAGCAAAGCAATCATGATGGTTATGCCACATAGCTGAAGTGAGGCCGATACCAGAGCGCTGTCAGTTCCGTTCGGCGGTGGAAATTTTTCATTGAGCGTAGGCATCAACTTCGACGAAGCGCCGATGAATGCAGCCACCACGCCCGCGCCACCATTCATCCAGGTGCCAATCTGCAAAGACGCAAACCAAACTTTGAATGCCGTCGCACTCAAGCGCATTTCCATCACAAGGAAACTAAACACAACCATCAACACACCATTGGCCGTGAGCTCAATATGCGCCATCACAATGCCGCGGAACCATTGCACGGCGGATGGTGGAATAAATCCAACCATGCAGCCTACGGTGATTTGCAGAACGCCCAAGATCATTGTGTAGCGCTTGATCTTGGCCTTGAGACTTTCGATATCACGATCCATGTGTGTATCTCGTTTAAAGCTTCAATAGCTTCTTGGTCTCTAGCCACAACTCCGCATACGCGATTAGTGCTGCATCATCTGATGGCGCAAATGCAGGAACAGGTGCGCGGTGTTCGCCCATTTTCTCAACGGTGGAAGAGTAGGGCACAACCGTTTCTAAACCACGCGCCATGCTCTTTGGGCGGTTCTCAAGCAGATCACGATGAAGGCCGCGACGACGATCGGCCATTGAGTAGAACGGGCGCAAACCTGAACTCTCGTAGCCTTCTTGCTTGAAGTAATCTTGGACTTGTTCAAGTGCGCGCAGTGACAAGAACGTGGGCACTACAGGTGCGAGCACGAGATCTGCAGCAGTGAAAACATTGTCTGCGAGATGCGAGATGCTCGGAGCACAGTCGAGAACGATCAATGAATATTGTTCGCCAAAGGGTTTGAGCAAGCGCTTGAGTGCTTCGCGTGGTGGCACTACTTTTTTCAGCATGATGTCGAGATAGCGGCTGGAGAAATCTGCCGGGATCACGCCGAGATTGTCATACGGTGTGGGTTTGGCGAGGCGCCCGATGGGCGTATTGCCTTCGACAACTTTTTTAGTTTTGCCGTCTTCTGTCTTGATATCGAAATACCAAGTCGCTGCGGCTTGGGGATCAAGATCCCACAGTAATGTTGAGTAGCCGTCGGCTGCGGCGAGGTAGGCGAGGTTGACTGCGGCGGCTGATTTGCCGACGCCGCCTTTCAGGTTGTAAAGCGCCAAGGTCTGCATGACTTGCGAGCTCCCGACTGATACACGAGATTTAACCACTGCGCTCTCGCAATGCGAGAACGGTATTCAAATCTTTTTTAGCAGCGTAGCGCTCAACCTTCGAAGGTGCGCAACTCTCCACCATATGCAATGGCGACGCATGCGCCACCTGCATTCACTGCTGCGGTAGCAGACATGATGCTGCTCATAATCTCGATGCCGTTTTCGCGCGCAACTTGTGCGAGCGCTGCATAACCGGGCAAGCGTGCGATGTTTGCAGGATCGCCGCCGTAACTGATGCAGACGTGCCGCGTTGAAATACCGCGTTCAATCTGACGCGCAACGTGGCCAAACATTCTTTCTACAGCGCGGTCGTAACCCAGGAATTTTGCGATGGGCTCTGTCTCGCCGCGATACGACTGAATCACAGGTTTGATATCGAGTGCTGAGCCGATGGCGTAGGTCATTAGACCAATACTTTTTTCGCCTTTTTTCATGCCGCGCGTGCGGATGTAATAAAGATCGCCAGGCACCATGTAACCGCAGAGGTTGTCGCGTACTTCGTCTACGCGACGACGAATTTCGTTGGGTGCGAGACCTGCTTGCGCGAGCTTTGCGGCTTCGGCTGCGAGCACGCCAGTGGCGCAGAACATGTTTTTGCTATCGACCACACGCAATGCAAACGGGCCCGTAACACCGGCAGCCGCGCGAATGGATTTGTAGTCGTTGAGAATTGCGAACGATGCACGCGTGGCGTTTTCGAAAATAGCGCTGCGCGTTGAAGAAACAGTGATGCAGAAAACATAGTCGTAATCGATGACGATACGATCAAGAAATTTTTCGCGAATCTGTTCTGCAGTAAACGGCGCGGTTTCTGCTTCTAAACCTTTGGCCGCAAGTTGTTCGGTGTAAAACTTGAGCGTGGCTTTTGGATCACGCATGTCGATGAGTGTTTCATCGCCAAGGCGAATGGTCACCGGCAAAATGCCGATGTTGTGTTCACGCAGGAACTCCGGCGGCAGATCGCAGCTGGCGTCTACGACGACTCCGATACGCATCCATCTCTCCCAAACACGTCGCTACAGCAACACGGAGGTGCGCTGTTATCGGTTAGCTAGGCATGCCGATTGAATTCTTATTGCGTCGCTATTATGCCCACGCATCCTTGCAGGGCAAACACCTCTCGCGCATTACTGCGAATGAGCGAGAGGTTTTTACATTTCTTTAGAGATCCAGATTACCAACCAACAGCGCGTTCTTCTCGATGAACTCGCGGCGCGGATCAACATGCTCACCCATCAGGGTGGTGAAGATCTGGTCGGCCGAGACAACGTCTTCGATACGAACCTGCACAAGGCGACGAACTGCCGGGTCCAGTGTGGTTTCCCACAGCTGCTCGGGATTCATTTCGCCAAGGCCTTTGTAGCGCTGTACATGCAGGCCACGGCGCGCTTCGCTCATCAACCAGGCGTAGACCTCATCGAAGGTCGAAACCGGCACCTTGCGCTCGCCACGCTGAATTAAGGCACCCGCGCCAACCAAGGCGTTGGTTGCTACGCGCAGGCTTGCGATGCGCTTGTATTCGACCGTTGCGAAGAAATCACTATTAAAATTAAATACTTGCGTTACGCCGTGCGAGATTCTCTTAACCAGAACCTGCTGGCTGTCGCCGCTGGCTTGCGCGCTGACTTCAAAACGGCCGTTGATTTCGGCGGTGTTGAGTTCGTTAGCAAAGTCCACAGCCCACTGCGTGAGTTCAGCAGCATCGGTCGGCACCGGCGCGCGACGCCCGAGCACTTGCAGCACATTGTGGTCGTAGCGACGTGAGATGCGTTCGATCAGTTCGTCCACTGCGGCGCGTTCACGCAACAACTGGGTCAGACGTGATGCCGGAATCGCTTCCTGACCTTCGCCTGGAATCAGTACAGTTTCGTTGAGCGCGGCAGTGAGCAGCCACTCGTTGAACGCGGTGTCGTCCTTCACATAGGTTTCGAGCTTGCCGGCCTTCACTTTGTAGAGTGGTGGCTGCGCGATGTAGATGTGACCCTTCTCTACCAAGGTGAACATGTGGCGGTAGAAGAACGTCAGCAGCAGCGTGCGAATGTGCGCGCCGTCGACGTCAGCGTCGGTCATGATGATGATGCGGTGATAGCGCAGCTTTTCTGGTTTGAAGTCTTCTTTGCCGATACCGCAGCCCATCGCGGTGATCAGTGTGGCGACTTCTTGTGAAGACAGCATTTTTTCGAGGCGTGCTTTTTCGACGTTCAGGATTTTGCCCTTCAACGGCAGAATCGCCTGGAAGCGACGATCGCGACCCTGCTTGGCCGAGCCGCCTGCGGAGTCACCTTCCACGAGGAACAATTCGGATTTAGCTGGATCCTTTTCCTGGCAATCGGCCAGCTTGCCCGGCAGGCCGGCGATATCCAGCACCGATTTACGGCGATTGAGTTCCTTGGCCTTGCGGGCAGCTTCGCGAGCGCGAGCAGCTTCGCAAACCTTGGCGGCAATGAACTTCGCTTCGCGTGGGTTTTCCAGCAGGAAGTCTTTGAGCTTTTCGCCGACGAGGTTGGAAACGACCGGCGTCACTTCTGAAGACACCAGCTTTTCTTTGGTCTGCGAGCTGAACTTGGGATCGCGGATCTTGACCGACAGCACGGCAGTGAGGCCTTCGCGCGAGTCGTCGCCAATCATCGAGATCTTTTCTTTCTTGGTATAGCCCTCTTTTTCGAGGTAGTCACCGAGCACGCGGGTCAGCGCGTTGCGGAAACCAGTGAGGTGCGTGCCACCGTCTTTCTGCGGAATGTTGTTGGTGAAGCAGAAAACGTTCTCGCTGTAGGAGTCGTTCCACTGCAGCGCGGCTTCCACCATCACGCCATCCTGCTCAGCGTCCATGTACAGGACGGTGTCGTGAATGCCGGTTTTGTTCTTGTTGAGGAACTCAACGAAGGCGCGGATGCCGCCCTTGTATTCAAAGATGTCTTCGCGGCCGGTAGCTTCTTCGTGCAGAACGATGCGCACGCCGGAGTTGAGGAAGGACAGCTCGCGCAGGCGGCGCGCCAGAATGTCGAAGTGAAATTCGAGATTGGTAAACGTCGCCGGGCTTGGGAAGAAACGCACATGCGTTCCACGCTTGTCACCGGATTCGCCCATCACCTTGAGCGGAAATACTGGGTCGCCGTTGTGGTATTCCTGATGGTGGTGTTTGCCGTCACGATAGATATCCAGCAGCAGTTTGTCGGAAAGTGCATTCACAACCGACACGCCTACACCGTGCAAACCACCCGAAACCTTATAACCGCTGCCACCGAACTTACCGCCGGCATGCAGCACGGTCATGATCACTTCCGCAGCGGAACGGCCTTCTTCGGCCATCATGTCGGTCGGAATGCCACGGCCGTTATCGGTAACGGTGACGCTGCCATCCGAGTGAAGGATGACGCCAACTTCCGTACAAAAACCTGCAAGCGCTTCGTCGATCGCGTTATCGACGACTTCGAAAACCATGTGGTGCAGACCGGTGCCGTCATCGGTGTCGCCGATGTACATGCCGGGTCGCTGACGAACTGCTTCCAGTCCTTTAAGGACGCGGATGCTGCTTGAGTCGTAGGTAGCGGTAGGTTTTTCAGACATGTCAGACATGGGTAAATCTCTTAATAAGCGGCAATTTTAACACTCACGAATCCGGCCATGTTCCACGTGGAACATCGACGAATCAGGCAGCAAATCGAACGCAGGAACCCGTTCAAACGCCGTGATAAACAGCTGCCCTGTGTGCTGTGCAAACAAGCTGGCCAAAGCTCTTTGAAACTCCGTGGCCAACTCGGCGGAGAAATCATCCACCAATAAGATGGGTGACCTGCCCGTGTGTCGGTACATCAATTCGGACTGCGCCAGAATCAGCGCCGAGATCAGCAACTTCTGCTGGCCGCGACTGATCCGGTTCTTCACCTGATGACTGTTCAGCCTGAGCTTCAGTTCTGCTCGATGGGCACCTTCTACGGTCATACCCATCTTGCGGTCACGTTCCAGGTTTTTGCGGAGACCCTCAATATAAGGAGTATCCGTAGACCAACCCGGTTGTAGCTCAATCGACCAATCTTCGGTGTTGAACAGCTTGGCCACCATTTCGCCCAATATGGGTTTCAAGGCGGCCAGATGTTCTATCCGATACTGCAAGATGAGTTCGGCAGAACTCGCCAATTCCTCATCCCACACAAGAATCTCTTTTGGGCTGCTCTTTAAACGCAGCGCTTTATTGCGTTGCTTGAGCGCCCTTTGGTGTCGCCGCCAGACCGGGAAAAACTGTTGTTCCACGTGGAACACTCCCCAATCCAGAAAGCTCCGCCGGTAACTCGGTCCATCCTGCAGTAGCCGGTGCATGGCCGGCTCGATGATCTGAGTCGGGAGTTGAGACACCAATTCGGCGGTGCTCGGCTTGGTGCTTTCCCCAAACCGAACCGATGTCCCTTCCGTATTCCACGCAACTCTTACTGTCGTCGACGGCGCATCAGGTTTTTGAAGCTTGGCCATCACCTGCCAATGCTTGCCCTGTGCGCCTGCCAACTCTGCTGGACCATTTCCGCGAAACGACTTCGCGCGGCCCAAGCAGTAAATTGATTCCAACAAACTGGTCTTCCCCGCCGCGTTCTCTCCAGTGATGAAGGTCACACGTGGATGCGGGTTGAAATCCAATTTCTCAAACAGTCGAAAATTTTCACCCTTGATTCGGGCGAGATGCATCATCGATTCAATCTACGTTAGAGCCTCATCGGCATCACAACGTACTTGCTGGATGGATCATCAAGGGCGTAGACCAAGCCGCTGGAATCCGCATTCTTAAGCTCCATCACGAATTCTTCGCTGGTCAGTGCACCGAGTGCATCCAACAGATAATTCACGTTGAAGCCGATCTCGAGCGCTGAACCGTTGTAGTTCACTTCCAGATCTTCTTCGGCTTCTTCGTGTTCCGGGTTATGCGTTTGCAGAACCAGCTTGGAGTTTTCCAGTTGCAGACGAACGCCGCGGAATTTCTCGTTGGACAGAATCGCGGTACGGCCCAGTGCACGCTTCACCAACTCGCGGTTAGCCTGCAGACGCTTGTCGCCTGACTCAGGAATAACGCGCTCGTAATCCGGGAAACGGCCATCAATTAATTTGGTGGTGAGACGCACAACATCAAGGTCAGCCTGCAACTGGCCGGCTGCGATCTTGAGGGTGACTTCTTCGTCCCCTGCTTCCAACACGCGCAGCAACTCGATGATGGCTTTGCGCGGAACGATGATTTGCGTCGGTTCTTTGAAACCGGTTTCGAGCGTCACTTCGCTCATCGCCAACCGGTGGCCGTCGGTGGCTACCGTGCGAACGCGGTTTGCGGTGATCTCAAGCAGCATGCCGTTCAAGTAGTAACGAACATCCTGCTGTGCCATTGCGAACTGGGTGCGCTCAAAAATAGCCTTGAGCTGACCATGCTTCAAAGTCAGTGAGCGACCATCGGCAACCTGACCCATGGCTGGATATTCATCGGCTTTCAAACAAGCCAGTGAGTAACGGCTGCGGCCTGACTTCAGAGTTGCTTTGTCGGCAGTCGACTCCAGCTGAATTTCGGCGCCTTCTGGCAAACCGCGACAGATGTCGAACAGCTTTCTGGCTGGCACGGTGATACGGCCAGGCGCGATGTTCTGCACGCGAGCGCGGCTTTCCAGTTCGATCTCCAGATCGGTACCGGTGACGATCAGTTCGTCATCGCGGGTTTCCAAAAGGAAGTTCGACAACACCGGAAGTGTTTGTCTGCGCTCAACCACACCGATTACGGCTTGTAATGCAGAAAGAAGTTCGTTTCTGCCGACTTGAAGTTTCATGTCATCACCAATTAAGTATATTTTTTAAAAAAGATAATTAAACAGTAGTATTAGGCGACACAGATTTATTTGGATAACTAAATTTTCTTCTTGAAAATCAATAACTAATAAACGTTTTTACTGCTTGTAATACTGTCATTTCGTCCTAGAGCGAGCTGTGGATAAGCACTTAATTAATCTGTTAAGTCGACTTATCCCGCACATATCCACAACTAATACTAGAATTTCCTAAGTACTTTCTAACAACTTTTAATAACCGAGCTGCCGAAGCAGGTTTTCGTAATCTTCACGGATCTTTAAGTCCTCATGTCGTAGCTCTGCCACCTTGCGGCAGGCATGCAGAACCGTGGTGTGATCCTTGCCAAAAGCCTCTCCAATCTCCGGCAGGCTGTGTTGCGTCAGTTCCTTGGACAGCGCCATGGCAATCTGTCTTGGACGCGCCAGCGAGCGCGTACGGCGCGGCGAGCTCAGATCCGTGAGACGGATGTTGTAATAGGTGCTGACCGTGCGCTTGATGTTGTCCATCGTCACCATGCGCTCGTAGGCTGCCAGGCGATCTTTGAGCGTTGCACGCGCAAAGTCGACCGTGAGTGGCTCGCCGCGCAAACGTGCAGTGGCGGACAACGTGGCTAGTGCCCCTTCGAGGTCACGAACATTGGAGCGGATGCGCTGTGCGACAAAGAACGCGACGTCTTCTGGTAAGCGAACTTTGTTCTGCTCCGCTTTGGCCAAAAGAATCGCAACACGCGTTTCGAGTTCTGGTGGTTCAACAGCAACCGAAAGTCCCCAGGTAAAACGGGATTTCAAACGCTCATCAATGCCATCAACATCTTTCGGATAACGGTCGCAGGTCAATACGATCTGCTTGCGGTTATCGATCAGCGCATTAAACGTGTGGAAGAATTCTTCCTGCGTACGTTCTTTGTTGGCGAAGAATTGAATGTCGTCGATGAGTAGCGCGTCGACCGAACGGAAGAACGAGCGGAACTCATCAGCGCGGCCGTGGCGAATCGCCATGACCATGTGATTCATCCACTGCTCTGCGCCCAAGTAAGCAATGCGTGCGCGGCCGGTGCGGCGCATCACTGCGTTGCCGACAGAGTGCATTAAATGCGTTTTGCCCAAGCCAGACTGACCGTAGATCAGCAGCGGGTTGTAGGCAGCGCCCGGGGTTTCTACGACGTGCTGAGCAGCGGCGCGAGCGTGGGCGTTGGATTTGCCTTCGATGAAGTTTTCGAGCGTGAACTGCGGATTGAGATTCGCCGTAAACGCGGCGGGGACCTCATCTACGCTGCTGGTCGAGACCGGCGCCGACATTTTGCGAGGTGCGGCTGGCTCTGGATCTGCTGCGCGTGGTTGTTCTGCCGCGCCAACAGCCAATTCAACTTCAGGCGCTTCATCCCCTGCACTGGCTTTAACGGCGCGGCGGATGGGATCAAGGAAATCAGCTTTTACGCGATCGAGCACAATGCGATTGGGCGCCAGCAAAAGCAGGCGCTCGCGGGATGCCACCGGATGCAGGGGGCGGATCCAAGTGTTGATGTCCTTGTCTGGGAGCTCCCCCTCCAGCCAACGCACACATTGTGTCCAAATATCTTCGGTATACATGTATCGTTTAATAGTTATTGTCGGGTGCTCTATAACCCTAGTGCACCGGGGAGCCAGTCTAGCGTCTTGAACCAGACTTATCCACAGTTCTTTTGACGGTTTTCTTGAAGGTCGGAAGCTAACAGGCTAGAATCCGCGCCCTTTTTAGATTTACTGTTATTGGTGTTTCATGAAACGTACATTCCAGCCGTCAAATCTGCGCCGCGCCCGTACCCACGGTTTCCGCGCTCGCATGGCCACCAAAGGTGGTCGCCTTGTGCTGGCGCGTCGTCGCGCCAAGGGCCGCAAGCGTCTGATCCCGTAATAGTCGTATCGGCATTCACCGTTACGTCCGCTGTAACTCACGTCGTTAATGGTGATGCCATGGCGCGCTTCCCCCGGCGCGCCCGTCTATTAAAACCAGACGATTTTAAAGCCACCTTCGAAGGTGGAAGACGCGAACAGCAACCTTTATTCAGTGCTGTCGTTTCTAAGGGGCAAGGCGAACAAGTACGGTTGGGTCTGGCGGTGGCGAAGAAAGCCATTGCTGAAGCTCACGATCGTAATCGCATCAAACGACATATCCGCGAAAGCTTTCGGTTGAATCAACACCGATTGCCTTTCGTCGATCTCGTTATCCTGCCGCGAACAGCGGCAGCCCAGGCCCCAGCAGAGGAACTCCGGCTACAGCTCGATAAGTTGTGGATCCGAGTAGCCGAGCGATGGGCCAAGTCCTGATTTATCTTTTTCGTGCCTACCAGCGCTTTATTAGTCCGCTGTTGGGTCCGCGTTGCCGCTTTTATCCTAGCTGTTCCAGTTATGCTATCGAGGCTGTTGAGCGCTTTGGTCCGCTAAAAGGCAGCGCTCTGGCCGTACACCGTATATGCCGTTGTCACCCGCTGAATCCGGGTGGCATTGATCCTGTGCCTGACAAACAAAAAAGTAACGAGTAACCGCGATGGAAAACCGCCGTTTTATCCTGATCGCCCTTTTGGGTGCCGTGCTGTTCTTTATGTACCAAGCATGGGTCAAGGACTTTGCACCTGCCGCTGCAACGCCTGCAGAAACAACAGCGAGCGCAGCGCCTGCTATTGCGGATGAAATTCCGACAGCGTCGACAGCAACAGCCGCTAAGCCTGCAACAGCGGAAACGACGACACCTCTCGCGCCTGTTGCAAGCGACGCACGCGTTCACGTGCAGACCGACGTATTGGCGATTGATATTTCACTGACCGGCGGCGAACTGCGTCGCGTGGAGTTGGTGGGTTATCCCGTCGCCAAGGATCAGCCGAACAATAACTTTGCATTGCTCAGCGACAAGGACCACAACTGGTTTGTGTTGCAGAGCGGTCTTGCTACGCCAGAGCAACCGCTGTCGAGCCCACAGACGGCTTTCACCTCTGCACAAAACAGCTACAAGCTGGCAGACGATGCCAGCACGCTCGAAGTGCCACTCGATTTTGTTGCAGCCGATGGCAGCACGCTGCGTAAAACCTATCGTTTCAAGCGCGGTAGCTACGACATCGAATTGGTGCAGAGCGTAAAGAACGCTGGCGCCGCCAATCTTTCGGTGAGCCCTTACGTTCGCATGTGGCGCACGCCGCCTGCCGATAGCAGCAGCCACCACATGGGCATCAGCACCTTCACTGGCGTTGCGTTCTACGAGCAGAAACCAGAGTCGACCAACTATCGCTTCAAGAAACTGCATTTTGATGATCTGCGCGAAGAGCCGCTCAACACGAAGCAGCAAGGCGGTTGGATTGCGATGCTGCAGCATTACTTTGCTGTCGCGGTGATTCCACCAGCAGGCGAAGCCAATACCTTCACGGCCAAGCCAAGTGCAACCAAGGGATTCCTTGGTCAGTACGTGGGTAGCGCCGCTGTTGTTGCGCCACAAACGCAGCATGATTTCAGCACGCATCTCTACATCGGCCCCGAGTTGCAGGACGGCATCGGCAAACCGAAGGCCGGTGATCCGCTGGCGTTCTTTGATCTGCACGGTATGAACACCGTTGCGCCTGGTCTCGAATACGCCATCGATTACGGCATCCTCACGCCAATCGCAAAACCGCTGTTCTGGTTGCTGAAGAAATTCCACACGCTGACGGGCAACTGGGGCTTCGCAATTATCTTGTTGACGCTGGCAGTTAAGGGCCTGCTCTACAAGTTGTCAGAAGCGCAGTACCGCTCGATGGCGAAGATGAAAAAATTCGCACCGCGCATTGCAGATCTCAAGGAACGCTACGGCGACGACCGCGAGCGCATGAGCAAAGAGATGATGAATCTCTACAAGAAAGAAGGCTTCAATCCGCTCGCCGGTTGCTGGCCGCTGTTGTTGCAGTTCCCGATTTTCATGGGCTTGTACTGGGTGTTGCTGCAGAGTGTAGAACTGCGTCAAGCGCCATTCGCACTGTGGATTAACGATCTCTCCGCAGCCGATCCTTACTTCGTATTGCCGGTGTTATTCGGTATCAGCATGTTCGTGCAGCAGAAGCTGTCGGGCAATACGATCAGCGATCCAATGCAGCAGAAAGTGATGCAGATCATGCCGATCATGATGACGGCGTTCTTTGCGTTCTTCCCTGCAGGTTTGGTGCTGTACTGGTTCGTCTCCAACCTCGCCGGTATCACGCAGCAGTGGTACATCACGCGCAAGATGGAAAAAATGGATCTGGCCCGCAAAGCGGCCTGATCTAAACAAATTCCAGTAGCTCGGGAGTATTCGCTCTCGAGCTACTGGCAGATCGCAGCAGCTAATGCACAATAAGCTATGCAGCCATCTGTAAAAAACAACACTGAAACCATTGCCGCCGTCGCGACCCCACCGGGTCGTGGCGCGCTAGGCATTTTGCGACTCTCCGGCCCCAAGGCCGCACACATCGCAGAACAAATTGCCGGGACGCTGCCGAAAGCGCGACAAGCGGCACTGCGACATTTTCGTGATCCGCATGGAGCGGTGATTGATCAGGGTCTGCTGTTGTATTTCCCTGGTCCCCATTCATTCACGGGTGAAGACGTCGTTGAGCTGCAAGGCCACGGCGGGCCGGTGTTATTGGATTTATTGCTACGCAGTGTTTGTGCACTTGGCGCGCGCGTGGCGCGACCCGGTGAATTTTCTGAGCGCGCATTTCTCAACAACCGCATTGATCTAGCGCAGGCCGAAGCGATCGCCGATTTGATTGACGCGGCTAGCGCACAAGCCGCGCGTGCAGCATCACGCTCGCTTGATGGTGAATTCTCCAAACGCATCTACGCATTAGTCGATGAGCTGATTCAACTCCGCGTGTTCATTGAAGGCGCACTGGATTTTTCTGACGAAGATATTGATTGGCTCGCAGACGACAAACTACGCACAAGATTGGCGACGCTGATTGAACATTTGCATACGCTGATCACACAGGCTGCGCGTGGCCGCCGTTTGCGTGAAGGCATCACGGTGACGTTGACCGGACAACCGAATGTCGGCAAATCCACGCTGCTGAATCGTCTCGCAGGCAGTGAAGCAGCAATCGTCACCGAAATTGCTGGCACCACGCGTGACGTCTTGCGTGAAAATATTGTGCTGGATGATTTGCCACTGACGGTTGTAGATACCGCAGGTCTGCGTGAATCCGATGATCCAGTGGAACGCGAAGGCATTCGTCGTGCTTGGGCCGCCTTGGCACAAGCTGAAATTGCACTTTATCTCGTGGATGATCGCGTAGGCATTACGCCAGAAGATCAAGCGCTGTTGAAACAGCTGCCAACACAGCTCAAGGTTTTAGTCATTGCCAATAAATGCGATCTCAGCGGACATCCGCCGAATACCGCAACAAGCCACGATTATGAATTGATCCGACTCAGCGCAGCAGAAGGCGTGGGTATAGAACTATTAACCGAAGCGATCAAACGTATCGCCGGCGTTACCGATAACGCAGAAGGAATCTTCTCTGCACGTACGCGCCATGTTGATGCTTTGCGACGCGCGCTGGCGTTTAGTCAAGATGCACAAGCACGATTGCTGGAAGGTGTAACACCCGAGCTAGCCGCAGAAGAACTGCGACTAGCCCAGGAAGCTTTGGCTGAAATTACCGGCCAGTTCAGCAGTGATGATCTGCTGGGCAAGATTTTCAGTCAGTTCTGCATCGGCAAATAAAACCTAGCGTTTCAACTCGCGTTCAATCGCAATGACTTTCTGATTGCTGAAAGATACGCGAACGCGATCACCGGCAGGTTTCGTGTTGTTGACGATCACCGGTGCAAACCCAGGATAAAAATACGGGTTATAGAAACCGATATAGTCGACAGAGGTCGTCGTCGTATCTTGCTTCTTGTAGTGCCAGATACTGACCGAGCCCTTGGCATCGATGCGCTCAGTGATGTTGTCGGGTTTGCCCAAAGCCAGTTCAACGCCAAAATCCGGCATATCAATCGAGATATCGCCTTTGCGGACCTGCTCCTGTTGCAGCGGCGTTAACTTGCTGTAACTCGCTGGATCTTTCTCGATGCGGCGTTCCGGCGAGGCGCAGCCTGCCAGCAGGGTAATACCAAGCAGAGATGCCATAGCAACAGTGCGGAAGATGTTCATGACCAAAACCTCCTAAGGGTTAACGCTTGGACAGCGTTCAGGTACTTATAGTGCAATTTAGCAAAAACGGATGCAGCCAGATTAAGTTGACCTAATTGAGATAGGGCAAAATCCGCGATGAATCAACGCTTTCATACGACCAACGCGCTAAGGGACTATGCTCGAGCTCATCACATGGAGTGGACGTGGCAACCAAAAGTATTCTCGATAGCGCCCTAAACGGTGGCCGTGCCAGCCGTAATGGTGATCTGGTGATTGTTGCGATGCCAAATCAGGGCTTCGTAACCACCGCGCAGGAATACCAGATCGTCATGTCTTGGGCGCGTTCCAAGCAATCGAATGGATTGCCGCACAAGGACCGCGCATTAATGCTTGAGCGCTTTGAAACCCTGATTCCGCGGAACAACTCGGGCCTTGCGGCGCGTGGTAATCCCAAGATATTGAAGCGCATGGTGGCCGACATGGAACAGCTCGGCATGGTGCTGGAAGAGTGGACCATTCCGCGCAATCT
>JAZKEM010000214.1:0-27724 GCA_040387055.1 Pseudomonadota bacterium | reverse complement strand
CGCGTCACCGTTCGCGGTATCAGCACGGATACCAACCCAGCTTCAGTCACACCTTCTCCGGTCGGATTCTTTGTCGGCGACACCGCTTTCACCGATCCATATCTGGCCAGCATCGTTCCTGATCTTTCCGCTTTTGATCTCTCTGGCGTACAAGTGCTCAAGGGACCACAGGGCACATTGTTTGGTGGTGCTGCGCTGTCCGGCGCGATCCGCTACGAATTACAACAACCAGTGCAGGGCGAGTGGCAGGCGCGCGCTTTCTCGCAGATGGTGAAGCCAGATCAAGGCTCGCTCGCCGTGACTAGCGGCATTGCAGTCAACATTCCCTTACTCAAGGACGACAACCTTGCGCTGCGTCTCGCCTATGTGCGACGCAACTATCCCGGTGTTATCGACGATGGGTTCAGCGGCGAAAAGGACGTCAACAAGGGCGGTGGCAATCAATACCGCGCCATACTGCTGTGGGAACCGGGCGAGTGGCGCTTGAAGTTCACGCATCTCGCGCAGGATTTTCACTCGCCGGATGCACTCTTCTTCACCGACGGGATCGAAGGCACGCGTGAAAACTCGACTCCAGTCACGAAGTCACCTGCTGACAACAAATTTGGTCTGGATAGTTTCGAGTTGGGTCGTAACTTCGACTCGTTCAAATTGGTCGCGCTGACTTCCTATCTTTTCAAAGACGCCAAGCAGCTCCAGGATCAAACTGCCGTACTGGTTGGCAAGCCGCCACAAGGTTATCCACCGATGCTCGCGGGCACTTCGCCAACCTACGAATATTCCAAAGCGTTGTCGCAAGAAGTGCGTTTGCAATCCACCGGCGATGGTGCGTTCAGCTGGCTGACCGGTGCTTACTTCTATCGCTACAAAATGGATTTCGGCACGAGTGCCAACATCAATTTGTTGGAAGACCTCGTCGGTGGCCAGAGCGCGTTGCAGCAGCTGTTCAATCAATTGGGCTTGCCGCTCTCGCCAGTGACAGATCAGCTGACACTACTCAATGGTGTCTCTCACAGTGAGTCCACCGAGAAAGCGCTGTTCGCTGATTTCACTTACAGACCTTGGGACAGCGTTGAGCTCAGCGCTGGTGCACGTTTCTATCAAACGACAGTCAGTGGTGGCTTCATCGGTGGTGGGGTGTTAGTGCTGGCAGCGAACAACGGCATGCCTGTCGATAACCGCACCGAGATCAGCGAGCGCGGCATCAATCCCAAGTTCACTGCAACTTGGAAATTCTCTGAAGACATGTCCGTGTATACCCAAGCGGCCAAAGGCTATCGCTTCGGTGGTGTGCAGATCGCGCCGGCAACGCCGACCAACGGTGTGCCACCAACATTCAAGTCCGACACCTTGTGGAACTACGAAATCGGTTTGCGCACTAGTTGGCTCGATCAAACACTCAATGCGGATATCACCGCGTTCTATATCAACTACAAGAATCCGATCATTGCGCAGCAGACTCAAGGCATCCCACTCGGCTACAGCGATAACGTTTCTGGCGCAGTGAGCAAAGGCTTCGAAGCCAGTCTGCTGTGGTACACGCCGATTGATGGTCTCAATCTGTCACTCACCGGCGCACTTACTGATGCTCGCATCACTACGCCATTCACCGCTTCCGGCAATGTTCCGGTCAAGTCGGGACAAGAACTGCCTGGTGCAGCGCCGGTGCAATACAACGGTTCGATCCAGTACTTGCGCCCGTTCGGCATCTTTAATGTCGGTGCCAACACCGGTTACAACTATGTCGGCAAAGGCTATAACGACATCGTGCATAGCCTTCGCATCAACGGTTACGGCACTTGGGATGCTGGACTCATTTTCTCCAGCGATGCGTGGGAGTTGCATCCCAAGCTTGCTTTAAACATCAGCAATATTCTTAACGAGACTGTGGCCATTGGCGGGCAGGTCGTGAAGCCATTGGCGGCGCCGGTGATTGCGCCATTCAACCTTTATAACCTCAATCCGTCGCGCACGATCACGCTCCGTCTCAGCCTTGATTTCTAAGAGCGACAAACAACATGACTTCAGATCCGAACCAATTTCCAGAGTGGTACGAAGGCGGAAACCCAAACGGCAGCACGCTGATCTTGCTGCACGGTTTCACCGCAACATGGCGACAGTACAAGCCGCTATTGCCGTTTCTGGAACCGCATCATCGAGTGATTATTCCGACGTTGCCAGGTCATGTTGGTGGTCTGCCACTGAAGAAACGCGCTAGCCCAGTGAGCATCTCTGAAGCTTTCGCCGAACAGCTCAAAGCACGCGGCATCAGCGATGCTCACTTCGTCGGCTGTTCGCTGGGTGGTTGGATGGTTTTTGAAATGGCGCGATTCGGTTTGGCACGTTCATCGCTCGGTCTGTCGCCTGCTGGTGCTTGGCGCAATGAGAGCGACATGGTCGACTTCATGCGCAAGGGCCGCGCCTCATTCAAGTTGCTGCCCTATCTGATCCCGCTGATGAAGATCGCCGTGGGTGTGCCCGCATTGCGCAAGCTTCTGCTGGCTGGTGGCTCGCAGCATGGAGATCGCATGCCAGCAGCCGATGCGCGCGAGCATCTCGACAAGCTCCAGCGCCTCACCATCATCGAAGAATATATGGATGAAAACATCAAGCCGATGCAGCCGCTGCCACCAGACTGCAAGACACCGCTGCGTGTGACTTGGGGCGAGTTCGATAAGGTGCTGCCGTTCGAAAAATTTGGTCAGCCACTGCTTGATTTGCTCGGCCTAGATTCTTACGTCGTACTGCCCGATTGTGGCCACGATCCGTCTTATGACAATCCGGAATTTGTCGCCAAGACCATTCTGGAATTCACACGAGAGGTTGATGCTTCTCTGGCGAAATAATAGGGCCGTAAATTCTCTGAGAATTTACAGCAGCATCACCACATGCCATTCGTGACGCGTACAGCGTAGAAGCCGCTATACGCATCCGTGTACCAAATCTCTTTGCGCTCTGGCACAAACGTTGGCTGTGCCATCGCAAAATTACTTTGCACCAGCACGGGTGTGATGCGTGGATATTGGGGTGCGTTGAAGTAGGCGATTTCTTTGGGGTGATGCACGTCGCGGATATCGAATATGCGCAGGCCTGAGAGGATCATCGTGCATGCGGCAATCGTGGGGTTCACGGCACTCGATACGTTGCAGTAATGTCCGGCATAACCCTGACCAATGAAGCTCGCGCCCGGATCGTTGGCGATAGCGGCAAAATTTTCTGGGTTGTGAACTTCAAGGCGCAGATTGGAAATAACCTTCGGCGTTTTTTCATCGCCGATGTCGATAATGCGTGCAGCGCCGACATTACCGACGGGGCCCGGCAGGCCGGTGGCGGGGAAGCCGCCGCGCGCGAATTCGTCGATCTCCAGCAAATACGGGCGGCCATTCCTGGTGAACGGAATTGCGTTCTGTGGAATCGACATCGCTGGCCAATTGAGTCGAGAAACTTCACGCACTTGCGGATTCGGTTTGCGCGCTTGAATCTCGGAGACGTCGAGAATGATCAGTCCACGATCATGATTCGGATCCGGCACATCGCAACTCAATGCATAAGCGCAGGCCGCACCCGGAATGCCAACCGCTGCGAGATAAGCGCGATTGCCATCTGCGCTAATCGTCAGGCCATGTGTGGCGTAGGGCAAAATCGCCAGTATTTTCGGATTCGAAAGATCGGAGATATCAATCGCCGTCAGCGTGGGTGTGCCGGGCGAGGCGGAGTAGAACGTGTTGCCATCGGGTGACATGCCACTCTCGTGGCCGAGCACGCCGGTCAGCGTTGTCGATTTCCAAACCGGATTGCGACAATCCTGCGAGATATCGTAGAGATCGACTAAGCCCGGCCCGAATGCAGGATTGCCGAGCACCGCAGCCAGCACGCCGCGTTTCTCATTCACCACCAACGATTCATGCGGCGACAACATCGCTGGCGTGTTGAGTGATTTGACGAGCACAGGATTTTTTGGATCGCTCATGTCGAGCACATTCACGCCGGAGGTTTCGTCGAGAATGTTGGCGGGGTAAATAAACGTGGTGTCGTAGTAAGCGCAGTCATGACCTGCGGCATCGACATAGCGCACCACTTTAAATCCGCCGACCGAACCAATTGCGTTCGGCGTTGTGTGCGAACCCACCAGCTCTGTGTTGCAAGTGAATCCAAGCGCAGCAAGACCATTGTCCTGATCTGCTTGGCTTACGCGTCCTTGCATGCCTGTCTCTGGTCGCGAACCACGACCACACTTTGCTTGTGGCGTTGCCGCTAACGATACGAGGCCACCGTTATCGGTGGCCTCGGGAGAGCTGCTTCTTGAGCAAGCGCTGATCCCTGCGAGCGTAGCGATGGCAATAACAGAACCAGCAAGCAAACGGATCATAAGCAACTCCCTGTCGCGCGAAAGATTTTACGTCTACGTTATTTCTACACGCTTACTTCCAAGCACCATTGGTTACACGGATCACGTAGAAACCGCTGTAGCCATCGGTGTACCAGATCTCTTTACGCTCTGGCACAAACGACGGACTCGACATGGCCCAGTTGCTCGCCTCAAAGATCGGCGTGATGCGTGGAAACACCGGCGCATTGTAGTAAGCGACTTCTTTCGGATTATGCGGATCGCGAATATCAAATATGCGCAGGCCGGAGATGATCATGCTGCAAGCCACAATCGTTGGATCCACGCGCGTCGGCACATTGCAGTAGTGGCCGCCGTAACCCTGTACCGGAACAGCAGCGCCTGGATCGCCATCGCGCGCAGCTTTATTTTCTGGCTGATGAACTTCCAAGCGCAGATTGGAGATGACCTTGGGATTTTTCTCGTCGCCGATATCAATGATGCGACCCGCGCCGATCTTGCCTGCGCCGCCGCCCGTGGTGGAGTCGGTGTATTCATCAATTTCCACCACATAAGGATGGCCCTTGATGGTGATGGGAATCGCATTCTGCGGAATGCTCATGGAGTCCCATTGGATGCGCGAAATTTCGCGCAGCTCTGGGTTGGCTTTGCGTGACTGAATGTCAGAGCTATCAAGAATGATCATGCCCGCACCGCCGCCTGCAGCCACATAAGCGCGGTTGCCGTCAGCGCCAATGGTGAGGCCGTGAGACATGATCGGCGCAGTGAGTAATGGCACTGGCAGCATCAGATTCGAAATATCGATCGCCGTCAGCGTTGGTGTGCCGGGTGATGCAGAGTAAAAAGTATTGCCATCCGGTGAGATGCCGCTTTCGTGGCCGAGTACGCCGGTGAGCGTAGATGATTTAAAGACCGGATGACGGCAATCCTGCGAGATGTCGTAGAGATCAACCAGGCCCGGGTAAAAGGCCGGGTTGCCCAACACCGCAGCGAGCACGCCGCGCTGATGGCTGACGATGACGGATTCATGCGGCGACAACATCGCCGGCGTGACGAGCTGTGCGGTGAGCACAGGATTGGTCGGGTCCGTCATGTCGAGCACGTTAACGCCGCCCTTAAAGTCAATCAGGTTGGTGGGGAATAGCAGCGTCGAGTCGTAGTAAGCGCAGTCGTGGCCGGCTGCGTCGGTGTAGCGCTCCACCTTAAAGCCGCCGACCGTGCCCACGGCATTCGGCACGTTGTAAGAGCCCACTAGTTCGGTGTTACAGGTATAGCCTTCTGCGGCGCGGCCGCTTTCGTGCTCTGCACGGCTCACGCGTCCTTGTGTGCCGGTTTCAGGGTTTGAGCCCGGGCCGCACTTTGCTTTCGGTGGTGGCAACGGGGGGAGCTTGCTGATGTCTTCCGAGGTCGACCCGGTTGGCGAACTGCTTTTTGAGCAAGCGCTAAGGCTTGCCAAGGCAGAGAGACTGACTGCGGTCAACAGAAGGAGACGGTTCATGGTTTGCATGCTCTCAGTGAGATTTTTTTAATAATAATGGGCCGATACCGGCGGCAACTTAGCATAAGGTCTCACAAGCTCCCAGCCAGTTATTTGGCCCTAGCGGCAGGGGGTTCAGGCGCGATAGTACTTGCCATAACGCAGCTCGCCACGACATCCTCTGCGGACTATTAAATGTGCTGCCTTAGCCAAAGGCTGCCGCCGAACGCTCCTCCAAGAGCGCAAACTTAATCTATGAAACAGACCGCCACCGCACTCACCAGCTGGGCCAAAGCCATCCGCAAGGCGCTGGATGCTGCTGGCGTGGACAGTGCGCGGCTGTTTGCCGAAGCGGGGCTGGACCGTGCGACGCTCGACGACCCCAATGCGCGCTATGCCGTCGATGCCACCACGCGGCTCTGGCGCTTGGCCGTCACCGCGACGGCCGACGAAGCCTTCGGACTGACCGTAGCCCGTTACGTCAACCAAACCACTTTCCATGCACTCGGCTATTCACTCACCGCCAGCACCACACTGCGCGAAGCCTTTGAGCGCATGTTGCGTTACTTCCGTTTGGTCACTGATGCAGCCGATCTCACTTTTGAGCTCGATGGTGATCGCTATCGCTTCGGCATCTGCCCGCCAGAAGGCAGCGCACAGCCCGCACCAGAAGCGATTGATGCTTTTGCTTTGTTATTGGTGCGCTTGTGTCGTGGTTTGTATCGCCGCGAATTCTCGCCGCTCGCGATATCCCTGCGCCGCACATCGCCACACAATCTCTCCGCGTATGAACGTGCATTCCGTGCGCCGATAACTTTTGGTGATACACAAAACGCACTGTGGTTTGCGCGCGATGAGTTCGAACAAAAGCTGGAAGGCGCCAATCCAGAACTCGCACGCCACAACGATGAAGTCGTCGTGCGCTATCTCGCGCAGATGGAAAAACAAAACCTGCGCGCACGCGTGCATGCAGCGCTGATCGAACAACTGCCGAACGGCGAACCCTCACAAGAAAAAGTTGCCGACACGCTGCATATGAGCCCGCGAAACTTCCAGCGAAAATTGGCGGAAGAAGGCACCTCATACACCGAGCTACTCAACGATACGCGGCGCGATCTGGCCTTGTCGTATGTACGTGATCCCGGCTACAGCCTCGGTGAGATTACTTACTTACTGGGCTTTTCTGATGCCAGCAGTTTTAATCGTGCGTTTAAGCGGTGGACTGGGCAATCGCCTAGTGCTTATCGCACTGCACCAGCGCAAAAGTAGTTGAGCGAATCTTGTGTAGGGCGGGTCAAGACCCGCCAGTCATGTGGAGCGCGGGAACGGCGGGTTACGCTGAGCTAACCCGCCCTACGTGAGCTAAAGGGTTTTTGGGGGAGGGCGGCAATCAAATGACAATCATTGTTCTCTGGTACGACGATCAATCCAAAGCAATAAATTGCGCATCTGATTCGCGGATTAGTAGCGGAAATGCAATCACTACAGATAACGGCCCCAAAATTTTGCCCATCCCGGTGACATGCTGGAAGCAAGACATTTCTAAGCAATGGACAGTAGCTCATACCCACAGTTTTGGATTTGCGTTTGCTGGAAGCACACTTTCGGCAACTAGCACTCATGCAATAGCGGCTGCATGCACTCAAAGTCTGGCCGGTATTGGCTCGCATCCCAGTGGTGCAGTTTCTTTAGAGGCTATTGCGAAACTGTTCCGATCGGTTGGTGAACGAAATGTGATTGAGATGTCATCGCGTTCCAATGGGGCAGCAGTATCTAGTTATTTCTTCGATGCCTTTATCTTCGGGTTTTGTCCTGTTCAAAAAGAGCATCAAGCGTTCGTTATAGTGTCAAACATGGCGGATCCCATGTTTAAGATGGTGATAGGCAGGTTGCAACTACGACGTCATGGATTCCAACTTCTGGGAAGTGGCGAAAAAGAATTTTTAAAAATACTTTCCGAAGTTAGCCGGTCCGGAAAACCAAAAAGTCTCGTGTCTGTGCTCAGCGAAATGTTGAAAAGACAAGAAAACCGTAGTGTGGGTGGATACTTCCAATATGGGGTTGCACGTCAGAATGGCTTCAATCTTTGTCCAATACTGAATCTTGATGATGACGATAGAAATAGAACGGTGACATTTCTGGGTTTGGATGTGAGCACTGTTTCTCCTGTAGATGGATATATGATCGGTTACGAAGCTTTTTCTCCAGATGTTTGATGTATAACCGAACCGCTATGGAATAAGTAATCCATCATCCGAGGCATTCCACATTGGAAAAAGTAGCGCTGTTTGTTGATGTGCAAAATATTTATTACACGACCAAGCAGGCATTCAACTGCAATTTTGACTACAACGCTTTCTGGAAGATGGCGACGCACAATCGGCAGGTTGTGAAGGCGACGGCATTTGCGATTGATCGTGGTGATGAAAAGCAGAAGCAGTTTCAGAACATTCTGCGTGCGATTGGGTTTGAGGTGAAGTTGAAGCCCTTCATTCAGCGTGCGGATGGATCTTCAAAAGGCGATTGGGACGTTGGCATCACTTTGGATGTGATGGAACATGCTTCGAGTGCTGACGTCGTTGTGCTGGCTTCCGGCGATGGTGATTTCGATCAGTTGCTTGATCGGGCTCGGGAGAAGCATCAGGTTGTGGTTGAGGTCTATGGCGTTGAGCAACTCACGGCATCATCGCTGATTCGTGCGGCGACTAAGTTTGTGCCGATTGAGAAGGGCTTGTTGCTGGGACGTGGTTAAAGACGCGGAAGGTGGGATGCTCCCGCCCTGCGGTTCACAACATATCAACGTAATTGACTGTCTTTGCTGCCGCGCCGGTTGTAGCCGCTGAAGGTGGCGGTTTCGCTGTCATGTGTTTGCTGGCAGCTTACGCAAAGACGAACGCCGGCAATGGCTTGCCGACGTCGCTCTGGAATTTCTTCACCGCACTCTGAGCAATGACTCAAGCTCGGACCTGTCTGCAGGTTGTCACGTGCGCGCGCCACTGCATCTTTGATCGTTGCGTCGATCTGTTCCTGCACTGCGCCATCTTGTGCCCAACCGGTTGCCATGACTTTACTTGCGCGCTAGCGGGTTGGGTGTGGGTTCTGCGATCTTGTGCAGCACGTTGTTGTCGGTGTGATGGAAGGGCTCGACCAAGCCTTTGATCATCATCACCGTGTCTTCGTCGTAAGACCACGTTCCATCGGCATTGATGCTCACGGTCATGCGGAATTCCGTTGTGCGGAAAGCATGCTCAATGAAGGGCGCAGAGCGAATACCAAAAGACAGATCTTCAGCTGTCGCAGCCACCGCAAAAGTCTTGGCGTCTGCTGCAGCATTGCCATAAGCCATCACGACCTGACCACGTGGAATGGCGATGGTGTGAATGATGCCGCCGGTTGCGGGCTCCCACAGCCAGTAACCAACCTGATCGTGGTAGGTCTTTACCTGTCCTGGCTTGGTGATGTGTGTGTGATAGCGCAGGCCGTAGAGCAACTGCGGGCCGTTGGTTTGCGGATCAATCGGCTGTAGTTCAATGCGTTCAACATAGGCCTGTTTCTTCGGGCCTTCTGCTTTTGGTTTTACATCAAGACCACGAGTGCCTTCCCAAATGCCGGCCATGCCAGCAAGCGGGCCGAGGTTGCGCAGGGTGTCGACATCTTGGTCTTTGGGTTCGGTATAGATGTCGCTCGGAAAGTCACTCATTTTGCAGTCCTTAATAGTTAGGCGCGCATGCTAACTAACTTGAGTCGAATATTGTTAGCGCCCACGCGATGCCGCAGGCGCGCGACCCGTCCAGCGTTTGTAGGCGCGGGTGAAGGCGCTTTGTTCGGAGTAGCCGAGCAGGAAGGCGATATCGACCAGATCGAGTGCAGCGTCGGCAAGATAACGTTCGGCTAATTCGCGGCGTACGTCGTCGACGAGTTGGGTGAAGCTCACGTTGGCGTCTTGCAGCTTGCGTTGCAGCGTGCGGCTGCTGAGATTGAGTTGCTTGGCGATGGCGCTGAGTTCTACATCGCCTTCACCGAGATGTCGTGCAATCGCTGCGCGTGCATCGGTGATGGCATCGCCACGCGTCAGTGATTGCATCTGACGTTCGGCAAGCTGTTCCATCATCGTGCGCATCGCGGCGTCGGGTTGGATCAGCGGCTGTGCCAGCCACTCCACGGCCATGACCAAGCGATAACGATCTTGGCTGAAGCGAATCGGGCAACCTAATACGCGTTCGTGTTCGGTGAGATTTGCAGGTGCGGCGTAAGTGAAATCAATCCGCAGCGGATTGTTGCGACGGCCGCTGATCCAGCGTGAAAACGTCACGAGGCCCGCGAGGTTGTATTCCGCCATCTGGCGATAAGGATGTTTAACGTCAGGATTCCAGCTTAAGCAAAGCTGGCCGTTCTCCATCGTTTGTTCCATCGGGCCGATATCCAGCACCAGTGCGTGATAGCGACGCAGACCGGCGAGGGCTTCGCCCAAGGTCGCACAGTTCATCGCAACATAACCAAGCGCGCCGTAATGGCCGGGGCGGATTTGCTCGCCAGCGTGCAGGCCGATGGCATCGTCATTGAGTAGCGTGGCCGCGCGGTCGAAGAGGGCAGCACATTCACTCTCAGGAAGGCGTGCGTCGCGGTCGTCGAGCTTGATCTGCTTGCCGTTTAGTAGCTGATCCGTCGTCAGGCCACGCGCCTGCACATAGTCCAGCAGCCCGCGCAGGTAGGCGAGGGACGCGGAGTTGCCGGTGGCGTGGGCGGTCAAAGGATTTGGCATGGCGAGTCAAGAGAATAGCGCCCTGTAGGCCGAAAATGCAGCAGCTTCATAAAACCTAGAGCGAGAGAGACCATGCAGGCAGCAACCGAGTGGCTACAGACGATGTTTGGCGGCGGCGATGTGGACTGGAAACAGGTGCTGCTGATCGGTATGTCGCCGGTGTTTCTGATCGCTTTCATGATTGAACTGCGCGTCATGAAGAATCGCGGTCAGCGTCGCCAGTTTGAATGGCGCGACATCATGGCCAACCTCGGTCTTGGTGCCAGCTATCAGGTGTTTGAGCTGATCGCTCACGCCTTGTTCACTGCCGCTGCGGTCACTTGGTTTTATGAGCACCGTTTGTTCGATATGCCGATCAACGGCTGGACGATTCTGCCGATCTTCGTTGCGGTCGAGTTTTGCTACTACTGGTTTCACCGTACCTCGCATCGCGTGCGCTGGTTTTGGAGTGCGCATGTGGTTCATCACTCCAGTGAGCGCATGAACTTTACGACGGCGATGCGTCAGAGCTTGTTGTACTCGATCACGGGTTGGTGGCTGTTCTTTATGCCGCTCGTGTTACTGGGCGTGCCGCCAGCCGTGGTGTTCTTCCTGTATGCAGTGGATTTGTCGTATCAATATTTTGTGCACACCGAATCTGTCGGCAAGCTGCCAGCTTGGTACGAGTACATCTTCGATACGCCTTCCAACCATCGCGTCCATCATGGCCGCAATGAGGAATACATCGACAAGAATTACGGTGGCGTGTTGATCATCTTCGATCGCTGGTTTGGCACCTATGCTGAAGAGCAGGCACAGGTCGATTACGGCATCACGCGCCAAGTGCGCAGCTATAACGTGCTCACGCTCAACTTCCACGAGTTCATCGACATGTGGCGTGACGTGATGCGTCCCGGGTCGCTGACGCAGCGCATCAAACATTTGTGGGCGCCGCCAGAGTGGACGCGGCCTGAGCAGGTCGAGATTACTAGTGACGAGCAGGCTGCGGCCTAGCGCATAATCACAGCGTCAAAATACGCGCAGCAATGTACGGCGCTGGGAGAGAGGGATGGAGACAATCAACTGGTTGGCGCAATACATGCTGATTGCAGCCATTCCCTATTTTCTGATTTTGATCGGGCTGGAGCTGTACACCCTCAAGCGCGCGCCGCGTGTGGTTGGCCTGCGCGGTTATGAGTGGCGCGATTACTGGACCAGCATCAGCCTTGGCGTGATCAAGCTAGCGATGATGGCGATTTGTGGTCTTTACGTGGTGCTGGCGTTTGCTTGGGTCTACGAGCATCGCGTGTATGAGTTATCGCCGCTGACGTGGTGGACTTGGCCACTGCTTTTTTTGGCTGATGACTTTTGCTACTACTGGTATCACCGCTTTGCTCATCGCGTCCGCTTGTTCTGGAGCGAGCACGTGAATCATCACTCCAGCGAGTACTACAACCTCGGCACTGCGCTGCGTCAATCGACGTTGGAACCAGCCTATGGATTTATCTACTGGTTACCGTTGGCTTGGTTGGGCTTTCACCCTGCAGCCATTGCGGTGCAGGCCGGTGTGAGCTTGTTGTATCAGTTCTGGATCCACACCGAAGCGATCGGCCGTATGGGTTGGTTCGAAAAAGTCTTCAACACGCCTTCGCATCACCGTGTTCATCACGGCAGCAACGGCATTTATATCGACAAGAACTACGCGGGCATTCTGATCATCTGGGACAAGATGTTCGGAACGTTCCAAGAAGAGCGCGACGATGTGCCGGTGAAATACGGCCTCGTCACCAACATCAATACCAATCGCCTTGATCGCGTGATCTTCCATGAGTTCGCGCATTTGTGGCGCGAGGCTTGGCACGCGAAGAAGTGGTCGCACAAACTGGCTTGGATTTTTGGGCCGCCGGAATGGTCGCCGACTGGATTGAAGTTTCCGCCAGATCATCCTCTTTACCAGCAGCATCAAAACGCACCGCGCGCGACGGAATAGGACTAGCGGCGCAGCTCCCGCGCTGCCAGCGCATCCTTGCTGCTCTGCGACCAATACGCCACTGCAGAATCATGCAGCCACGGCCGTATCGACTCGATCGGCCGCCAGCGTTGATGCGAGATTGAAGCGCGCGTCATAAAGTCGAACAACGTTAAGTGCGTGCGCAGAATGCGCATGTGACGATGCGGCTCAATCGGATTGAACATGCCGGGCATGCGCAACATTTGCCAAGGATTCTTCTTGACCCAAAGCCAAGAACCTAGCTCCAGCGTGAAGGGAATGAACAAGCCCTGTGCCTGCGTCTTCGACTGATCGTAGAGATAATCCCAAAGATCGCCGTGCGTGGTGTATTGGCGCGACTGTGGTTCAATCACATAGATGCTGTGATGCGGATAAGTGTTGCGGAACAGGGTGCGCAGAGAATAAATCTCAGCGAGACAATCAATCGGCTCACTCGTGCGCGCGTAAGGAAACCACAAACGATCACGCGTACCGAAACCCGAGTGGCAATCAATCGCCATGCTGAATTTGTGCGGGAATAATTTTTCCTGCACAACGCGGCAAACCATTTGCGCTTCGTCCTGCATGGGTTCATCGCGACGGCCGCGATACCAAGGCAGATGTTTGCTTAAGCGTTGTCCGCCCAATAGCCAATGTGCACCAGAGCCGGCGTCGACCGGTGCATTACGCATCAAGTCCACGCCATTGCCATTGCAGCGCGTTTGATTGCGCATGCCTGCTGGATTAATCAACGGCACGAACACGATGCGAACGTGATCGAGCATTTGTGCAAACGTATCGTCCCAGCGCAGACGCTCCACCAGCGTGTGCAGATAAGCCAGCAACACCTGCGTGCCGATGCGTTCGACGCCATGCACGCCGCCGAAGAAACCAATAGCGGGAACCTCTGGCGCAGTAGAGCCCATCTCAATGCAATGAACCGGAAAACGTTCGCCGCGATTCACGACCTCGCCCAAAACCTCCGTGCGCAGCAGCCCGCCAGCCCGTTTGATCAGGGCTTGAAGTTGTTCCAGTTCAGGTAATGGTTCTGGCCGACGCGCCATTCAGGGTTCAAATATTCAAAAAACAAAGCGCGACATTGTATGCGCGTGCGGTCATCCGAATATGAATGTTATGTGACAACTATTGACGGCAATTCATATTTCGATAAATATCGAAATATGAAATCAACAATTGCTGTCACTCGACTTGCGGCGCTAGCGCAGGAAAGCCGCCTCGCCATCTTCAGGCTGCTGGTCCGGAAGGGCGCCGACGGACTTTGTGTAGGCGATATCCAAGGGGCGTTGAAAGTGTCAGCGGCAACGCTGTCGTTTCACCTCAAGGAACTGACGAACGCTGGGCTTCTCAAATCGCGGCAAGAAGGTCGGTTCATTTATTACGCGCCAGACTTTAAAGCGATGAACGAGTTGTTGGGCTATCTCACTGAGAGTTGCTGTGAAGGCAAGTCTTGTGAGGTCAAGCCATGACGTTGGCGAGACGTGCAGTTGCTGAAGGTCTTGGCACTGCGTTATTGCTTGCAGCAGTCGTCGGCTCGGGAATCATGGGCGAGCGTTTGGCAGGAGGTAACGTCGCCATCGCTTTGCTTGCGAACTCCATCGCTACTGGCGGTGTATTGATGGCATTGATCCTGACGTTTGGCCCCATCTCTGGCGCGCACTTCAATCCTGCGGTGACGTTGGCAGATGCGACGCAAGGTGGGCTGCCTTGGCGCGAAGTGCCGATCTATGTGTTGGCGCAGATCATCGGCGCTTTTGTGGGTGTTGCGGCTGCGCATCTGATGTTTGGTGAGCCGGTCTATAGCGCATCACTGCACGAGCGCGCTGGTGCTGCTCAAGCCTTCAGTGAATTTGTCGCAACGTTTGGTTTGCTGTCGGTCATTTGGGGTTGTGCGAGGTCGCGTTCATCAATGGTGCCGTTTGCAGTGGCAGGCTATATCGTCGGTGCGTACTGGTTCACTGCCTCAACATCATTCGCAAATCCTGCAGTGACCCTTGCTAGGGCGGCGACCAATACTTTCTCAGGCATTCAGCCCGCAGATGCGCCGCTGTTTATCGCTGCCCAGCTCGTTGGCGCTTTTGCCGCCACTGCAATTTTTCGATGGTTAATTCCATCTTTGCCCACTACCGCTTCGAACGTCGTTGTTCCGCATGACGCTGACGAAGGAGTGCAAAAATGAAAACGGTGATCTTTGCCTGCGTTCACAACGCAGGTCGTTCGCAAATGTCTGCGGCGTACTTCGATCACTTGGCGGATCCGGCCAAAGCGCGCGCGATTTCTGCAGGCACACAGCCAGCAGCACGTGTACACCCAGAAGTTTTAGAGGCGATGTTGGAAGTCGGCATTGATCTCTCCAATGCCATTCCGCAGAAGCTGACAGCAGAGTTGGCGCAAGGCGCAACGCTGTTGGTGACGATGGGCTGTGGAGATGAGTGCCCGTATGTGCCGGGCCTGCGTCGTGCGGATTGGCCGCTGCAAGATCCAAAAGGACAATCTGGAAATCGCGTGCGCGAAATCAGAGATGACATTCGCAGTCGCGTCAGCGAACTGCTCAAAGCAGAAAACTGGGCGCCCTAAAGCAAAGGTGCTTAGGGCGCCGCAGCGATTAATGCGTCGTTGGGTGAATGCTGCCGGTGGTGACCAGGCGGTTGATCTTCTGCATCACGAACAATGGCCCAATCATCAGGAACTGCACGTCGTCTGCAAATGAAGGCTTGGCGCCTTCAACGTGGTGGCCATAGAACTGCACGGCCCAAGCCACAATCCAAACAATGGCGCTGATCCAAAACAAGGACCAGCCTTGCGCTTGGATGGCGACGATGGCGGCGAAGCTCAGCAGCGTCCATACCGTGCCGATCAACAGGCTGCCAACGGAAAGGCGCAGGTAATAAGGCAGGCCGACGAGTAGTGCGAACACGGTGGCGAGGTTGATGCTTGGCGCGATGTCTGCCGGTACGCCGGGAATGAAGCGACCAATTGGCACCAACCACAACAGGCCGAGCGTAGCGAAGAAAATCGCAGGTACGCAGAAAACGTGAATCCACTGATTCACTGGGTTCTGGTGGCTTTCGGCATAAGTATCGAGAAGTTGTTTGAGGCTGCGCATGGTGAAATCCTGTGTGACGGCCCGCGTTCAGCGAGCAATGACGCAATCATGCCGTAGCAAACGGCATTCGCGATGTAGGATGAGTAACAATCACTATAGGGAAAAATAGCTCCATATCGTTGCGATATGGCGGTGGTTCAGTCCCTGAGCGCGTCGGCGATGGGTAGCCGCGCGGCGGTGATCATCGGCGGCATTGCGCCAATAATGCCGAGGCCACAGGACCACAGCACGCCTTTGCTGAACAGCGCGGGGCTGACCAGGAACGCAAACTGGATCTGTGTGAACGACGCGCCGCTGATGGTCGACAGCGTATAGCCATTGAAGAGCAGGTAAGCGATGGCGCCACCGATGATCGCGCCGCTGGCGCAAAGCACCAGCGCTTCCGCAAGGATTGAAGTCACCACCGGCAGGCTGCTGAAGCCGAGGGCTCGCAGCGTCGCGATTTCCACCGTGCGGGTTTCCACTGATGCGTACAGCGCGTTGACCGCGGCGAACAGTGCGCCAACCGACATGATGCTGGCCACGAGCCAGCCAACAATGCGCATCGCCATTCCCAGCGTCCCGCCTTGTGCTGCGTAGAAATCCGGCTCGGCGATTGGCGATTGGCTCAATTCGGGATTCGTGGTGATGGCGTCTTTCAGCACGTTGAACGACGAGGGTGACTCAAGCAGTGCGGTGATCGAGCTGTAGGCGCTCTGGTGATAGGCATTCATCAGCACTTCAACATCTGCCCACGCTTCCGATTCGAAGGCACTACCACCGGCTTGAAAAACACCGACGACGGTCCACTCGACGCCGGAAAGGCTGATCGTGCTGCCTAGGTCGAGTCCGGCGAATTGACCTTGCGCAGTGCGTCCGACTACCAACTCGCGGAGCCCCGGCGTGAAGCGTCGTCCGGCGATGATCTCTGCTTCTGGCCGAACCGTCCACACAGCCTCGCTGACGCCGCGCATCATCAGATTGCCGTCACCCGTGCTGTGCGCCAGCTTTGATGCAGACATGGTCACGCGCTCGAGGCTGGCGGTAGGTTTGCCATCGGGGAGGCGCTGCATGCCAGGGGCGGACAGCAGGGGCGCAACCTGATCGCGCTGAATGCTGCTGCCGGTCTCATAGGTTTCGCCGGTGCTCAGAATGATCACGCGATCAGCGCGGCCCGCGCGATCAAACACTGCGGCAAAACCATCTGCCATCGACAGCATCGACACCATCACGCCGGAAACGCCAGCGAGACAGATCACGACGACGAGCGCGGTGTCCCAGCGCGATGGCAGGCTGCGCAGGTTCAGCATCGTGACCGCGAACAGTTGCTGGAGCATCAGCGCCTCGACAAACCGGAAACAATGTTGAGACGTGCTGAATGCCAGACCGGGATCACTGCGCTCACAACGCCCAGAGCGAACGCGAACGTGATGCCAAGACTGACGACGCCATCCCCCATGCGCAGAACTGGAAAGACGGCGGCGATGGCATGTGACACCGGCTTGAGAATCAGCCAGGCCAAGCCTAGGCCCAGCACGCCGGAGCCGACGCAAAGCAGCAGCGCTTCGGCTCCTACCAGCACCGCGACTTTGGTATCGGTGAATCCCAGCGTCTTCAGCACTGCGAGTTCGGGGATACGCTCACGGAATGAACGCATCATCGTGTTGCCGGCGACAACGACGAGGGTGAAGAACACGGCGGACAACACGGCGCGGATGATCGCGCCGACATCGCCGATCTGCGCCATCATCGAGCGCTGTTGTTCGGATTCGGTTTGCGTCTTGGTGGGGCTGCCCGAATTTTGGAACATCGTGTCGATTTGCTTGGTCACTGCTGGCACCTGCGCCACGTCTTTCACATGCACGAAGAAAAGATCGACACTGCCTTTGCCCGCGCGGGTCTCGTCGATGTAGTCGTAACGCACGAAGGTGCGCATGGAGCTGACGCCTTCACCGAGGAGTTCGGCGTTGTAATCGAACAGGCCGACCATGTCGAAATCCCAATAAATGCCGCCGTCAGCACGGGGAATCCGATGGGTCGTCAAAGTAATACGATCGCCAATTTTCCAGCCGTACTTGGTTGCCAAATCGCGTCCGACGATGATGCCGGTGCGTGTGGCTTCAAACGCCTTGATCTGGTCCGGCGCCACCACGAAGCGACGATCGGTCCTGAACGTCTGCGGATCAATCGCCACCGAGGGCTGGGTGCTGGTACGGGAGTCCTGATAGCTGAAGGGAACAATGACGCCGGGCAGCGCATTCCGCACGCCAGGCACGGCTTCAATCTGCGAGCGATAGGCGTAAGGAAGCGGCTTGCCGAAGCCGTAGCGATTGGTGGTGAGCAGCGTGTCGGCGCTTGCCGTTTTGCCGCCGAGGGCCAGTGTGGAACCCACCGCCTGCAGCATGCCGTACAACATGAACGCGGCGGCAATCGACGCTGCAGTCAGCACAGTGCGTGCGCGGCGGCGCCACAGCATGGACCAGATCAGCGGGATAAATTTCATCTCTACGCGTTCTCGGCAATGGCGATGCGTTGATCTTGCGACTGCCATTGTGCGCGGGCCGGGCATATTTGTGCCACTGCCAAAACGGGAGGGGCTTGCAGGAGCGCCTGCCGCGCTCCTGCATCAAGCTATTGCAGCAGAGCTTCCAACTGGCCAGAAAGCGACAGCCACTCTTCTTCCGCCGTCTCTAGCTGTGCATTAAAGCCGCGCTGATCGGTCTGTAGTTTCAACACTTCTGCTTTGCGTGCTGGCACATAGAGACCGTCGTCGAGCAGCTTGTCATCGATCTGCTTGCGCCACTGGCGCAGCTTTTCCATGCGCTGTTCGAGTTTCTTAATCGCGTCGCGCAGGGTTTTTTCCTGCTGGCGATCGACGACTTTTTTCTCGGCTTTAACGGCGACCGTGCCGCTTTCAGACTTAACGTCTTTCTGCGCATTGCGATCACGCGTGGTGAGCCACTTGGCGTAATCATCGAGATCGCCATCAAACATCTGGCAGCGACCTTCGGCGACTAACCAAAGTTCTTCGCAGCAAGTGCTGACCATGTGACGGTCATGTGAGACCAGTACCACGGCGCCCTCAAACATCTGCAGCGCGGTCTCGAGTGCGTGACGCATTTCGAGATCGAGATGGTTGGTCGGTTCGTCGAGCAGCAACAGATTCGGTTTTTGCCAGACCACTAGCGCGAGTGCGAGACGTGCTTTCTCGCCGCCAGAGAATGGACCGACCGGTTCGTAGACGCGATCGCCACGGAAGTTGAACGTGCCGAGATAATCGCGCAGCGTTTGTTCCGAGATCGTGCGATCAAAGCGCTGCAGATGCAGGATCGGCGAAGCCTTGAGATCGAGTTGATCAACCTGATGCTGCGCGAAGTAGCCGATCTTCAAATACGGATCGCGCATCACTTTGCCTGTTAGCGGTTCAATCTTGCCCGCTAGTGTTTGCATGAAGGTCGATTTACCCGCGCCGTTAGGGCCGAGCAGACCGATGCGATCACCGGGTTGGAAAGAGAAGCGAATGCCCGAAAGAATCGCGCGCTCGCCGTAGCCAACTTTCACATCATCAAAGCGCACCAGTGGCGACTGCATGCGCTCTGGTTCGCGGAATTCAAAACTGAATTCGCTATCAAAGTGCGCCGGTGCAACCAGCTGCATCTTTTCCAACTGCTTGATACGCGACTGCGCCTGACGCGCTTTACTGGCGTGCGTCTTGAAGCGATTGATGAAGGACTGCAGATGCGTGACTTGGCGCTGCTGCTTCACATAGCCCGCCGCCTGCAGCGCGATGCGCTCTGCGCGCGTGCGCTCGAACGTCGAGTAGTTGCCGGTGTAGAGAATCGCCTTGAGATTTTCGACGTGTAGTGTGTGCGTGCAGACGCTGTCGAGAAAATCACGGTCATGCGAAATCAGTAGCAGCGTGCCGGGATAAGTCGGCAGGAATTCTTCCAGCCAGATCGCGGCATCGAGATCGAGGTGGTTGGTTGGTTCGTCGAGCAGCAATAAATCAGAGCGGCACATCAGCGCGCGCGCAAGGTTCAAACGCATGCGCCAGCCGCCGGAGAAATCGGCGACGGCTTGCACTTGTTCTTTCGAGCCGAAGCCAAGGCCGTGCAGGAGCTGGCCCGCGCGTGCGCGTGCGGAGTAACCGCCGATGTCATTGAGACGATCATGAATCTTGGCGATGCGCGGAACGTCGTGTGCTTCTTCGGCGGTGATGAGATCGCGCTCAAGCTTGCGTAGCTCTTCGTCACCATCGAGCACGAACTCAATCGCTAGATCAGGCAGCGCTGGCGTTTCCTGTGCAACGGTAGAAATCGAAAGCGATTTCGAAACCGATACATTGCCGGTGTCAGCGGTGAGTTGGCCGAGCACCAGCGAGAACAAGCTGGATTTGCCGGTGCCGTTCTTGCCCACCACGCCGACATGCCAGCCGGGATAGATGGTGAGAGAGACGGAATCCAACAGCGTGCGTGCGCCGCGCCGCAGAGTGGCGTTATTTAAAGAGATCATGATTCGAAACTAGTAGAAACTTTTTTAAAACAAACCAAAATTCAAAATCGAAAACTATTTCGGCGTCAGCACGCGCTGCAGATTTTCTTGGGCGACGCTGGCGACGAGACGACCTTGGCGATCGAAGATTTCGCCACGCGATAAACCGCGCGCGGACTGCGAAGTGGGGCTGTCCATGGCGTAGAGCAGCCAGTCGTCCGCACGCAGTGGGCGGTGGAACCAGATGGCGTGATCAATGCTGGCCACGGCCATGTCTGGCGCAAACCACGAGCGACCATGTGGACGCATCGCGGTCGAGAGCAAATTAAAGTCAGAGGCGTAAGCCAATACGCACTGGTGCAACAAAGGGTTGTCCGGCAATTTGCCTGCAGCGCGGAACCAGATGTATTGCTTGGGTTCGCTCTTCACTGGATCCAACGGATTCCACGGATCAACGCGACGGAATTCGATCGCGAGTTCGCGCGTCAGTGCTTCGCGTACGCGGTCTGGCACTTTGGTGTTGGCCAGCCACTGGTCATGAAGTGCATGTTCGGTGGTGAGCGATTCCGGCGCCGGAACATTCGGCATCTCGACTTGATGCTCCAAGCCCACTTCGTCACGTTGGAACGACACCATCATCGACAAGATCGGCTTACCGAATTGGATCGCCTGCACGCGGCGTGTCGTAAAGCTGTTGCCATCGCGGACGCGGTCGACTTCGTAAACCACCGGCGTGGCCATGTCGCCGGGGCGCAGGAAGTAAGCGTGCAGGGAGTGCGGAATGCCGGTTTCAACCGTGCGGCTGGCGGCGACCAGCGCCTGACCAATAACTTGACCGCCGAATACGCTTTTGCCGCCCAAATCACGTGAAGGGCCGCGGAACAGGTTGTGTTCCAGCGTTTCCAGATCCAATAAATGGATCAGGTCTTGAAGTTGCTGATTCATGGCGACGGGGTGCGGCTGGTGCAAATTTGGCGCACATCGTACAGGGCGGGGCGTGCTTGTGACAGAATCCGGCCCCGTTTCACTCTGTTTTTGCCATGAATTGCCGCTCCGGCTGTGGCGCCTGCTGTACGGCGCCGTCCATTTCGTCCCCGATTCCCGGCATGCCAGACGGCAAACCGGCGGGTGTGCGTTGCGTGCAATTAGATGAGACCAACGGCTGCCGAATCTTCAAAGATCCGAGTCGTCCCATCATCTGCGGCAGCCTTCAGGCGCGTGCCGACATGTGTGGGGATACCCGCGAGTTTGCGCTGCACTACCTCACCGGCCTCGAGGCCGCGACCGCCCCGGCGGCTCGGGCTCACTAACTAGGCGCATTAAAAAGACGCGTTGACCGGCGCGGCGCGCTGGGTCTAGCCTGCGTCATTAATAAGGAGGCGTTCATGCCGCAGCCACAAACCCGTTACGCACGTGCGGGTGAAACGTTCATTGCTTACCAAGTCATCGGCGATGGCCCGATGGATCTGGTCTATGCCGGCGGCATCGTCACGCAGATTGATCTGTGCTGGGACTTTCCTGAGATCGAACGCTTTCTCACGCGCTTGTCCTCATTCAGCCGCCTCATTCTGTTTGATCGTCGCGGCACCGGTTTGTCGGATCGCATGCCAGCAGGCGAATTGCCCTCGCTGGTGGATTGGGCTGAAGACCTCAATGTTGTGCTCGATGCAGTTGGCTCCCAACGCGCCGCGGTGTTCGCTGAACGTGATGCGGGAAGTGCTGCAATGGTGTTTGCTGCGCGGCATCCCGAGCGTGTGTCGTCGCTGATCTTGTCCAACACCACCGCACGCCATGGCCGTGCGCCGGATTATCCCTGTGGCCAGCCGCCGGAATTCGCCGAGCAGATGTATCACACGATTCTTGAACATTGGGGCACCGAGCGCATGGCGGCGGTTGCCGTACCGAGTCGCGCTGGCGATGAAAACTTTGCGCGCATGTCGGCGCGTTATCAGCGTGCCGCCGCAACACCGCGTGTGGCTGCTGAGAGTTTGCGTTACTCCAGTACAGTTGATGTGCGCGACATTCTTGGCGAGATTGAATGTCCGACGCTGGTGATGCACCGCAGCCGCTATCCATTTCTGAATCCTGGCCATGCGGCATACCTGCAGCAAAATATTACCGGCGCACGCGGAGTGGGATTGGAAGGTGCTGATGCGTTCTACGCCTACGACCGTGCTGATGAAGCGCTCGGCCACATCGAAGAATTTCTGACCGGATCACGCGAACAAACTTACGCCGAGCAAGTGCTGCTGACGGTGTTGATGCTGGATATCTCAGGCTCCACTGAAATGGCTGCAAAAATCGGCGACAGCGCATGGCGCGATTTGCTGCAACGCTTCCACAGTGAAGTACAAAAGCAGCTCAAGCGTTTTCATGGACGCGAAGTGGATGCCAGCGGCGACGGCGTATTCGCCACTTTCGACTCGCCTGCACGTGCCTTGCGTTGTGCCCGCGCACTCGTAGAAGAAATCAGCTCGCTGGGGCTCACACTGCGTGCGGGCATCCATTCCGGCGAGTGCGAGTTGGCAGGCAAAGCCGTTCGCGGACTCGCTGTACACATCGGCGCGCGCGTGTTGGCAGAAGCCGATCCCGGCGAAGTTTGGGTCTCTCGCACGGTGAAAGATCTGGTCGTCGGCTCCACCTTCGAATTCAAAGACGAAGGCTCTTACGACCTCAAAGGCGTGCCGGGTCAGTGGCGCTTGTTCTCGCTAGAGAAGATGACTGGCGCTGACGATAAGGAGCCGGAGCGTGAACGGCGCTTTTCGCGGCGCCGTCGTTAAGCGTTCAGCTTAGAGCCGTCCGCGCGCAATATCCTGCGATTGCTCATTTGCCACTTTGCCCGCACGCATCTGTCGTGTGCGCCAGCTCACACGCACGCCAATTTGCGGACGTGTATCCGAACCCATCATCAGTTCTAGTGTGTCATCAGAGTTGAGTGTGACTGGATTCAACAGTGGCAGATAAATCTGTTCCCAGTGTGTCGGCGCTGCGTAGGGCGAAGTGCTGATGGTGACGCCGGGGACGAGTTCGCAATCCCACCAAAGTGCATAACCGTAGACAGTGGTGCCGCCAAGATCTTTGGCGCTCCATTTCACGGTGCTGTTGCGTTTGCTCAGCGGCTTGTCGGCATCGGGGCTGAAATCAAGATCGTCCCAAAGGCGAGCGGATTTTTCGCCGAGCAGATCGTCGGCGCGCATCGTGCGGACGAACATATTGTTGAGCGAGATGTTGCGTGCAGCGCTGAGGTCGATATCGAAGCCAACTTGTGGCCAGACGTCGATTTCGTTTTGCAGACGCGGCGCAGTGACTGGCGCAACGTATTGCAGCAAACGACCGGGAATGATGATGCCGTTCTTGTTGAGATAGCGGCGTGCGTCAAGCACGGTTTCCAGCAGGCCTTCTTCTAGCGAGTAATTGCCGAGGGTTTCGGAAATCACCACGTCGACTTTCGGCGGTTTCTGCAGTTCGCCGGAATGACCTTTGATAAAGCTCAAACCGTCGATGCGATTCTTGCGTGCGAGGTCTTCGGCCAGATCCAGCGTGTCGGTGTATTCAATCAGCGTGCAGTGCTTGGCGCCGAGCTGACGGGCCAGAAAGCTGAGGAAGCCGGTGCCTGCGCCAATATCCGCGACGGTGGTCTTGCCGGGCTTGATCACTTTCTTCAGCGCGGCATAAAACGCCTCGTTGCGGGGGCGGTCACCCAGCAGTTTGCGGTGCAGCTCGATTTCACTCATGCGATGTTCATCTACAAGCAGGATTTACCTCGTCATAATACCGGCATGAACACGCCAGTGATTGCCTTCTTTGCCGGAACCGTGCGCCCGATGCCGGGTGATGGGCGGCCTACGGGCATCTTCAAGCTGCCGGTCGATGGGCCAGTGCAGATCGGAATTGAAGGGTTGATCAACGATGCACAAGCGGATCGTCGAGTGCATGGCGGGCCGGAAAAAGCGGTGCATCACTACCCGATGGAGAATCACCGCCGCCTTGCCGCAGAGTTTGATGAGCAGGCCGCGGGCTTTATCTCGGGTGGCATGGGCGAGAACATTTCGACCGAAGGTATGACGGAAGAAACTGTCTGTATTGGCGATATCTACACTGTTGGCAGTGTGCGCTTGCAAGTGTCGCAGCCGCGCTCGCCTTGCTGGAAGATTGATGCCAAGTTCGATCGCGAGGGCATTACGCGATTCGTCGCTCAACATGGCATCGCCGGTTGGTATTACCGCGTGCTGGAAACAGGTAGCGCACAGGCAGGCGATGTATTGAAGCTCGTCGAACGTAACGCTGATCCTTTCAGTTTGAGCGATTGGTGGGCGATCATGCGCACGCCGCGTGTGTCGCTGGATGTTCTGCAGCGATTGGCCGATACGCCTGGCCTAACGCCTGCCTACCGCGAAAAAATTCTGCAGCGGATTGATTGGCTGCGCCGTAACGCACCGGGTTGATCGCATGACTCGTGCCTTACCTACGCTTCCGGTTATGGAAGCGGTTCCTGCCTTGCAGCGCGCGCTGGCCGATCAAGGTCGCGCGGTACTCGCTGCTCCTCCGGGCTCTGGCAAAACCACGCTGGTGCCGCTGACGCTGCTCGATCAGCCTTGGCTGCGCGGCAAAAAAATTCTGATGCTGGAACCGCGCCGCGTTGCTGCGCGTGCGGCTGCCGCGCGTATGTCGCATCTGCTTGGTGAGGCGGTTGGCCAAACCGTTGGCTATCAGATTCGTTTTGAGAAAAAGACTTCGGCCGCAACGCGAATTGAAGTGATCACCGAAGGTTTACTCGCACGACGTCTGCAAGCTGATCCGGAATTGCCCGGTGTGGGCTTAGTGATCTTCGATGAGTTTCACGAGCGCAGCCTGGATGCTGATCTCGGTCTGGCCTTGACGCTCGATGCGCGCGCCAATCTCAATCCTGATCTGCGTGTGCTGGTGATGTCGGCAACGCTCGATACGCAACGCGTCGCCAAACTACTCGATGATGCACCGGTGATTGAAAGCGGCGGCAAATTATTCCCAGTCGATGTGCGCTACAAGCCAGTGCCTGTTGGCGAATTCAATGATGTGAGTGTTGCTAATGCGGTACTTGCTGCGCTGGGCGAAACCGAAGGCGACATCCTTGCGTTCCTGCCCGGCGGGCGAGAAATTCGCCATGCTCAACGTCGACTGGAAGAGCGCTTGGCCGGGCGTGTGCGTGTATTGCCACTTTACGGTGAGCTCACAAGCGCTGAGCAAGATGCTGCGCTGAATCCAACGCATGACGGTATTCGCAAAGTGATTCTTGCGACCAATATCGCGCAGACCAGCCTCACGGTTGAAGGTGTGAACACCGTAGTGGACGGTGGCTTGGTGCGCGTCGCGCGTTTTGATTTGGGTAGTGGCGCCAATCGACTTGATACGCAACGCGTATCGCGCGCCAGCGCAGATCAGCGCGCTGGCCGTGCGGGCCGTCTTGGCCCGGGCGTTTGTTATCGGTTGTGGAGTCGCGATCAACACGGCAGCTTGCCTGCACACGACACGCCAGAAATTCTTGCGGCCGATCTCACGCGTTTTGCGCTCGAGCTTTCGGTGTGGGGCGTAGACGATCCGGCAACATTGGCGCTGATGGATCCGCCTGCGCCAGTGAGCTGGCGTTACGCACGTGATTTGCTTGCGGAGTTGGGCGCGCTAGATGAGCGCGGCAAAATCACCGCACATGGTCGCGAGCTTGCACGCCTGCCAACGAGTCCGCGCCGCGCGCACATGCTCTTGCTCGCGCGAAAACAAGAACTCGCGGAACTCGCCGCGTGGACCGCAGCTTTGTTGGATGAGCGCGAAGCTGCGGGTGCGGATTTGGCGGATGGCCTTGAAGCGGTGCTGAGTCGTCGCGCCGATCCACAATTGGTCCGCCGCGTCACTGAATCGGCAAAACAAATTTCACGAATGCTCGGCGAGCAAGCGTCGAATGGCGCGCGACTCACTTCACACGAGGTGGCACGCGTCGTTTCGTGGGCCTATCCAGAACGTATCGCGCGCCGTCGTGGTGGACAGACGGGTGTGTATCTCTGCGAAGACGGCGGCGAAGCACGCATTCACGAGAAAGAAGCGCTGGCTCAATCTGAGTGGTTGGCGATTGCGCATTGGGATCCGGGCCCGCCACGCAAAATTCGACTCGCGGCTGCGTTGAGTATTGATGAAGTGCTACGTGATCACGCTGAGCGCATCAAGCTCGTTGCTGATGTGCGCTGGGATTCGCAAAACGAAGTGGTCGTCGCAGAACAACAAAAGCGTCTTGGCGCGATTGTTCTGGAGCGACGCCCTATAAGAGAAGGGCAGTCTGATGCAGTTCGCGCTGCGATGATCGTGGGCATTCGCAGCCTGGGTTTACAGGCGCTGCCGTGGACGGATTCAGCACGACAGTGGCAGGCGAGGGTGAACAGTCTGCATGCGTGGCGGCCTGACGATGAGTGGCCGGATGTCTCAGACGATGCGCTGTTGGCGACATTAGAAGATTGGCTGGCGCCGTTCCTTGATGGCGTCAGCCGACGTGATCATCTATCGCGACTCAATCTGATGGACATCCTTAATAGTCAGCTCGACTACGCGGCCCAGCAAAAGCTGTCGCGCCTGATGCCGACACATTTAGAGGTGCCGAGCGGTTCGCATATTGGTTTGGAGTATTCCGCCGATGCTGCTCCGCCGGTTCTGGCGGTGAAGTTGCAGGAGCTTTTCGGCCTCGCCAATACGCCGACAGTGAATGAAGGCCGCAATCGCGTGCTGATCCACATGTTGTCGCCCGGCCAGAAGCCAGTGGCAATCACGCAGGATTTGGCCGGTTTTTGGGCGCGAGGCTATGCCGACGTTAAAAAAGACATGAAAGGCCGCTATCCGAGGCATCCGTGGCCGGATGATCCTTTAACCGCGCCTGCCACCCGCCGGGCCAAACCTCGGGGTACTTAAGAGCCTGTCATGGCGTATTGCTGATAAATGATGGGACAAAAAGACCCGTCGCAAAAATAACCTCAGAAAATTGCTTGACGTTCCGGACCTCCGCGAAGAGAATACGCGGCTCCATTTAGCCCTTACGGGTTTTTGGGTTGTGTTGGAGGGATACTCAAGCGGCCAACGAGGGCAGACTGTAAATCTGCTGACTTATGTCTACGAAGGTTCGAATCCTTCTCCCTCCACCAGTTTTAAGGCCGTCGGTTTCCATAGATGGTTTAGCGGCAAGGGTTTATACCAGGGCGGGTGTAGTTCAATGGTAGAACTTCAGTTTTCCAAACTGATAGCGTGGGTTCGATTCCCATCACCCGCTCCAGTCTTGGTGAAGTAGTAAGGCGGTAAATGTTTGCCCCCGTAGCTCAGTCGGTAGAGCACACCCTTGGTAAGGGTGAGGTCGAAGGTTCGATTCCTTTCGTGGGCACCAACAATTGACGGGAGCTGGTTGAGGCTCCCGATTTGCGGTTTAAGGTTTGCTGGACTTCGGAATTCCGAAGCAGCAGTAGTCTTAGTTTGTCTTCTCATTAAATAAGTTAGGACGGAGCTTCCCATGGCAAAAGAGAAATTTGAGCGCGTCAAGCCTCACGTAAACGTTGGCACGATTG
>JAZKEM010000213.1:0-6771 GCA_040387055.1 Pseudomonadota bacterium | reverse complement strand
GTGCGCGTGCTGCGCACTGTGCAGAAACTCGGGCTCAAAGGCATCGTCGTGTATCACGCTGCCGATCGCGGCACGTTGGCGGTGAAGATGGCGGATCAAGCCATCGAGATCACCGGCTCAACGCCAGTCGCCAGCTACCTCGATGGCGCGCAGATCATCGCCGCGGCGAAAGCCAGCGGCGCTGGCGCGATTCACCCGGGCTATGGCTTTCTCTCCGAGAACAAAGGCTTTTGCCAAACGGTAGAAGCTGCAGGCATTCGCTTCATCGGCCCAACGCCAGAACAGATCGACCTGATGGGCGACAAGGTTCGTGCGCGTAACTACGTTGAGAAGGCAGGCTTCCCAGTCGCGCCATCTGCAATCGAAGACAACGATCCAGCAACCTTCGTTGAACGCTCACGCAAAGTTGGCGCACCACTGCTGATCAAGCCCAGCGCGGGCGGCGGTGGTAAGGGCATGCGCATCGTGCGCGACCTCGCAACGCTGGAACAGGAAATCGAACGCGGCCGCAGTGAAGGTAAGCGTTACTTCGGTGACGGTCGCTTGTACTGCGAGCGTTACATCGAAAATCCGCGCCACATCGAAGTACAGGTGTTGGGCGACGGACAAGGCAATGTCGTGCATGTGTTCGAGCGCGAATGCTCGGTGCAGCGTCGCTTCCAGAAGATTGTTGAAGAAACGCCATCACCCGCACTCGACGCTGCACAGCGCGAGAAGATTTGCGAAACCGCCGCGGGCATTGCGCGCGCCATTGGTTACCGCAACGCAGGTACGGTCGAATTCATCTTCGGCCAGCAGGGCGAGTTCTACTTCCTTGAAATGAACACGCGCTTGCAGGTTGAACATCCGGTCACCGAAGAAATCACCGGCATTGATCTGGTGCAAGAACAGCTGCGTGTTGCTGCAGGCGAGAAGCTGGGCTACGTGCAGTCCGACGTCACCTCAAGCGGTCACGCCATCGAATTCCGCATCTATGCGGAAGACGCTGCACGCGGTTACACGCCAACGACCGGCCCCATCCTGACGCTGCAAGTGCCACAAGGTGAAGGCGTGCGCTGGGATAGCGGCGTGATTCAAGGTGGCGAAGTGACTGCCGCTTTCGATCCGATGATCGCCAAGCTGATCATTCGCGGTAAAGATCGTGACGATGCGATTGCCAAAGCTGACAAAGCGCTTCGCGAAACCGTGTTGCTCGGTTGCAAAACCAACACTGCGTTCCTGCGTCGCTTGATTCAGCACCCAGCATTCGTTGCTGGCGATGTGCACACCGGCTTCCTCGATGCGAATCCGCAGATTGCTGCCGAACCTGAAATGGCCAAGACCACGCTGCACGCCCTGCTCTCGGCTGCGTCCTTGAGCACGCGCCCGATGCGCGATGTGGCTGATTCCGTGCCGACTATGCACGCTGCCATCGGCACGTGGAGGAACTAAACAATGCATCACGCTTTTAAGCTCGGCGATGCCGAGCACAATCTTGAAATCTCACGTGGTTCAGACGGCTATCGTCTGCATCTGATCGACGATCAAACCGTTCCCTTTGATCTGAAGGTCGGCGCTGATGGCCGTACTTGGCTAACGCTGGATGGCGTGCATCACGAAGTCGTGATCGCCACCAAGGGCGATGACGTTTTCATTCACTTTGATGGCGAGGCTTATCAGCTGCGCTATGAGCATCCGCTCAAGCGTCTTGCCGCCGCAGGTGGAGGTGCCGCTGAAGACCGCGTGATGGCACCAATGCCAGGCAGCATCGTCAGCGTCACCGTCAAGGCTGGAGACGCTGTTACCAAGGGCCAGGTCCTGTTGGTGATGGAAAGCATGAAGATGGAAACCACCATCACGGCACCACGCGATGGCGTGATCGAAGCCGTGAGCTACGACAAGGGCCAGACCTTTGATCGTGACGTGCTGTTGTTGAGCCTGGTCGCTCTTGAGAAGAAAAAATGAAACGCATCGAATCCAAAATCAATACCTCGTCGGCCGACTTCCAGGCCAACGCCGCACACAACCGCAAGGTCATCGAAGACTTCCGCGAGCTGCAACGCAAGGTTCGCGATGATCGTCCTCAGCGTGACATCGACCGTCTACGCTCGCAGAACAAACTGTTGGTACGTGAACGCCTGAAGTTGCTGCTTGATCCGGGCACGCCGTTCCTTGAGTTCTCATCGCTGGCTGCGAATGACGCGTATGAAGGCGAAGTACCGGGCGCAGCTTGCGTCACCGGTATCGGCATCGTCTCCGGTCGCGAAGTAGTGATCAATGCAGGCGACGCTTCCGTTAAAGGCGGCGCTTGGTATCCACTCACCGTGAAGAAGACTGTACGCGCACTCGACATCGCGATTGAAAATCGCCTGCCGGTTGTTCACCTCTGCGATTCCGCTGGCGGATTCCTGCCGTTGCAGGCTGATCTGTTCGCCGACAAGTACATGGCGGGCCGCATCTTCCGCAATCAATGCCAGCTCTCGAAGATGGGCGTGCAGCAGGTTTCGGTGGTGCTCGGTCACTGCACCGCGGGCGGCGCTTACGTGCCAGGCCTGTCGGACTACAACGTCATCGTGCGCGGCACTGGCGCGATCTTCCTTGCGGGCCCTCCATTGGTGAAGGCTGCAACGGGTGAAGACGTGAGCGTAGAAGACCTCGGTGGTTGCGATATGCACACCAGCGTCTCCGGCACCGCTGACTACCCAGCGTCGAGCGAAGAAGAAGCGATTGCGATTGCGCGTGACATCGTTGCGCAGTTCAAGCGTCCTCAGAAAACGCATATCGAATGGCAGGAGCCAGAAGCACCGTTCTACGATCCATCCGAGTTGTATGGCGTGATTCCGAAGGACATCAAGCAGCAGTTTGATATTCGCGAAGTGATTGCACGCCTCGTAGATGGTTCGCGCTTCCACGAGTACCAGCCGAACTACGGCAAGACGCTGATCTGCGGTTACGCACATCTGTGGGGTTACAAGATCGGCATCCTCGGCAACAACGGCGTGCTGTTCAACGACAGCTCGCTCAAGGGCGCGCACTTCATCGAACTGTGCAACCAGAACAAGACGCCGATCCTGTTCCTGCAGAACATCACCGGCTTCATGGTCGGTCGCGAATACGAACGCCGCGGCATCACCAAGGACGGCGCCAAGATGATCATGGCCGTGTCCTGCTCGGAAGTGCCGAAGTTCACTGTGATGTGTAACGGCTCCTTCGGCGCCGGCAACTACGGCATGAGCGGTCGCGCATTTGATTCGCGCTTCCTGTTCGCATGGCCGCAGTCGCAGATTTCGGTGATGGGTGCTGAACAAGCCGCCAACACGCTGGCTGATGTGAAAGTTCGTCAGCTCGCCAAGCAAGGCAAGAAGCTGACGCAGGAAGACATCGACGCGATCCGCGATCCGGTGCTCGGCGAGTTCAAGCGCAAGCAGAGCGCGTACTGGAGCACGTCGGAAATGTGGGATGACGGCATTCTCGACCCCGCAGATACGCGCAACGCCCTCGGCATTGCACTATCTGCCTCGTTGAGTGCACCCATTGGCGATCCCCGTTACGGTATCTTCCGTATGTAAGGTTCTTGGGCCCGCACTTAGCGGGCCCAGTCTTTACCGTCCGAAAAAAGCAGACGCCATAGCCACATTAGAGCCACCCATGAAATATGAATTGAAAGTCGTCACGGTCAGCACGCGCAGCCGCATCATCATGCGACTGCTCAAAATGTTTCTGCGCCCGTGGTTGTCATGGCTGGTGCGTGGCTCGCGTGATCGCATTGCAAAATTCCAGTTGCTGACGGCTTCGAACAAGTGCCGCAATACTTATGGACTGGAATTGAAATATCGCGTGATCGGTGCGCCCGATGGCGGCATTCCCGGTCACTTTGCAGGCTCGACCAGCGATACGCACAAGAATGCGATTCTCTATATTCACGGTGGTGCCTTCATTCTTCCTGCATCACCGGATGTGCAGCTGCGCATGATGTGCAAGCTGTGCCGCGATATGGATGCCGTGGGCTTTGGTGTTGACTATCGACTCGCACCGAGCAGCAAGTTTCCTGCGGCACTGGATGATTGCGAACGCGCGTATCGCGCGCTGCTTGATCTTGGCTTTGCGCCTAATCGCATTGCGATTGTTGGTGAATCAGCTGGCGGCAATCTGACGTTGGCCGTGTTGCAGCGCATTCGCAAACAAGGCTGGCCGATGCCTGCTTGCGCCATTCCGATCTCAGCGGCAACCGATCTTGGCCGCTCACACGGCCTACCTTCACGCATTACTCGCGCGAAGGGAGATGTACTGCTGCCGTCAAAGGCTCTACACCGCGTCGACGTTTTTTACAGCGGCGATCACGATGCATCGGATCCTGAACTGTCACCACTGTTTGCAGACTACCGTGGTTTTCCGCCGCTTTATTTTCTGGCGTCTGACGCTGAAATTCTGCGTGACGACAGCGTGCTTTGTGCACAGCGCGCGCACGAGGCAGGGGTGGATGTGAGACTCGATGTGTGGCCGCATTTCCCTCACGCATTCCCACTCTTCTCGCAAATGTTCCCAGAAGTGATCCCGTCGCACGGCGACATGGTCACGTTCATGAAGAAACACATTCCGTAAATCGCATCGTCCTGTCCGCACCGCAGCAAGAGCATCGCCATGAGCACATCAAAATACGCAGAGCAGTATCAACGTTCTTTGTCTGAGCCAGAAATTTTCTGGGCCGAACAAGCAGCGAAACTGCGTTGGCACAAGCCGTGGTCGAAAGTGTTAGACGACAGCAAAGCGCCTTTCTATCGTTGGTTTGCGGGCGCTGAGTTCAACACCTGTTACAACTCGCTCGACCGTCACGTTGAAGAAGGCCGCGCTGATCAAGTCGCAATTATTTACGACAGCCCGCTGACCAACTCGCTGAAGAAATTTACCTATCGCGAACTGCGTGATGAAGTGGCGCTATTTGCAGGCGCACTGCGCGCGAATGGCGTTAAGCGTGGCGATCTCGTTGTGATCTACATGCCGATGGTTCCCGAAGCCGCGGTTGCAATGCTCGCCTGCGCGCGCATTGGCGCTGTGCACTCGGTGGTATTCGGCGGCTTTGCGGCACCTGAACTCGCCAAGCGTATCGACGCTGCGAAACCCGTGTTACTGGTGTCTGCCTCCTGCGGTATCGAACCAGGTCGCGTCATCGATTACAAACCTTTGCTCGACCAAGCAATCGAAATAGCTGAACACAAAGTTGCTCGCACCATCATTCTGCAACGCCCACAACGTGTAGCGACTTTGATCGCAGGCCGCGATGTGGATTGGCAAGAAGCGGTTAAAGCTGCACAACCCGCTGACTGCGTGCCGGTTGCGTCGACTGATCCGCTGTATGTGCTCTATACCTCGGGCACCACCGGCAAGCCGAAAGGCGTTGTGCGTGACAACGGTGGTCATGCGGTTGCACTGACGTATTCGATGAAAACGGTGTTCGATACCAATCCCGGTGATGTGTTCTGGGCGGCGTCGGATGTGGGCTGGGTTGTGGGCCACTCGTACATTGTTTACGGCCCGCTGATGCACGGCTGCACCACCGTGTTCTACGAAGGCAAACCTGTCGGCACGCCGGATGCAGGTGCGTTCTGGCGCGTGATCTCGCAGCACGGCGTTAAAACTTTCTTCACCGCACCAACTGCTTTCCGAGCGATCAAGAAAGAAGATCCGGAAGGCAAACTGATCGGCCAATACGATCTGTCGAAATTCAAAACGCTGTATCTCGCAGGAGAGCGTTGCGATCCCGATACGATTCTATGGGCGCAAGACAAACTCAAAGTGCCCGTGATTGATAACTGGTGGCAGACCGAGTTGGGTTGGTCGGCAATCGCCAATTGCCAAGGACTGGAGTTGATGCCAGTTAAACCGGGCTCCGCTGCTGTGCCGGTGCCGGGCTTTGAATTCGCTGTGCTTGATAACGAAGGCACGGCTGTCAAAGACGACGACATCGGCAACGTTGTGATCAAGCTGCCACTGCCTCCCGGAACGCTCAGCACGATGTGGCAGAACGATCAGGGCTATCACGACAATTATCTGAGTCGCTATCCCGGCTACTACCTCACTGGCGATGCGGGTTATCGCGACACTGACGGTTATCTGTGGATCATGTCGCGCATCGACGACATCATTAACGTTGCAGGCCATCGCCTTTCAACTGGCGCGATGGAAGAAGTTTTGTCATCGCACCCCGCTGTTGCTGAGTGCGCGGTGATTGGCGTTGCTGATGCCTTGAAGGGACAACTGCCCGTTGGCCTCGTTGTACTCAAGGCGGGCGTGACGAAATCATCCGATGAAATCGTGCGTGAACTGGTTGAGCGCGTGCGCTCGCAAATCGGCGCAGTTGCGGCCTTTAAGCAAGCCACGGTAATTGCACGCTTGCCGAAGACGCGCTCCGGCAAAGTGCTGCGCTCAACCATGCGCTCCATCGCTGACAGCCAGCCGCACACCGTTCCGGCGACGATTGATGATCCTAAGTCGCTGGAAGAAATTGCTGCGGCCCTGAAGTTGCTCGGCTACGCCAAGCCCGTCTAAGTAAATTCTTCATGGTCGTCATTCCCGCGCAGGCGGGAATCCAGTTCTATCCAGCTCCCCGAATGGACAAAAACTGGATGCCCGCCTACGCGGGCATGACGGAGTGCTTTTGAGCCCGCTTAACTTCGCCCAGCGACCATGCGAAAAAACCGCCATCAGTGCGACAATGCGCACATGAAAGCGAATAACCGTTCCGTCTTTATTACTGGCGGTGGCTCCGGCCTTGGGGCTGCTATTGCCCGTCAT
>JAZKEM010000212.1:0-8406 GCA_040387055.1 Pseudomonadota bacterium | reverse complement strand
CTTAGGCGCGATGGCTCAATTGCCAATCGCGCCTAAGAGGCGCTCCTACGGGTAAAAAGTAATGCGCTAAGCTCTGCGCTCTAAAGTTGTCCTAGGCAGTCCCATGAAATTTGTAGACGAAGCAACGATCCGAGTCGAAGCCGGTGCTGGCGGTAAAGGCTGCATCGGGTTTCGTCGTGAAAAATATATTCCCTTCGGCGGCCCGGACGGCGGCGACGGTGGCGATGGCGGCACGATCTGGGCTGTGGCCGACTACAACCTCAATACCTTGGCGGACTTCCGCTTCAACCGCACCTTCCGCGCTGAGCGTGGTGGTGATGGTGAAGGCTCCAACTGTCGCGGCGCTTATGGCAATGACATGGAAGTGGGCATGCCGCTCGGCACGCTGATCTATGACGAAGGCACCGGCGAGTTGATCGGTGAGCTGACGCGTACCACCCAGCGCATCAAGATTGCTCAGGGCGGATTTCATGGCCTCGGCAACGTCCGTTTCAAATCCAGCACCAATCGCGCACCGTATCAGGCGACCAAGGGTTCGCCGGGCGAGGCACGTGATCTGCGTCTTGAGCTGTCATTGATGGCAGACGTGGGTTTGCTCGGTTTGCCTAACGCAGGCAAATCAACGCTGCTCTCAGCTGTTTCTGCCGCACGCCCCAAGATTGCCGACTATCCGTTTACCACGCTGTATCCGCAGCCGGGCGTTGTCGCCGTGGGTGCGCTGCGCTCCTTCGTGATGATGGACATTCCGGGTTTGATTGAAGGCGCGGCCTCAGGCGCGGGCTTGGGCATTCGCTTCCTCAAACATATTCAGCGCACGCGCTTGTTGTTGCATCTTGTCGATATCCTGCCACCAAGCGGTGCGGATATTGTCGAGAGCATCAAGACCATTAACGCTGAACTTAAAGAGTTCAACGAAGAAGTGGCTGCGCGTGATCAGTGGTTGGTGTTCAACAAAATTGACCAGATGCCAGAAGATGAGGCCCAAGCTTTGATTCAGAAAGCGCTCAAGCGTCTTAAGTGGAAGGGTCGTTGGTTTGCGATCTCTTCAGTGTCTCGCGCCGGTCTTAAAGAACTGTTGCACGCGGCAATGGATTGGGTTCAAGAGCACTCGTCAACAGAACCTGAGCAGCTGCTCGGTGCGCCAACGGTTGAGGCTGAGCCCAAGGCAAAACCTAAATCCAAACTCAAGGCCCATCCTGGCAGTGTTTGGAAGGCGCCTAAGGCTGAGAAGATTATTCAAGAGAAGCCTGTTGCCAAGGCTAAAGCCAAGAAAGCGGTTAAAGCGGTGAAGAAGGCTGTTAAAAAAGCCACGAAGCCCGCAGTGAAAGCTAAGAAGATTGTTAAGGCGACTAAGGTTATTGTGAAGGCCAAAAAAGTGATCAAGGCGAAAAAGGCTGCAAAGCCGGTCGCCAAGAAAGCTGCGAAGAAGGTCGTCAAGAAAGTGACCAAAACTGCGAAGGCTAAGAAGTCCAAGCGTTAATTCTTAAAACAGATAAAAACGATAGGCAATCATGTTGGACCGTCAGAAAATCGCAAGCAGCCGACGCTGGGTGATCAAGGTCGGTAGTTCTCTGGTCACCGCCAAGGGACAGGGGCTGGATCACGTTGCTATCGCAGACTGGTGCGCGCAGATTGCGCAGCTGCGTAAGTCTGGCAAGCAGATTGTGTTGGTGTCTTCTGGCGCGGTTGCAGAAGGCATGGCGCGTCTTGGTATGAAGAAGCGTCCTTCAGTCATTCACGAGCTACAAGCCGCGGCCGCTGTCGGTCAGATGGGCTTGGTGCGCTCGTATGAAGATGAATTCAAAAAGCACGGTCTTCACGCTGCGCAGATTCTGCTGACGCACGAAGATGTTTCCAATCGTGGTCGCTATCTCAATGCGCGCGGCACCTTCAACACGTTGCTGGAGCTGGGCGTGGTGCCGGTGGTCAACGAGAACGACACCGTTGCGACTGACGAAATTCGTCTGGGCGACAACGACACGCTCGGCGCGCTCACCGTCAATCTGATTCAAGGCGATCTGTTGGTGATTCTCACCGACCAGGATGGCCTGTTCGATGCTGATCCACGCAATAACCCAGATGCAAAGTTAATTTCGGAAGCAGATTTGTCTGACACGCGTCTAGTTGGCATGGCTGGCGATAGCAAGGGTGAGCTGGGTCGCGGTGGTATGCGCACCAAACTCTCCGCTGCATACACCGCAGCGCGCTCAGGCGCGGCAACGGTGATTGCGCATGGCCGCAAGCCTGATGCACTGCTGCAGATCGCACGTGGCGAGAACATCGGTACGCTGCTCAAACCTGCTGAAGCGCCGATGGCTTCTCGTAAGCGTTGGATCGCGGGTCAGCTGCAGCTGCGCGGCAAACTCTGGTTGGATGAAGGCGCAGTCAAAGTTCTGCGCGAGCAGGGCAAGAGCCTGTTGCCGGTCGGCGTGAAGAAACTCGAAGGTGAATTTGAGCGCGGCGATCTAGTGGCTTGCGTAAGCCCGGACGGCCGCGAAATTGCACGTGGCTTGGCGAATTACGCCGTCGCCGATGCGCGCAAGATCATTGGCGCCAAGAGTGATGAGCTAGAAGCTCGCCTGGGTTATGTCGGCGATGTGGAACTGATTCATCGCGATAATTTAGTGATTAGTTAGCAGTGTAGGGTGCGCTGTGCGCACCGTACTGCCGTGCAAATAGTTGCTTTGGTGCGCGCAGCGCACCCTACTTTAAAGATCTTAGACAACAAAAAACGCCGGCAAAGCCGGCGTTTTTATGTGCAACGCTAGCCTTTAGGCCAGTGCGCGGATGCTGGTGAGCAAACGGCTCTTGTGGCGTGCAACTTTGTTCTTGTGAATCTGGCCGCGGTTGGCGTAACGGTCGAGGACCGGAACCATTTCGGCGTAGGCAACTTCAGCAGCAGCCTTGTCTTTAGCGGTCACAGCTTTGATCACTTTCTTGATCGTGGTACGGATCATGGAACGCTGAGCAACGTTGTGTTCGCGATGCTTCACAGCCTGGCGGGCGCGCTTTTTGGCGCTAGCAATGTTTGCCAAGGGGTAACTCCTGAAAAAATTAAAATTCGGTGCCTTTTGAGGGCGCGTAGTATTGTGATATGGAGTGCTTTTGTCAACCTAAAACGTTCAGCAAAGCCCCTGAAACTCCACGCGATTCGGCAAATTAATCATCCATTACGGCGGCCTTGGATGCGATAATCCTCTGATGAGCCCCGAATTTATCGCTTAAGCATGGCCTCTAGCCTGCTCAAATCCTCTGGCATTGTCAGTGTTATGACACTGCTGTCACGGGTGCTCGGCTTCGTCCGGGACGTGATGCTGGCGGTCGCATTTGGGGCGGGCGGCGGTATGGACGCCTTCCTGATCGCGCTGAAAATCCCCAATTTCGGCCGCCGCATGTTTGCAGAAGGCGCATTTTCGCAAGCCTTTGTGCCGGTGTTTACCGAGACCAAGACCAAGCAATCCCACGAAGAAGTTCGTGATTTGGTGTCGGTGGTCATGGGCACGCTGGCGGGTGTGTTGTCGGTCGTCACCATCATTGGCTGCATTGGCGCGCCGTTGCTTCTGTATGTGTTTGCCCCCGGATTCTCGGCGAGTGCTGACCCGGTCAAACATCAATTGGGCAGCGAGATGCTGCGGTGGACCTTTCCTTATCTGATGTTCATCTCGCTCACCGCCATGTGTGGTGGCGTGCTGAATAGCTACGGTCGTTTTGCGGTGCCTGCGTTTACGCCGGTGTTGCTCAACGTTTGTTTAATCGCTTCAGCCTTTATCGACGCGGGCTCTGTCTATGTGCTGGCCTACGCCGTGTTTGTGGCAGGCATCGTGCAGTTTCTGTTTCAGTTGCCGCTCATGCACAAGCTCAATTTGCTGCCGCGTCCACGTTGGGGCTGGCGTGATAGTCGCGTGCGTCGAATCATTGCCTTAATGATTCCAGTGATGATTGGCTCATCGGTTTCGCAGGTGAGCTTGCTGGTGGATTCTGCGCTGGCTTCGCTGATGGGTGATGGCTCCGTGAGCTGGCTTTATTTTGCAGACCGCTTGATGGAGTTTCCGCTGGGTATTTTCAGCATTGCGCTTGGCACAGTGATTTTGCCGGCCTTGGCCGTGCAGCACGCTAAGAATTCCACCGCTGATTTTTCGCGCATTCTCGATTGGGGTTTGCGCACGATGCTGGTGCTGGGCGTGCCTGCCATGTTGGGCTTGATACTGTTAGCCGGGCCATTGGTGAGCACGCTCTTTGGTCACGGCAAGTTCAGCGATCGCGATGTTGAAATGAGCACCTATGCGCTCTGGGCTTACGCACCAGCGTTCATGGGTTTCTCGCTGGTTAAAATTTTGATCCCAGGTTTCTACGCCCGTCAGGAAACGCGGATTCCAATGCGTTACGGCATCATCGCTTTGATTAGTGGCAGCACCTTGAGCCTGAGTTTTTATGGCCTCACGCGTATCTATCATTGGGATGCCGCACATGCGGGTCTCGCACTGGCCACCTCATTCTCCGCCTGCGTTAACGCAACGCTGCTCTACCGTCGCTTGCGTGCGGATAGCATCTATTTACCGGGCACGGACTGGCGCAAATTCTGGCTACGCCTCTTCGTCGCCAGCGCCGCAATGGTTGCAATCACTGTTTTGCTCAACGCGCCGTTGGCTGATTGGCTGGCGCTGAGTACCAAGCTGCGTGTCATTAAATTGCTGGAAGTGGTGAGCGCTGCGGCCGTGGTGTACTTCGGTGTGCTGGCCGTAATGGGTATGCGTTTGAGTGATTTCCGTAGGCATTGAGCTGGGTGATTTATGGATATTGAAAACGGTGAACCAACAGCAGTGCCGAGCAGCCATCCCCGTGTGTGGGTGGGTGTCGTCGTTGTTGTGATCGGCGGCTTATTGCTGGCAAACAATTTGGGCTATGACATTGGTCTGGATCGTCTGCAGAACTGGTGGGCCTTGTTGTTGCTGATTCCTGCTGTTGGCAAATTTCATCAAGCTTGGACCTGCTTACGCGCAGGTTTTAGCCTCGGCCATGTTGCCGTACGTGAACCGCTGATCACCGGGTTGGCTTGTCTCTTTGTGGCAGCCATCTTTCTGATGGGCTTGAGCTGGGTCACTTGGTGGCCGGTGTTCTTGATTCTCGCTGGCCTGTCGCTGCTGATGTCTGGCGGCCGCTTTCGTTAAGGACTGATCGCACTCTATGGAAATCATCAGAGGCCAGCACAATTTGCGCGATCAGCATCGCGGCTGTGTGCTGACCATTGGCAATTTCGATGGCGTGCATCGTGGACATCAAGCTTTGATTGCGAAGGCGCGTGCGCGTGCAAAAGAACTCGGCTTGCCTTTGGTGGTGCTGAGTTTTGAACCAACGCCGCGCGAATTCTTTTCACCTGAATCGGTAGCGGGCCGTGTTGTGACTTTCCGCAGCCGCATTGCGCTTTTATCGGCGCAGGGCGTCGATCGACTGGTTCTGCAGCGCTTCGATAAAAAGTTTTCTGCCTACGATCCGACGGCTTTTGTTGAGCAGTTGCTAGTCGGCAAGCTCGGCGTTCGCGCCTTAGTGATCGGCGACGATTTTCGCTTCGGTGCCCGCCGTGGTGGTGGCATTGAGCTCCTGCGCGAACTTGGCAAAAAACACGGCTACACCATCGAAAATCTCGACACGATTGCCCTCGATGGTTGCCGCTTCAGCTCTACCGCCTTGCGTGCGGCCTTGGCTGAGGCCGATGTGAAGCTGGCGGCGGCGCTGTTGGGCCGTCCGTATACGCTCTGCGGCCGCATCCGTCGCGGACTGCAACTCGGCCGCCAGCTCGGTATGCCGACCACCAACATCAATCTGCACCGCAAGCTAGCGCTCAAACAGGGCATTTATGCGGTGCGCGCCAAGGTTAATGGCCACGATTGGGAGGGTGTCGCCAGTCTGGGCGTCCGTCCTACGCTGGGCCTGACGCGCTGCCTGCTGGAGACCCATATCTTCGGCGAACCCGGCGAGTTGTACGGCCAGACGATGGAAGTCGAGTTCTGCCGATATCTGCGTCCAGAGCTCAAATTCGATTCGCTGGACGCGCTCAGCGTCCAAATGCAGCGTGACGCAGACGATGCAAGAGCCTTTTTCGCCTCAAATCACGCATAATTCCACCCCTGTGAATTTGGCCGTTTGGGGCTCTGTAGCTCTCAACGTTGCCCCCTGATTTGAAACGATTTCTATCTGATCCCGCCGTGACCGAAAGCAAAGACTATAAAAGCACGCTCAACCTGCCGGAAACTCCGTTCCCGATGCAGGCCAATCTCGCCAAGCGCGAGCCGGAAATGTTGGCGCGCTGGGAGCAGCAAGGCCTCTATGCAGAAGTGCAGAAAGCGACCGAAGGCTTGCCTGCGTATTACTTCATTGACGGTCCTCCGTACGCTAACGGCGACATTCACATTGGGCACGCGGTCAACAAAGTTCTGAAAGACATGGTGGTGAAGTCCGCACGTCTCAACGGACATCAAGCGCCGTTCGTGCCGGGCTGGGATTGCCACGGTTTGCCGATTGAACTGCAGGTCGAAAAGAAATTCGGAAAAGTCGGCGACAAGCTCGACGCAAAAGCCTTCCGCGAAAAATGCCGCGAGTACGCCAACGAGCAAGTCGCCAAGCAGCGCGAAGATTTTAAACGCCTGGGTGTTCTCGCTGATTGGGACAAGCCTTACCTGACGATGCAGCCAGCTTTTGAAGCTGAGCAGGTTCGTTGCCTGTCGAAGATCATCGACCGTGGCCACGTTGTGCGTGGCTTCAAGCCGGTTCACTGGTGCCTGGATTGCGGATCTTCGCTGGCTGAAGCTGAAGTTGAATACGAAGATAAAAAATCATTCGCGATTGATGTGAAGTTTGCTGCCGCTGATGCAGCAGATCTGGCAAAGCGTTTCGGCGTTGCTGATGCTACAGGCACATCATTCGTGATCTGGACCACAACGCCTTGGACGCTGCCCGCGAACCAAGCCATTGCCGTCAATGCAGAACTCGAATACGCGCTCGTTGATTTCGCTGAGCACGGTCGCGTCATCCTCGCCGCAGAGCTGGTTGAGAAAACCGCTGCGCGTTGGAAAGATGAAGCAAAAGTTTTGGCCAAGACTTCCGGAAAATCACTCGAAGGTGCACGTGCACAGCATCCATTTGCTGAACGCACGGTGCCCGTCATCTGTGGCGAACACGTTACGCTCGAAGCGGGTACGGGCCTCGTGCACACCGCGCCTGCGCATGGCGTCGACGACTATGTGGTTGGTAAGCAGTACAAGCTTCCAGTCGATAATCCGGTCGCCAGCAACGGCAAGTTCATCGAAGGCACGCCGATTGTCGCGGGTCTGTTCGTGCGTAAAGCTGAAGAGCCAATTCTGGAAAATCTCAAAGCGTCTGGCGCACTCGCCAATCTCGCCGAGATCACTCACAGCTATCCGCATTGCTGGCGTCACAAAACGCCGCTGATCTTCCGCGCCACGCCGCAGTGGTTCGTGTCGATGGACGAGAAGGGCTTGCGTGAAAGCGCGAAGGCTGCGGTGAAAGCAACGCGTTGGATCCCGAGCTGGGGCGAAGAGCGCATTGCCAAGATGATTGAAGGTCGTCCCGACTGGTGCATTTCGCGTCAGCGCACCTGGGGTGTGCCGATGGCGGTGTTCGTGCATCGCGAAAAGCAGATGCTGCATCCAGACTCCGCCGCATTGGCGTTGAAGATCGCTGACAAGATGGAAGCAGACGGTCTTGAAGCTTGGTTCGGTTCAACGCCAAGCGATTGGGGTGTCGACGAATCGCAATACGAGAAGTGCACCGACACGCTCGACGTCTGGTTTGATTCCGGCGTTGTGCATCAGTGCTCGTTCAAGTCGACCAATCCGTCGGCGATTGTGAATGGCGTAGCGCCACAAGCCGATATGTATCTGGAAGGTTCTGACCAGCATCGCGGTTGGTTCCAGTCGTCATTGCTCACCAGCGTGGCGATGAATGATCGCGCGCCTTACAAGGCAGTGCTCACTCACGGCTTCACCGTCGACGAGCAGGGCCGCAAGATGTCGAAGTCACTCGGCAATGTGGTTGCGCCGCAAACCGTGATCAAGACGCTTGGTGCTGACGTGCTCCGTCTGTGGGCTGCAGCCAGCGATTACTCTGGCGAGATTTCGATCTCCGACAATCTGCTGAAGCGTATCGCTGATGCCTATCGCCGCATTCGTAACACCGCGCGCTATCTGTTGGCGAGCGTGAATGGTTTCGATCCTGCGAAGGACGCCGTGCCGGTTGATCAGATGCTCGCGATTGATCGTTGGGCCATCGCGCAAGCGGCTAAGCTGCAAGAAGAAATCAAGCAGGCTTACGACGAGTCGCAATTCCATCTGGTCTACCAGAAGCTGCACAACTACTGCGTGCTCGATCTCGGTGGTTTGTATCTCGACG
>JAZKEM010000211.1:959-13123 GCA_040387055.1 Pseudomonadota bacterium | reverse complement strand
TTGGTGCCAAACATTTCCATGTGCTTGCGGCCACCGCCTGCAAACAACTGCGCTGCAATAGGCGCATCGGCATCACGGCCTTGCACGTCTTGCATCGTGTCGACAAAGCGTTGCAGCGGATCTGGGCGATCAGAAAAACTCGAACTCAATGCGCCGCGCGACATCTGCTCAAAGCCGAGCACGAGCACGCAATCAACACTGCCACTCTCAATCGCCTGACGACCAAGAAACAGCGCAGTGGAACCCGTCGAACAATTGTTGTTGACGTTGATCACTGGAATGCCCGTCATGCCAACGCCGTAAAGCGCGGCTTGCCCGCAGGTGGAATCACCAAAGACGTAGCCAACATAAGCTTGCTGGATCTGGCTGTACTCCACACCCGCATCCTGCAGCGCTTTGATCGCCGCTTTGCCGCCCATCACGTTATAGGGCTCGCTAGCGCTTGGCTTGGTGAAAGGAATCATGCCCACGCCAACAACATGCACTGAACTACTCATGTGACCCCCACTCGCAATGTTTTCAATTAGTTGATGGGCAGATAACGCTCTTGCGAAATGGCATGCCCAATTTGGGCTGCATAGTAGGCATCGATGGGTAGGATATTCCCCCTCCCAAAGGGTAGTCTTGGCGTGACATGAGGCACTCGCCTTCAGGCATCGTTCATCTAAGATCATCAAACTGCATGATCTTTGTTTGAGCCTGCTCCGAAATGATTTCGCGCATCGTCATCCGACACCTCTGTTTTGCCATCGCGATAGGACTCGCGATTTGGGCATATCAGTCATTCGGATTTCGTGGCTTAGTGATCGAGGCACCGTATTGCGTGTTGATGATCGGCTTTGGCATCGCCATCGGCCTGCAAGCGCCTAGCGCTGTACGCAGTCTCACCGCACTCTCTGTACTCGGCACCGTCTGCGTCGGCTGGTTCACATTCAAACAAACACAGACTTACGAAAACCTGACCAGCTTCAGCATCACCGCTGATCCGTATCGCTGCGTGCTGCGTTTGAACGGCACCATCCCACCAGATCTACCGCAGTTACTCGAACAAAAACTTAAACGCTTTCCACAAACTCGCGCCGTGATTCTGAGCAGCAGCGGCGGTTCAAGTTACGGCGTCATTCAAACCGCCGACCTGCTGAGAAATCACCCGATCAACACCGCCATATCGTCTGGACAATGCGATAGCGCCTGCGCATTTTTATGGGTGACACAGAAACAACGCATCCTGCTGCAAGACCCACTCATCATCACGCCCGGCTTTCATGCACCGTACACACTCTCCCCATGGGGACCGATTCCCTATTGGGAACAACGCAACGCGCAAGTCAGCTATCTGAGAAACACGGTGAAAGCAAAAGACAGCTTCATCGACCGAGCAGAAGCCTTCATGCACGGCGTCGATCGCATGCGACCCAGCGAACTGCGGAAGCTGGGCATCTCAACACAGCTGATGAGTCGCAAAGATATTCATGAACGTAATTTCTGCGATCCACCACCCGCAACGTCCAAACTCAAAGGCAATGCCGCACGCTGGACAGCACAAATGAAAAAGCCCTGAGAAATCTCAGGGCTTTTAATATTTGCAGCTCCAATAAGAACTGCAGCAAGGACTCGACAAAGCCGCAGGAGCGGATTTGCATGAGCGAAGCGAACCCGAAGGGCGAAGACCACGGATGGTCTGAGTACCAGCCCGCAGGATGCGGAGCTGGCACGAGCGAAGCGAGCCCGAAGGGCGAGGCACATGGATGTGCCGAGTAACCTGGGACGCAGTCCCAGGTGAGACCCGTAAACAAGAAAGCCCCTAGATTAACTAGAGGCTTTCTCAAACAAATTATGGCTCCGTGACCAGGACTCGAACCTGGGACCCAGTGATTAACAGTCACTTGCTCTACCGACTGAGCTATCACGGAACAGTTGGGGTGCGAATTGTAGTGTCAGAGGCCTGACGAAGCAATTGTTTTTTAGCTGAGAATCCATAAACAAGAAGGCCTCTAGCAAGCTAGAGGCCTTCTTAAACTTACCAAGCGGTTCCGTGACCAGGACTCAAACCTGAGCCCCAGTGATTAATAGTCACTTGTCCTTAGCCTGCCGCAGCCTGTCGCAGACGCTCAACGCTACCCTTCAGCACCTTGTCGCTGGTGGCAAAAGACAGGCGAACGTGGCCCGGCGTACCGAAAGCGGAGCCAGGAACAACAGCGAGCAGATGCTTTTCAAGCAGCAGATCGGACAGTTCCAGATCGGTCTTGCAGCCGAGCTTGGCCATCAAGCCTTCAACATTAGGGAACACGTAGAACGTGCCATCACCCGGCAGGCACTTGATGCCCGGCACGGTGTTGAGGTCAATCACGAGTGCGTCATGACGGGCCTTGAATGCGGTGACCATAGTGGTGACGCAGGTCTGGTCGCCGCTCAACGCCGCTTCCGCCGCAACCTGTGCGATCGATGTCGGGTTGCTGGTGCTCTGACTCTGGATATCGTTCATCGCAGTGATGAGCTTGGCCGGGCCACAGGCCCAACCAATGCGCCAGCCGGTCATCGAATAGGTTTTCGAGACGGCGTGGATGATCACGGTGCGATCATAGAGATCTGGGCACACGTTGACGATGTTGCTGAACGGTTCAGCAGCCCAGAGGATCTTCTCGTACATGTCGTCGCTAGCGATGACGATGTTCGGGTGCTTGCGCAGCACTTCGCCAAGCGCGAGCAGTTCGGCCTTGGTGTAAGCCATGCCCGATGGGTTGCTCGGGCTGTTGAGCCAGATCATGCGGGTACGCGGAGTGATCGCGGCTTCTAGCTGCGCAGCGGTGATTTTGAAGCGGGTTGCAGCGCTGGTTTCGATAAACACTGGCGTGCCGTCGGCCAGCAACACCATGTCTGGATAGCTGACCCAGTACGGCGCAGGCACGATGACTTCGTCGCCCGGATTCAGCAGCGCTTGGCAGAGGTTGTAGCAAGCCTGCTTGCCGCCAACGGAGACCACAACCTGATTCGGCTTGAAGTCCAGCGCATTATCGCGCTTCATCTTTTCGATGATCGCTTTCTTCAACGCGGGCGTGCCGCCAACTGGCGTGTACTTGGTAAAGCCGCTTTCAATCGCCTTATAAGCAGCATCTTTGATGTGCTGCGGCGTATCGAAGTCAGGCTCACCTGCGCCCAGTGAGAGTACGTCTTTGCCCTGCGCCTTGAGTTCGCCAGCCTTGGCGGTCACGGCAAGAGTCGGAGAAGGCTTGATGCGGCCTACACGTTCAGAGAGCTTGAGTTCCACGGAATTTTTCCATTCAAAAAATGCGCGCGGATGATACTGAAAAACCGGGGTTCCGGCACCCCTCCGAATAGGCTAGTTCGCCTGTTCGGACTTAAATACGGACAAACGCGCACGCAGTTGGCGCATCTGTTCGGCATCCACTTCATCCCCCATCAGCACACGGGTGCGGCGGGCGCCGTTTTTGAGGCGGAAGTTGAGCACTAAAAAAGCGCTGTGAACAAAGCTGTTGCCCTGCAGTTCGGCGGAATACTCACCAGCCTGATCGCGGACAGTCCAGCCGCCTTCTGCGTGCCAAGTCAATCGAGTCAACGCTTTAAGACCGAAACCAAACACCGAATGACGGCGCAGGCTGAACCAAGACAAGGCAATCAGAGCCAACAAAGTCAGCATCATTGGGCCTTCTTTCATCGCAAACGGCAGAATCGCGATGGGAATGACATGCAGCCAAAACACCAGCTTGAAGGCCCGCATCGACGGACCCGGCGACAGATCAATAGTGGACGCGAAGTTGTTCGATGACATTTACGATCTCTTGTTGTTCCGGCATGTCCTGAAAACCCATGACCCAGGCCCAGATGTCTGGATCTTCTGCGGCCATCAAAGCAATGAAAGCTTCGCGCTCGATTTCTGGTGCGACATCGTAGCGATGCTCCAGATAGCGCTCCATCAGTACGTCCAGCTCTTTCATCCCGCGACGGCAGAGCCACTTTAATCGGGCTTTTTCCACGTTCGATCTCACAAATAACAAAGGCGGCAAAGCCGCCCTTGTTGTTGAACAACTACTTACATTTTTTAAACCGTACGCTCGACCATCATCTTCTTGATCTCGCCGATTGCCTTGGCAGGGTTCAATCCCTTCGGGCAGGTCTTCGAGCAGTTCATGATGGTGTGGCAGCGATACAGCTTGAACGGATCTTCCAGCGCATCGAGACGATCGCCGGTGGCTTCGTCGCGGCTGTCGACCAGCCAGCGGTAAGCCTGCAACAGGATCGCAGGACCGAGGTAACGGTCGCCATTCCACCAGTAGCTTGGGCAGCTGGTTGAGCAGCAGGCGCAGAGAATGCACTCGTAGAGGCCGTCGATCTTGGCGCGATCTTCTTCGCTCTGCAGACGCTCACGCGTCGGCGCAGGCGAATCGGTTTTGAGCCAAGGCTCAATCGATGCGAGCTGTGCGTAGAAGTGCGTCATGTCCGGCACGAGGTCTTTGATGACCGGCATGTGCGGCAGCGGATACACGGTGACAGCGCCCTTCACTTCATCGCAGCCCTTGATGCAGGCCAGCGTGTTAGTGCCGTCGATGTTCATTGCGCATGAACCGCAGATGCCTTCGCGGCATGAGCGACGGAAGGTCAGCGTTGCGTCGGTTTCGTTCTTGATCTTGATCAGCGCGTCGAGAACCATCGGGCCGCAGGTCGACATGTCCACGTCATACGTGTCCATGCGCGGATTGGCGCCGGTGTCTGGATCAAAGCGATAGATCTTGAAGGTCTGAACATTCTTTGCGCCAGCAGGCGCAGGAAAGTGCTTACCGGCTTTCTTGTCGATCTTGGAATTTTGCGGCAGTGAGAACTGTGCCATTTTCGTTCTTCCTGATTAGTACTTGCGGGCCATCGGCGGAATCTGGTCGACATCGGAGTCGAGCGGATTCATATGCACCGGACGCTTGTCGAGCTTCACTTCCTTATCGCCGGTGCGCCATGCAACCGTGTGATGCAACCAGTTCACATCGTCGCGACCCTGGATATCATCGCGTGCGTGTGCGCCGCGTGACTCTTTGCGGTTTTCTGCGCCGGTGATGGTGAGCAGTGCCTGACCGAGCAGGTTGTCGAGTTCCAGCGTTTCCATCAGGTCGGAGTTCCAGATCATCGAGCGATCGGAGACTTTCACCTTGCCGAAAGAATCGATCACAGCGTTCAGCTTCTGGATACCTTCCTGCATCATCGGGCCATCACGGAATACCGCGCAGTGTTTCTGCATGGTCTTCTGCATGTCGAGACGAACCTTGGCGGTTGGCTCGGTGCCGTTGGCGTGACGGAAGCCATCAAGACGCGACAGCGCTTTCTCTTCCGAAGCGTTGGAGATTTTCTTGTGCGGCGTGTTGGCTTTGACCAGTTCTGAGGTACGGATCGCAGCGGAGCGACCGAACACAACGAGATCAAGCAGCGAGTTGGAACCGAGACGGTTTGCACCGTGCACCGACACGCAAGCTGCTTCGCCGACGGCCATCAGGCCCGGGACGACGGAGTCTGGGTTGCCATCTTTCAGCGTCACGACTTCGCCGGTGTGCAGCGTCGGGATACCGCCCATGTTGTAGTGCACGGTTGGCACGACAGGGATTGGTTCTTTCGTCACGTCCACGCCAGCAAAAATCTTGGCGGATTCGGAAATGCCTGGGAGTTTGGCGTGCAGAACGTCTGCGCCCAAGTGTTCCAAGTGCAGGAAGATGTGATCGGCTTCTGCGCCAACGCCGCGGCCTTCGCGAATTTCCGTTGCCATCGAACGCGAGACCATGTCACGCGGAGCAAGGTCTTTAACGCTAGGAGCATAACGCTCCATGAAGCGCTCGCCTTTCGAGTTGGTGAGGTAACCACCTTCACCACGCGCGCCTTCGGTGATCAAGCAGCCCGAACCGTAAATGCCGGTTGGGTGGAACTGCACGAACTCGAGATCTTGCAGCGGCAAACCAGCGCGCAACACCATCGCATTACCGTCGCCGGTGCAGGTGTGAGCCGAGGTTGCGGAGAAGAATGCGCGACCGTAACCGCCGGTTGCGAGAATCGTCATGTGCGAACGGAAGCGATGCAGCTGACCGGTGGACAGATCCATCGCGAGCACGCCGCAGCATTCGCCGTTCTCGTCCATCAACAGATCGAGCGCGAAGAATTCAACATAGAACTGTGCTTTGCACTTGAGGCTCTGCTGATAGAGAGCGTGCAGCATGGCGTGGCCGGTGCGGTCTGCAGCAGCGCAGGTGCGCTGGGCCGGAGGGCCCTTGCCGAATTCGGTGGTCATGCCGCCGAAAGGACGCTGATAAATCTTGCCTTCTGGCGTACGCGAGAACGGCACGCCGTAGTGTTCGAGTTCGATGATCGCGGGAATTGCTTCGCGCGTCATGTACTGAATGGCGTCCTGGTCGCCCAACCAATCGGAACCTTTGACGGTGTCGAAGAAGTGCCAGCGCCAGTCGTCCTTGCCCATATTGGACAAGGCAGCAGAGATACCGCCCTGCGCAGCAACGGTGTGCGAACGCGTCGGGAATACCTTGGTGATGTTGGCGGTCTTGAGGCCGGTTTCAGCCAGACCGAGGGTTGCGCGCAGACCCGCGCCGCCCGCGCCCACTACCAGCGCGTCGTACTCGTGATGAATAATTTCGTAAGCCATTCTTATGATCCCAATGCAACCTTGAGCACCGCGAAGATCGTGGACACGGCCACGATTGCGTGCAGAAACTTGTTGAGCAGCAGAGCAACAATCTTGCTGCCTTCATTACCGATGTAGTCTTCAATCACGACCTGTACACCCAGCATCGAGTGATACAGCGCAGCGACGACGAACAGCACCAGCGTGATCGCCACTGATGGTGCGTGCACCCAATGACGGACCATGTAGAAATCGCCGCCAGCAAGCTGGGCGACCGAGAACACAAACCACAGCGACAGCGGAATCAGGGCGACGGCGGAAATACGCTGCACCCAGAAATGGTGGGTACCGTCTTTAGCGGAACCGAGACCGCGGGCCTGGCCAAGCGGAGAACGCATGCTCATGGTCAGCTCCTTATTTGAGGCAAGCCACAGCCCAAACCGAGGCTGTGAGAAGAAGAGAGACGATCACAACGGCGTAACCGGTGGCATAAGCTGTTTTCAGCTCATAGCCCTTGCCGATATCCCAACCGAGGTGACGGATGCCGTTGCACAGGTGATACAGCAGTGCCCAGCTCCAGCAGAACAACAGGACCTGGCCGTACCAAGCGGTGAGGTGCTTGGCGAACATGCCGTAGGTTTCAGGACCACCCGCGAGGGTGATCAGCCAGCCGGCGAGCAGTAAAGTGCCAAAGCTGAGGCCAATACCGGTCAGGCGATGGATGAAGGACAGTACCGAGGTCAGCTGGAAGCGGTAATACTGCCCCAGCATAAACGGTGACATGGGCCTGGACGGTAGTCCTTTAGGCGGTTGGTGGCTCATTCTGGCTTCCTTTGAATCTTGCCGATTCTAAAAATCGGTATGGGCGAATTTTTGAGGCTAAAAGTCTATGCAGCGTCCGTTCTTTTCCCAATCCCCATAACGGGTAGGTTCGGGACCATCCACGCGGCCGCCAATTTCAGCGATAACACCGGCTGCTGTCGTCCTTACTTTGGAGGATGAAACCGTCGCCTCTGCCTGCTCGCTCTTGAGCAACTCAGCCAACGACATCGCCTTTTCGGCCGGTGCTGGCGGGGTGTAAGTCTGGACAGTTGATTTTGTCGGTGAGGACACGAGGGATGGATCTGAACGGATCGTGATTCGATAACGCCGCATAGTGTGACAAAATTCACCACATCATGGCAACGAACTTTATGAAAGACACCTTTGTTGCAAGCCTTTCTCATCTAGCGAATGTGCGCGTCTTCGGCGAAGAAGCCGAGACGTTTCTGCAAGGCCAGCTCAGTAATGACGTGCGTTTGCTCACGACTGAGCGCGCGCAAATCAGCTCTTACAACAGCCCCAAAGGCCGCATGCTGGCGGTGCTGCATTTACTGCGCGATGCGCAAAGCATCGTCGCGGAAATCGACCGCAGCGTGTTTGAAGCCACTTTAAAAAGGCTGCGCATGTTTGTACTGCGCTCAAAAGTGACGTTTGAAGTCATCAGCGATGCGCCCGCACTCGGAATCGCCGGCCTGCGCGCCGTTGAACTCCTGCAAAGCGTCGCCCTACCCGCACCGAATCAGCCGATGGACAGTGCACAGCATGGCGAACTGACCGTTTTACGTCGCCTTGGCGAGTTGCCGCGTTTCAGCGTGCACGGCCCTGCCGCCGCCCTCGCCGATCTTCAACAACGATTAACGCTTGATGCGGAAATAGGCACCGAGCAGGACTGGCGCCGACTCGATGTTCAAGCGGGCGTGCCAACCGTATTTGCTGAGACCAGCGATCACTTTGTCGCGCAGATGGCCAATCTCGACACCCTCGGCGGCATCAGCTTTAACAAAGGCTGCTACACCGGCCAGGAAATCGTCGCGCGCTTGCACTATCTCGGCCAACTCAAACGCCGCATGTTCCGCTGTCGCAGCTCGGCCACTGACGTTGCACCAGGCACTTCTGTTTATGTCGAAGGCGAAACCCAGGCCGTTGGTGAAGTTGTGCAGTCAGTGAATGCTGATAACGGCAGCCTGCTCAATGTCGTGCTGCAACTGACACAGGCTGAATCCACACTGCTGCGTCTTGGCAGCAACGATGGGCCAGCACTGAGCACGCCTGAGACTTGAAGTTGTTTTATTTAATTGAATGAAATTACGGCGCGCGATTTGGGTTGACGCTAGTTTTCTACGTTCAACCTTCTCACTAAACCTTCCGTCGTAAACCGTGGATTAAGTCCATTGGAACGCATCGTAGATTCGCTATAGTCGGTCACCTTCATTCGCCGCGGCTCACATGAAATTTTCTCGGCTTATTGCCTGCGCTTTCTTGCTTACAGCCAGCTTCTCTGCATCAGCTGCAAGATTAACGCCTGACCTGCGAAATCTGGACGCGCTGCAGATACACAGTTTGCCTGCACTCAGCATGCAAAAAGCCGTTGCTACTGCGATCTCAAAAGATCAACCGCTGCAATTCGCCGTAAGCGCTCCGCTCTCGCTCACACTTGACGATGGCAACTGGTCGAAACTCGACGACGGAAATTGGAGCTGGCGCACACGCGTTTACTCGGCTGGAGCCCAATCACTCAATCTGCATTTCTCACAATTTCATTTGCCCGCAGATGCAGCACTGTGGCTATACGACCCCAATGGAGAAGTGATTGCCGGGCCTTACACCTCCGCCAATGAATTAGCCGATCAACAACTGTGGACCGCAGTCGTCAACGGTGAAACGGCGATCGTGGAAGTGCGCGTGCCGTCTGCATCGAAAGATCAGGTTCGTCTACAACTTGCAGAGGTAAATCATGGTTACCGCGGCTTTGCTAAGGCCGGCACCGGCAGTTTTGGTGACTCTGGCTCTTGCGAAATCGATGTTGTCTGCCCCGCAGGCCAACCTTACCTCGCACAAGCGCGTGCCCTTGCACGCATCACAATTAGCGGTACAGCCTTGTGCAGCGGCCAGTTGGTCAACAACGTACGCCAGGACAACACGCCGTTCTTTCTTACCGCCAATCACTGCGGCATTAGCAGCAGCAATGCAAGCTCGGTCGTTTTTTATTGGAATTATCAGAACAGTCGCTGCGGCGGTAATGGCACAGAACCTTCATATCAAACTCAGTCTGGCAGCATCTGGGTTGCAGGAAATGTCAGCTCAGATTTCACCTTGTTGAAAACTGCACAACATCCGAGCAGCTCATTCAGCCTATATCTCGCTGGATGGAATGCGGGAAACAGTGCGCCAACATCTGGGGGCATCGTTCATCACCCCGCTGGTGACGTCACTAAAATCGCAATCTACAGCTCCCCTGCTGTGAGCCTAAATAATCAAACGCTATGCACTGGCTCCTTACCCGTCACTGGCACCTGTTCATCTACTCGTTCAGTGAATGTCTGGCGAGTTAGCTATTCGCAGGGCGTGACAGAGGGCGGATCTTCGGGCTCCGCACTTTATGACCAGAACAAATTAATTGTTGGCCAGCTCTCGGGCGGTTCAACTGCTTGTGGCGCAAGCAGCAGCGCTACTGATATTTATGGCCGTACCAACGCCGCATGGACCGCCACCAGCGCAGCTTCAGGTCAGCTAAAAGCGAATCTGGATCCAGACAACACTGGCACCCTGTCACTCGCCGGTAAAAATCTTGGCGCAGTCAGCAGCGGCGGTAGTTCTGGCAGTGGCAGCTCCGGCGGTGGAAGTTCTGGCAGTGGCAGCAAAGCCAGCGGTGGCGGCGCCATGCCTGTATTCACGCTGCTTGGCTTAGCTGTATTCGGCCTGCTTCGTCGCCGCGCTACTTCACGCCGTGCATCATCCGTTTAAGCAGCGGCGTCAGTAACAGCATCACCAAACCACAAACAATTCCGATCTTGGCGGAGTACACGAATAGCCCGTCGTACTTCGCCAAAGCATCGGCGACGTTGAGTGTCGTTCCTTCCGGAATTTGGATCGACGAGAGTTTGCCGAGCAACGCGGCAAACACCTCTGAGTAAGCAGTGCCCAACCACCAGCCACCCATCATCACGCCGACAACACGCGGAACTGAAAGCTGCGTGACTGCTGACAAACCAATCGGCGATAGCAACATCTCACCGATTTCCAACACAAAGTAAGCAAGCACGAGCCACCACAAATTGGTGAGGCCATTCTCCTGCGGATGACGTGCGCTCCACACCAGCACGACGAAAGACAATCCAGCAAAGATCAGGCCCAGTGCAGACTTGGCAGGCTTACTCGGATTGAGTCCGCGCTTTTCCAGCCATGGCCATAACCATGCAAAAGTCGGCGCGAGGATCACGATAAAAAATGCGCCCAAGAAAGTGAGCTGGCCTGCGGTCCAGTCGATGATGAAATGACGATTCATCACGCGATCAGAGAACAGCACCCAAGAACCATAGGTTTGCTCATAGAGCGTAAAGAAGATCAGGCAACAGGCAATCAATACCAGCAATACCGTCATCTGCTGACGCTCGATGGAATTGCAGCGCGTGAACATGAACCAGAATATGCCCGTGAGCACGACAACTGAGATTGCGTGCATGGACCACAACACAGCACTCATCTCTGGCAACCAGCCAATGAAATTGAGCATCAAAGAATGTTGTTGGATCAGCGCCCAGATGCCAAACAGCCCGGCAAACGACGCGAGATAAATCAAATGCTCGCGCGACAGCGGACCAAACACACGTTCGCGCAACGCTTCAGGATTCCTCGCTTCGGCATAACCCATCAAATACTTTTGGCCGAGCGTGAAAGTCAGTAAGCCCCCCAGCATGCCCACACCTGCTGCACCAAAACCAAATCGCCAACCATAGGTTTCGCCTAACCAAGCCGCAAACAAGCTTGCGCCCAAGGCGCCGAGATTGATGCCGGCGTAGTAAATCGAGAATCCTGAATCACGGCGTGGGTCGTTGTCTTTATAAAGCCTGCCAACAATCGTCGAGATGTTGGGCTTGAGAAAGCCAACACCGAGAATGATCAGCGACAGAGAAAAATAAAAGACATTCAGCGCCGCCAAGTCTTGATGCACGACACCATCAACCGTGCTGGCCGCATGACCTTCAAAAGCCATGCCGAAATGTCCGAGACACAGCAGCACGCCGCCAAACACCACACTCTTACGCATACCCAGATAACGATCTGCGAGCAATCCACCAATCACTGGCATGGCGTAAACCAAACCGCCATAAGCTCCAATAAGGTTGTAGCCGTGATCGTCACTAAACAAGTGGTACTTGGTGAGATACAGCAACAACAACGCCTTCATCCCGTAGAAAGAAAACCGCTCCCACATCTCAGTGAAGAAGCAGATGTAGAGACCCTTTGGATGGCCCCAGAGTTCTTGTGGCACAACGGATGATGCCTTACCCACGGCTGACATGAAGGAATCCTCTGTTTGATTGCCAGGATCTATAAATCCTAGCAATCACCAACCCACCATCATCCGGACAAACATGGCCATCCCATCAACTTCCAAAACGACGAACAATGATTTTGTTCGCGTAGAAGCTATCTTGGTGACTGCTGAGAAGCGTCAACCCACCGTCATTGCCTATCTTGTACTGCAGTACAG
>JAZKEM010000211.1:0-949 GCA_040387055.1 Pseudomonadota bacterium | reverse complement strand
GCGTACAGGAATCCTCCAACCGGATCGATTGCGAGGCCCCTGACAGAATCAGGACTATATGAATTGATAACGATCTCCCCAAATTGGCTAAGGCTTCCATCGTTACCTATGTTGTACTCGAATATGTTTCCACTATTGTCATTGATCACATAGGCATATTTTCCAGAAGGCTCGATGACCATTTGACGCGGCAGATATTCCGTAGCGAGCAAAGGCATCGACAATGGCGTAAGAACACCGCCTGTGCCGATCGCATACTGCGATATCGATCCGTGCTGGAAAGCTACTCCGTTATTATTGTTGATTGAGTAAGCAAATTTACCCGAAGGATGTATAACGAAATCGATCGGGTTTGAGCCGGTCCCAACTATTCCGCTGTTAACGCGAGTAAGCTTTCCCCCAGATCCAACGGCGTATTGCCACATCTCACCGCGTTGGGATTCAGTAACGTAGACATAAGAACCTGCAGAATTCATCACGATTGCAGTAGGTACATTTGTCGTCGCAACGTCGGCATTCCCAGACGAACTTAAAGAGCCGTCGACACCGATACTGTATTGCGCGATGACATCGCTATTACAGCAGTCTGCGGCGTACAGATACTTGCCTGCGTTATCTACCACAATTGAATACGGTGAAAAATTTCCAGCCGTGGCGGCTCGGAATGAAAGCGCCCCATGCGCATCAACGTCATACTGCAAAAGTCTATTCGAACTCGCCCCACCAGAATAATTGACCGTAACGTAAGCAGTCTTACCGGACGGTGAGAATGTTAGGCCCTGCACAATCGCAGGAGTTTGCACTGAAGTGGCCGCCATGGGCTGCAAGATGCCATCGCTTCCAAATACGTACTGCGCAATGTAAGTGCCATAGACCAAGCCGTAAGCAGCACCGACGGATGGCGTCACCGTGAACGGAGCAACATTCGTGACCGTAGTGCCGGGCATGG
>JAZKEM010000210.1:0-3779 GCA_040387055.1 Pseudomonadota bacterium | reverse complement strand
AAAACCGGCACCTTGTGATTGCCCATCGTCGCTTCAAACAGCACTTCGACTTCCATGTTCTGTTTGACGTCTTCGATCGCAACGCCGACGACGTTGGACACAAAGCGCGTGCCTTCCTGCAACTCGATCACCGCAACAATCGGTGCTTCGCGGAAACCGAACGGAGGTGGATGGCGCGGCACGGTCCACGAATGTACGGTGCCGTAGCCGGAGAGCTTCACGTACTCGCGCTTGAGGCTGTGGCAGTACGGACACATCGGGCGTGGCGGAAAGCGAAACTTGTCGCAGTCGCTGCACTTCTCGCCGATGAATTCTTCGCGATCAGCCGCTTCCCAGAAATCCTTGGCATCAGGCGTGACGATAGGGGCCAGGCGAATCGGCTTAGGCGCGGCAGGAGCCGCGGGTGCTGCATCAGTCGGTGTTGTCATAGGTGCTCTAAGACCACAGTGGGATTGGGTTGAATGAATGGTAGCTACTGCCCCCAACAACCACCTGATACATATGAGGTAGTGTTGTTTCGACGCTTAAAACGCATGCGTTTTAAGCCTCTCCCGAACCGCAAGCGTCCGGGAGGGCGTCGTTATTCTTATATGAAATAAAACAGCCGGATCAATCCGTCACTACGTTGAACGTGCCCTGCGCCTTATCGAACAGGCTGAAGAAGCGCGCTAGGTCGATACGGCTTCCACTGGTCTTCAGATCATCGCTGAGCAAGGTATCGCTGACACTGGCCGTGTTCGCCATCATCTTGATGAAGATCTCGTGCGTGAGCTGCAGCGTCGCGTTGGCATCGGACGCGGCCGGGGCCTTGCGGTGATGCAACACGGAGTTCTCGATCCACAGCACGTGCGTTTCCTTGAGATCGCTAAAGACCAGATTGATCTTGTAGTTCTTGTCCTCCGCCGCCTCCGCATTTAGCGCCGCCGCCATCGCGTCGAGGAAGCGCTCCACCGGCGTCTGCATCAGCACATCGATGAAGTTTGCTCGGCTAACGCCCTTACTCGGCGGGCCATTGCGCAGCTCGTCAGATGCCGTGAGATAGCTATTACGCCAAGTCGAAGATTCCGACATGTAACCCATCTGGTCATAGGTGCGTGCCAATAAGGTCTTGGCCTTGGCATTGCTACCATCCGCGAACACCACATGATTCAGCAGTTCTGCGGCCCAGCGGTAATCACCTTCATCAAATGATTTCTGCGCTGCGGCGATAGTTTTGTCCGCGCCACCCATCAAGGCCACATAGCGCTTCGCAACATCCGCAGGCGGCAGCGCATTCAAACGTGCCGGATTGCCGTCGTAGTTACCGAGATAGAACTGGTAAACCGCTTTGACGTTATGACGGATATCGCCGTAATAACCGCGCACGCCAAAGTACGAAGAGAGTGACTTCGGCAACTTCACCATGTTCGCAATTTCGTTCGGCGTGTAACCCGCATTGATCAGGCGCACGGTCTGATCGTGAATGTAGCGATACATATCGCGCTGCTTGCTGATGAACTCGGTGACATTCGCAGGGCCCCACACCGGCCAGTTATGCGAAGCGAAATACACTTCAGTCGTCGCGTTCTCCTGCACCGCCTCATCAAGATAACGACTCCAGCTCAAACTGTCGCGCACCTTGGCACCGCGGATCGGCAAGAGGTTGTGCATCGTCTGCGCCAGAATCTCTGCGCCGCAATACGCCTTCATATCCGGCAGATTGAAACTCAACTCTGCAGGCGCTTCGGTATTCGGCACGTTGTGGAAGACAAAGCGCAGGCCATCCACTATCACCTCTTGCGTCGGCTCAGAGATGTGAATGGTCGGCGCGATCAGACCGAAGCTGCCATACGCCACATTCTTGCCTAAGCCCGCATCAACAAAACCCTTGGCTGAACGTTCGAGATTCTTGCCAAACTGATAGCCTGAGCGTCGGCCCATCGCCACGCCCACCATGATGTTCTCGCTAGTCGCCTCTTCCATGAATCCGGCAGGCGCGATGATAGGAATCTTGCGCGCCACTGCATCCTCTTTGCTAAGTACGCCGAGCACACCACCAAAATGATCGAGATGGCTGTGCGTGTAGATCATCGCGGAAATTGGTTTGTTGCCGAGATGCTTGCGCGCGAATTCGATTGCAACTGTCGACACTTCACGCGCCGTCAGCGGATCGACCACGATCCAGCCAGTCTTGCCTTCAATCAGCGTCATGTTGGAGATATCGAATCCCCGCAACTGATAGATGCCGTCCATCACTTTGAACAAGCCCGCTTGTTTGTTCTGCAGCGCGTGACGCCACAAACTGGGGTTCACAGTCGCTGGCGCAGCGCCCTGAATAAAATCGAAGCCGGAAAAATCCACCAGCACTTTTCCTTCTGCGTCGAGAATCCGGCCTGAAGGTTTAGCGATGAGACCACGCGCCGCATTTTCGAAATCACGCTGATCCGCGAGATTGAGCGACTTCGCCATTTCCTCATTCGCCTTCTGCGTCGCAGGCATGACGTCGCTGGCACTGCCGCCAACGCCGCTGGGGGTCTTGTTGCAGCCCGCAACAACTGCTGCAAACAGACACAAGGCATAGAGCTTGTTCATGGTCTTCTCTCCGTGCGTTTTTATAATAGAAACGATCTGCAAGATGCCCTGCATGAGTTTTTTGTGCAATCGGTAAATGGGCACCGTTGCTGGCGAGGTGTGGACTCCTGCGCATCCATGCGCCCGTCCACATACCGTACATCCTGTACATCTGTGGATTCCTACGCATCCATGCGTCCATCCACATACCGCACATCCATGTGCATAAAAAAAGCCCCTGAAATCTATTTTCAGAGGCTTTTTCGATTTGCCCAATCTCTTGGGCATCGCCGGTTTATTTGGCGAGGCGAGCGATACGCGCTGCCTGATGCTTGGAGGGATGTGCCTCTTTGCTCGTCACCAACTCAGGGTGTTTCATCGCGTAACGCTTGGAAACGATACGGCTGTTCTTGTTCGATTTGTATACAAGCTTCATGGGGGAACTCACTTTTAAAGGTCGCGCAGTCTACGCGGCATCAACGCAGGCCGTATGAAAATCAAGCTATCGACGCCTCCAAGGGAGGCAAAAACGGCTTTTCAGCATGAAAACACGGCAAAAGCGTCCACTTAAGTGCCAATTCAATGACTGAGCAACAAAAAAGCCCGCCTTTCATGGCGGGCTTTCTTGTTTAGAACAGACGCTCTCAGATGGCCTACTTAGGCCGGCACAAGCGCCTGTGCAAATTGACGACGCAGCAAACCAATGCGGCGGTGCTGCAACTTCATCGACAGCTCCAGCGCTTTCATTTCGACGCGGTGCTTGAACTCGCTGTGCTCCCAGCGGCTGCGAATCTCTTCTTTGGCAGCGGCAAGCTTTTCGCTTTGCAGATGGCCCCAACGTGCAGCCGCTTCGGTGCAGTGATGCCACTCATGATCCATCTGCGCCTTGAGCTCGAGATAGCGCGCATGCGCGCTGCCTTTCTCTAAACCTTTTTCCATCGCCGCACGTGCACGTTCAAACTGGCACATCACGCGCGCGTGCTGAATCTTGAACTCGGGTACGCGACGCAGATCGGAAGCGAGGCCAACGCTTGCCCACGTTGCAATCCACCATTTAGTCGGATCGAACTGCCACCAGCGGATGCCGTTGCGATAGTCCCACTGAAATAGATGGTGATAGTTGTGATAACCCTCACCCCACGTCAGCACTGCGAGGAAATCATTGTCGCGCGCAGTGTTGGTGGTGGTGTAAGGCTGACGGCCCCAGAAGTGAGCCAGCGAATTGATGA
>JAZKEM010000209.1:0-19431 GCA_040387055.1 Pseudomonadota bacterium | reverse complement strand
CCTCCGACGGTGGAGCGTGATGTAAAGCTCGTGGCGAGTAAGCAATTTCCCACAACCGGCTGCAGGCTCTTCGGCATCCATGCCGCCGCCTGCATACCGTACCTCCTGTACATAAAAAAAGCCGCCTTTCGGCGGCCTTTTTAAAACACTTTGCTTAGTGACCGCCGTCGAGCGACTTCACCGCTTGAATCATCTGCACCATGACTTTCTGGGCATCGCCATAAACCATGTTGGTGTTGTCTTTGAAGAACAGTTCGTTCTCCACGCCAGAGTAACCCTTACCCTGGCCGCGCTTAACAACATAAACCTGCTTGGCCATGTCGACATTGAGAATCGGCATGCCGTAAATCGGCGAGGACTTGTTGGTGCGTGCAGCTGGGTTCACGGTGTCGTTAGCGCCAATAACGATTGCAACGTCGGCTTCTTTGAATTCGCCGTTGATGTCTTCCATGTCCATGATGATGTCGTAAGGCACGCCAGCTTCAGCGAGCAATACGTTCATGTGGCCAGGCATACGACCCGCAACCGGGTGAATTGCGAACTTCACTTCGACGCCAGCATCCTGCAGCAGCTTCACAAATTCATAGAGCTTGTGCTGTGCCTGCGCAACGGCCAGACCGTAGCCCGGCGCAATGATGACTTTCGATGCATAACGCATGTTGATGCCGGCGTCGCCAGCGTCGACCGGCTTCATGCTGCCTGCCATCTCACCCTGCTCTTCGTCGCCAGCAGCGCCGAAGTTGGAGAAGATTACATTCGCAACCGAGCGGTTCATTGCCTTCGCCATCAACAGCGTTAGCAGCGTACCGGCTGAACCGACCACCATACCGGCGATCATCAGCGCAGGGTTCTGAAGTACGAAGCCTTCAAAGCCCACGGCCAGACCGGTGAATGCGTTGTAGAGCGAAATCACAACCGGCATATCAGCGCCGCCGATGGGCATCGTCATCAGCACGCCGAAGATCAGCGCGAGGATGAAGAACGCAGCGGTCATCCACACTGGCGCATGGCCTTCTGCGACGACTGCGATGTACAGACCCAGAGCAAGCGTGGCGAAGAAGAAGGTGCCGTTGATTAGCTGCAGGCCTTTAACGCGCCAGACGCCGTTGATGCGGCCGTCAAGTTTGGCCCAAGCAATCAGCGAGCCTGACAGCGAGATCGCACCAATCAGCGAACCAATAACCGTGACGACCAAAGGAATCATCGTGTGCGTTCCGCCGCTGCGGAACAGTTCGATCGCGCCAATGGCAGCAGCAGCACCGCCACCCATACCGTTATAGAGCGCAACCATCTGAGGCATGGCGGTCATTTCGACTTTCTTGCCGCTGGTCCAGGCCCAGCCCAAGCCGATGATCAGCGCAACTGCGGCGAGGATCACGTTGGTCGTGCGGTGAGGGAGTGCAGCATCGCTCACGCTAAACACGTAGAGGAAGCTGGCGATAACCGCCACCAGCATGCCCAAGCCTGCGACGCGAATACCTGAAGCCGCCGTAACCGGCGACGACATGCGCTTCAAACCATAAATGAACAGGAACGCAGCTGAGAAGAAGCTGACGTCGATGATCAGTGTTGCTAAAGAAATTGTATCCATGGTGGCTTAGCCCTTCTTCTTGTCTGAGGACTTGAACATCTGCAGCATGCGTTCAGTCACCACGTAACCGCCAGCCGCGTTACCCGCGCCGAGCAATACGCCGAGGAAACCAATCACCTGCTCCGTAATGCTAGTGGCGTTGAGCAGTGCGAACAGCGCACCGACCACAACAATACCGTGCACGAAGTTCGAACCCGACATGAGCGGCGTGTGCAGAATCGAAGGCACGCGACCAATGATCTCGAAGCCGGTGAAGGCTGCGAGCATGAAAATGTACAGCGCTACGAATCCAGTCAGCATTTTCTTAGCCCTCTACTGCTTTTTTGGCAGCTTCGTTCTTAATGTCGCCACCGTGCGTGAGCACAGTTTTGGCGATGATTTCGTCTTCCCAATCCAGCTTGAACTCTTTGTCCTTGATCATCAGCTCAAGAAGGTTGAACTGGTTCTTGGCGTAGAGCTCGCTGGCGTGTTCGCCGAGCATCGAAGGCACATTCATTGGAGCGACAATCGTCACCTGACCCACTTGAATGGTTTCGCCCGGCTGCGTGTATTCGGTGTTGCCGCCGCCTTCAGCTGCGAGGTCGATGATCACCGAGCCTGCCTTCATGCCATCCACCTGTGCCTTGCTGATCAGCTTCGGCGAAGGGCGGCCCGGAATTGCGGCGGTGGTGATGATGATGTCGGCAGCCTGGATGTGCTTGGTGACGACAGAAGCAATCTTGTCCTTTTCTTCCTGCGTCAGTTCGCGGGCATAACCACCCGTGCCACGAGCGTCGACGCCGGTGTCGATGAACTTGGCGCCCAGCGACTCAACCTGTTCCTTCACTTCTGGACGTACGTCATAACCTTCAACCTTGGCGCCGATACGGCGCGAGGTAGCAATGGCCGACAGGCCGGCAACGCCGACACCCATCACCAGCGTGGTACCAGGACGAATCGAGCCGGTTGCAAAGGTGGTCATCGGCATCATGCGTGCGATGCTGGTCGCACCGAGCAGCGCGCCGTAATAACCAGCGAGTGCGGCCTGCGAGGACAGTGCGTCCATTGACTGTGCGCGAGTAATACGCGGCACCAGTTCCATCGCAAAGCAGGTGATCTTCTTGTCACGCATGAGCTTAACGAGGTCAGGCTCTTTATGGGCGTAGACGAAGGAAAGCAGCACCGAGCCGTCTTTCATCGCGTTGACAATGTCAGCGGTAGGCGGCTGAACCGACAACACGACGTCAGCTTCGCTCACCAGACCCTGAGGGTTGGCAACGAAGTTCACGTTCTTATAGGCAGCGTCGGCAATCTTCACGCTCAGGCCAGCGCCTGTCTGCATGCTGATTTCAGCGCCCAATTTGATGAGCTTTTCAGCCACCGCAGGCACCATTGCCACACGCTTTTCGTTAGCGCGAGTTTCTTTTAGCACGGCAATTTTCACTGCCATAAATGCTCCTCAAACTTCGTAAAAAAGATCAAAAAAATGGCGCCTGTTTCGGCGCTTATCGAGATGAAAAGTCGGTCGACATCAAGTCGAAACGCGAGTCAATTCATTGAAGCGGGCCGAAAGTTTAGCCGATTGTCTCTTGTGATATTCATCCCAATCGGCGCTACTGCATTAGCGTACCTAAAACCGCAGAGAAATGGCCTACATCGAACGGGTGGGGGAGATTTTATTAAGCATGGTGTATAGACGCAGCGTCTGCATGAGCAGACGTATTTGATCTGATCAGCCAGCAAGTCATTTGTATTGTTTTAGTTGAGCGTGCTTTGTGTTATAAAAAGTTTACTATTATAAAAATAGACAATCTTTTAGAAAGTACTAGCGATGCAAAGCAATCAGCCTGGGGGCCCTCATTGAGGCGCGTGAAGGCCCGTTTCCTGCGTTTCCGAGTTAGCATACGCGCCCTTTAAACACCTTTAAGACCTCACGGTCATGGAACCTGCCATGCAAATCGCTGATAAAAGCGTCGTTCTGATGCACTACACCCTGACCAACGACAAGGGAGAAGTGCTTGATAGCTCCGAAGGTTCCGAGCCACTCGCGTATTTGCACGGCGGCGGCAACATCATCCCCGGCCTCGAAAATGCGCTCACCGGCAAAAAAGCTGGCGACAAACTCAAAGTAACCGTGCAGCCACAAGACGGCTACGGCCTGCGTGATGACGCGCTGGTTCAGCAGGTTCCGCGCCGCGCTTTCCAAGGCGTTGCTGATGTGAAGCCTGGGATGAGCTTTACCGCTGATGGCCCACAGGGCCCGGTTCGCGTCACCGTCACCAAAGTGCTCGGCGACATGGTCACCGTCGACAGCAACCACGCCCTTGCTGGCGAAGTGCTGAACTTTGATGTTGAGATCACTGAAGTGCGTGAAGCAACTCAAGAAGAGTTGGATCACGGCCACGTTCACGGCGCTGGCGGTCATCACCACTAAGTCGTAAATCTGTCGAAGCGCGACGCCCTCGCGCTTCGACAGAACGTTTAGCGATACCCTAGGTCATAGTGATGACTCAGGGAAATCGCATGAAAACCCGTAACAAAATTAGCTTGATCGTGGCGCTACTCGCCACCAGTCTCACCGCTGCTTGCGCGGACAACAGCGTCATCAAGTTTTTCTCCCCGCCGCCGACGCCACTTGAACGGGCAGTCGACAACCCCGCTCGCAGCGCCGCATTCCGTACACGCGACGTGTATCGGCATCCACTCGAAACACTGAAATTCTTCGATGTAAAACCCGACATGACCGTGGTCGAGATTTGGCCCGGCGCAGGTTGGTACACGGAAATTCTCGCGCCCTTGTTGCGCGGACGCGGCAGCTATATCGCCGCAGGTTTCGTGTCGAGCGCAGAAAGCAGCCCGCAGTGGCGCAAAGATATGGCGCAAGATTTCGCCAAGAAATTTGTTAACACACCAGAGCTCTATGGCCATGTGCAGGTCACAGAACTAGGTTTGCCTGATCGTTGGCAGATGACACCTGCAGGAATTAGCGCCGATCGTGTGCTGACCTTCCGCAATGTTCACAACTGGATTTCCGGCGGCTTTGAACGCGAGATGTTTGCCGCGATGTTCACAGCGCTAAAGTCTGGCGGTGTGTTGGGCGTTGTTGAGCATCGTGCAAACCCGGGCACGACGCTGGAGCAAATGAAAAAGAGTGGCTACGTCACCGAGGCTTATGTGATTCAGCTGGCAGAAAATGCAGGCTTCAAGCTACAGGCTAAATCAGAAATCAACGCCAATCCAAAAGACAGCAAAGATTATCTGCAAGGCGTGTGGACGTTGCCGCCATCTTTGCGATTGGGCGAACAAGACAAACAAAAATATCTCGACATCGGCGAAAGCGACCGCATGACGCTGCGCTTTGTGAAGCCAAACGATACGAAATAAAGATTTATTGACTGAGAATTCGCACTGCACGCGCGGCGGCGGATGCACGATTCTCAACGCCCAGCTTTTCGAACACCTGCTCCAAGTGCTTGTTAACCGTGCGTGGACTGATGCCGAGAATTTCACTGACATCTCGATTGGATTTTCCGCGACTAATCCAGAGCAACACGTCTGCTTCGCGTGCAGTTAACGCAAGGGCACCTTGCAGCATTAGCGCCTGCTTGGCTTGCTCGGCATCTGTATCCATCACGATCTCGGCAAGACGAAACAGGTATTCGCCGGGACCAGCAGAGCTGATATAGGAAAACTCCAGCTTACGTGTGCCAACCGTCAGTCCCATCGGCCCGCCGATGACGCCTTCGACACGTAGTCGCGTCAGATATTCAGCAATCGCCGGAGGAAAGCGCAACTGTGTCGGATTTGATTTGAAAAGTTGCGCGAGCAGTTGCTCCGCACGAGGCGTGCACCATTGCGGCTGACCGCTGGCATCTACTGATAACAAGAAGCGGCCGGTGGCATCCAATGCCGTGTGCGAAGCCTGCGCTACGCGTGCATTCGCCAGATGCACGCGGATGCGTGCGAGCAGCTCGCTCAAAATGAGTGGCTTGGTGACGTAATCAACGCCGCCTACTTCCAGTCCGCGCAGTACATGTTCGGTTTCAGTAAGGCCAGTCATGAAAATAACGGGCAACTGCGTCAGGCGTTTTTCCTGTCGGATGCGTCGACAAGTTTCAAAGCCATCGATGCCCGGCATCATCGCGTCCATCAAAATCAAATCGGGCGTCACTTCATCGAGCAAACTTAGAGCACCCTCGCCGCTCGTAGCGACAAGAACGGTTATTCCGGCGCTTTCCAAAGTATCAGTCAGCAGGCTCAGGCTTTCAGGCGTGTCATCCACGGCCAGAACAATATCGCGGCGTACGAGTCTTTCTTCATTCATGAGGAGTGTTGTCCATGGTATCCAAGGCGCTCAGATAAGCTTTGAGATCAAAGCTGCTCGCAAGCTGCTGCAGATGCGCAAGTTGGGGCGCGCAGCCCGGATCTTCAGTTTCGATTTCACGCAACTTGGCTTCAATCCCGCGCACATGTCCCATGCGACCAAGTTGGCGCAGAGCACTCAAATGTTTGCGCAGGCCTAGAGAACTCGCATTCAGCGATGTAGCAGCGGGGGCTAAGGCAACGGCTGCTACTTCAGCATAAATCCATTGAAGCTCCAGCAAGCTGCGAAGACGCTCAAGGAAAAAATCGACATCGATAGGTTTGGTAACAAAAGCATCGTGCGCGGCGCGCGTGTCACCATCATTATCACCAGGCCGATGATCATGTGCATTCGCAGAAACCATGACGATACGTAGCGCAGGCATCAACTCGCGCAATTGCGCAGCGGCCTGCCAACCGTTGGCGCCGGGCATTGCAATGTCCAGCGTCACCAGATCAGGTTGACATTGCTTCGCTATTTCAACGGCAGTCAGGCCATCGCTGGCTTGGAACAAACGGAAATCTAACGGCGCCAAAAGATGACGAAGAAGATTGAGATGTTCGGGATCATCGTCGACTAATAATAATTTTCGGCGCGGTCCTTCATAGCCAATGATGGGCCGACGGATTTCAGCAGAAGCTTCACCGCGTGCTTCGGACAGATGCAAGCGCACGAGAAAGCGACTGCCTTCGCCGGGCGTGCTTTGCACGGAAATTTCACCACCCATAATCTGCACCAGCACCTTGGTGATAGTCAGGCCTAGACCAGCGCCTGGCGCGGCCTTGGCACCTGGCATGCCTCCACGTTCAAACGGTTTGAAGATGTCGTCCATGTCCTGCGGACGAATGCCAATACCGGTGTCGGCAATTTCAAACTCGGCGACATGCGAGCGATAACGCACTGTGAGCGAAGCATGGCCGCTATCAGTGAATTTGATCGCGTTGGAAAGCAGATTGATCAGAACCTGACGTAAGCGCTTTTCATCGATGTTCACTACGGTGGGTAACCACGCAGCGGCTTCGTAACGAAACTCGATGCCCCTAGCCACGGCCTGCACGCGAAACATGTCGACGATCTGATCGAGGAAATCGCTCAGGCGAACCTTGTCGCGATTCAGGCGCAGCAGGCCGCTTTCAATCTTGGAAATATCCAGCAGGCCATCAACCAGATTGGACAAATGTTCGGCACTGCGACGAATCACGCGCACGGCATTCTGTGGTGGATTCGCAGGTTCGCGTTCCAACAACTGCGCATAGCCGAAAATCGAATTCAGAGGTGAACGGATCTCGTGGCTGATGCCGACCACGTAGCGACTCTTGGCTTCGTTGGCAGCCTCAGCGACTTCCTTGGCTTTTTGCAGCGCAGCGTCAGTGCGTTCGTGTGCGGCAATTTCATCCATCAACATAGCGGTCTGTCTGGATGACTCACTTAATGCCGTGTTGCGCGTTGAATGTGCCAGCACTAACAACCAACAGGCGACGCCAGAAAAAATGAACAGCGCGAGAAACACAATCCACAGGGTTGTGCCAATCACGCCGCGTGCATCGGGCACCAATGTTCCGTATTGGAAATAAATGAACGACAGCAGGCAGGCAATCGCGATTGTGAATAGAAACAGCATGCCGAGAAAATGCCCAACACTGCGGATGTGCATCGAGTTTGCAAGCTTGCCCGGCAACAATCGCGCGAGCACCGCAGCAATCTGTTGGCCGAAGCGACTCTCTTCTTTACAGACGTCGTGACAGCGCGCTTCCAGCGTGCAGCACAGCGAGCAGATCGGGCCTTTATAGGCGGGGCAGAACGCCATGTCGGGCCGCTCAAATGTGTTCTCACAAATCACGCAGCGAATTTCTTTCAATCCTTCTGGCAATCCTGTTGGTGGGCGCGCCAGATAAAAGCGCCCGCCGGTTGCCCAAGCGATCAAGGGCGCTGTCACCATCGCCACGCCAAAACCAATGAACGGCGACAGCGCTTGAGGCAAAGTGCCGAACATGCCAAAGAATGCGCTGGTAGAAACAATGATCGAAAGCAGCATGCTGCCAACGCCGACGGGATTGATGTCGTACAAATGCGCGCGCTTGAACTCGATATTTGGTGGACTCAGGCCCAGTGGTTTGTTGATCACTAGATCAGCGGTGAGTGCGCCGATCCAGCCCACTGCAAAATTGGCGTAGAGCATCAACAAGCTTTCAATCACGCTGAAGATGCCGATCTCCATCAGCAACAACGCAATGAGTACATTGAACACTAGCCACACCACGCGACCCGGATGCGCGTGTGTTAGGCGCGAGAAAAAATTCGACCACGCGATTGAGCCAGCGTAAGCGTTGGTGGTGTTGATCTTGATCTGGCAGGTGACGATGAATACGCCAGTGACGGCCAGAGCGACGGCTGGCGAATCCAACATGTCGCGAAAAACGACATTGAACATTTCAACGGGTTGCGACGCGGCGGATTCAGGAACGCCATGACGCAGTGCGAACCAGGCAAGCAAGCCGCCGGCAGCGAGTTTGAGCGCGCCCATGAAAACCCAACCGGGGCCGGTGCTGAGGACCGCGGTCCACCAACGCCATGCACCAACGCGTTCGCGATCTGGCATGAAGCGGAGATAGTCTGCTTGTTCGCCAATTTGCGGTAGCAGCGATAAGAGTGTGGACGCTGCGACTGCGAACAAAGGCAGATCAATCGTACTGCCGCCGGTTCCGCGCTGGCCTGCAAACGATTGCCAGTCGTGCATGTCCGACGAGTAATTCCAGAACAGATAAATGATTGGCGCGATTTGCAGGACCAGCCAGATCGGCTGCGTCCATACCTGCATGCGACTGATCAGACTAATGCCATAGATCGCGATAGGAATCACCACCAGCGCACTGACGAGATGTGCGACCCATAGCGGCATGCCTGTGACCATGTGCAGCGCCTGCGACATGATGCTGGCTTCAATCGAGAACAATAGAAAAGTAAACGAGGCATAGATCAGCGAAGTGATCGTTGAGCCCATGTAACCAAAGCCAGCACCGCGCGTGAGCAGATCAATGTCTAAACCATCGCGTGCTGCGTAATAGGCAATCGGTAGTCCAACCAGAAACATGAACACCGACACTACGGCAATCGCCAGCATCACATTGGCAAAACCAAACTGCAGACTCAGGCTGCCGCCAATCGCCTCGCATGCGAGAAACGAAATTGCGCCGAGTGCGGTACTGGCGATGACAAATGAAGAACGCTTGCGTGCGCTCGCGGCGGTGTAGCGCAACGCGTAGTCTTCAAGTGTCTGACTACCCGCCCATTTGTTGTATTGACGGCGCTCGCGAACGATCCGCTGTTGCGGATGAATCACATATTCGCGAGGCGTAGACACCGTTGTTTAAGCGAAGCTGTAGACGAGACCAGCAGCCACTGTGCCAAGACCGCAAGCACGCGCGAGCCAGCTGGAGTGACGTGCCGACACAGCGCCGAAGGACAAGCCCGCAATGTGGAGCGAAGCGGTCGCAATCAAAAAGCCAAGTGAGAACGCTGCCGGCTGCGCGAGTGTTGGTAGTTCACTGCCATGCGCAGCGCCGTGGAAGAAAGCGAAGACACTGACGACGCCCATCGCCAGTTGCAGTGGCAAGCGCCATGCAGTGGCGCAGAGCAATCCCAATGCAAGTAAGGAAGCAGCGATGCCCGCTTCAACTTGTGGTGGCGTGTAACCATTAAATGCGAAAAGCGCACCGCAGCCCATCAAAGCCAGAAAGCTCGCAGGCACCCACAAACGCGCACGACCACCCAGCTGTGCGGCCCAAACGCCGACAACCAGCATCGCCAACAAATGATCGAGGCCGAGTAGCGGGTGCATCAGCCCTGCGACAAAACCTGCACCGGACAAATCGTGGCCGGGATGTGCAAACGCCGGTGCAGTGGCCAGCAGCAAACTCAGCGCTAGGCCAATGGTAGAAATCTTACGCATTAAAAGGTCTCCGGAAATTCACGCGGCGGCAGGCCGCCGGTCTTGGCGATGAAAGCGGCGATTTCGTGCACGCCTTTGTTGATTTTGAGATTGGTGAAAATGAACGGACGTTCTCCGCGCATTTTTTTGGAATCGCGATCCATCACTTCCAGCGAAGCGCCGACCAGTGGTGCGAGATCAATCTTGTTGATCACGAGCAGATCCGAACGCGTGATGCCCGGCCCGCCTTTGCGCGGAATCTTGTCGCCAGCGGAAACGTCGATGACGTAAATCGTGATGTCTGCAAGTTCTGGCGAAAATGTTGCCGCAAGATTGTCACCGCCGCTCTCGACAAAAATCAGTTCGAGAGAAGGGAATTTGCGATGCATGTCGGCGACCGCCGCGAGATTGATACTGGCGTCTTCGCGAATCGCGGTGTGTGGGCAGCCGCCCGTTTCCACGCCAGCGATACGGTCAGGCGTCAGCGCGCCAGCGCGGGTGAGGAACTCAGCGTCTTCCTTGGTGTAGATGTCGTTGGTAATCGCAGCGACGTCGTAAACCTGCCGCATGAGTTTGCACAGGCGCTCGGTCAGCGCGGTTTTGCCGCTGCCGACTGGGCCGCCGATGCCGACCCGCAAGGGGCCGTTGCCGGGTGAGAACTGTGGGACTTCGCGGAGCGGTTGAGGTGCGTTCATGATCGAAAGAGTCTTGTGTACTGGGTTTCGTGGCGGAGCGAGCAAAATTCCAGCGCCGGTGCGGCACTGCCAAGGTCGTCCAGATTAGTCAGCAAGGCGCGTGCCGTTACGGCTTCCACCACCGGGCCCAGACGGGCGATGGCGATCTGGCCATCGGTCTGGCCCAGTGGCACGAGACGCAATCCGGCAGAAACCAGGTTGGCGGCGACGCTGTGCAAATAGGCGTGCAGTGCCGGTTGCAGTGGCACCTCATAGACGGCGCAGCTCAGAGCCACGACCACGGTGTGCGAGGTGGCGTGGTCATGTTGGCGGTTTGCATAGTCGTCCAGTCGTGCGTGCGGCCATGCGCGACGGGTGACGGTTAAAAAGGCCGAACCTTGTTGGCGACTTTCCAAAGCGGTTTCTGAACTGGCGCGAAAGACAGCGGCGAGTTCGGAAATTTCATCCAGTGTGTCGTCATCGCCTGCCGCTGCAGCGCGATAGGCTTGCGCGAACAACACGGCATCAATCCAGGCGCCGCCGCGTTCCAATACAGCGCTGATGTAATCAACAACATCGCCAACACGTCTTACGCTACCTTCCTCCACTGCCCATTCGAGGCCATGGCTGTAGCTGAAGGCGCCGGTCGGGTAGCTCGGCGAACACCAAGCCAGCAAGCGATACATCGCCTCAGGTGGTACGCGCGGCGTCAGCATCTCAGTGGCCATGCGTTGGTACAGCAGCGAACACAAAGGGATGTGCTGCAGCGCCATCGTGATGACCGTGTCCGCCTGCATAGGCGCCTTGTTCCGGTGAGAACGGGGCATGCACGGCATGCACTGTCGCGCCGAGGCCGCGCAACATTTCGGTGATGACGTAGTCCTCGCGGATATAGATGCGATCACCCGCCAGTTGTGCTGGCAGATGACGATTGCCGATGTGCCAGGCTAGGCGCAGGAGTTCCGATCTGCTGTCTGCACGGATTTCCGTCAGTGCTTCCGGCGCTGCGCGTACGACGATGATGCGGCCGTCGTCGAGTCTGAGACCGTCGCCATCCTGCAATACAGTGGCACGGGCCAGGTCGAGCAAAAATTCCACACCGTTGGCACTGACATAGCGGAAGCGACGGCGATGACGCTCGTCGTAATCCAGCGTGATCGAGTCAGCAGCCTGACTCGCCAGCCACTCACCTGCTTTCAATAATTGGGATGCGTGGAGCATGGCGATCAATAGAGAAAGTAACGTTGCGCCATCGGCAACACGGCCGCGGGCTCGCAGGTGAGCAACTCACCGTCGGCGCGAACCTCATAAGTTTCAGGGTCTACTTCAATATTGGGCATTGCGTTGTTAAGGATCATGCTGCGTTTGCTGATGCCGCCACGCGTGTTGTTCACGGCAGCGAGTGGGCGATAAATGCCAAGGCTCTGTGCATTGCCAACATCCACAAAAGCCTGGCTTACGAATAGCAAAGCACTTTCAATGCCAGCTCGGCCCATAGAGCCGAACATCGGGCGGTAATGCACCGGCTGCGGCGTTGGAATGCTGGCATTCGGATCGCCCATCGGGGCCAGCGCGATGCTGCCGCCTTTGATCACCAGATCAGGTTTGACGCCGAAGAACGCAGGCGACCACATCACCAGGTCCGCGAGCTTGCCGACTTCAACCGAGCCGACATGCTGTGAAATGCCGTGCGCAATCGCGGGATTGATCGTGTACTTGGCGATGTAACGGCGAACACGGAAGTTGTCAGCGCCATCGATGTCCGGCGCCAGCGCGCCGCGCTGTACTTTCATCTTGTGCGCGGTCTGCCAGCAGCGGATCACGGTTTCGCCGATGCGGCCCATGGCCTGGCTGTCGCTACTCATCATCGAGAACGCGCCGAGATCGTGGAGGATATCTTCAGCTGCGATGGTCTCTTTGCGAATGCGGCTTTCAGCAAAGGCGACGTCTTCAGCAATTTTCGGATCAAGGTGATGGCAGACCATCAGCATGTCCAGATGTTCATCCAGCGTGTTGACGGTGTAAGGCCGTGTTGGATTGGTCGATGACGGCAACACATTCGGCAAGCCAGCAACGCGGATGATGTCCGGCGCATGACCACCGCCCGCGCCTTCGGTGTGGAAGGCGTGAATCGTGCGGCCCTTGAAAGCAGCAATCGTGCTTTCAACAAAACCGCTTTCGTTGAGCGTGTCAGTGTGTAGCGTTGCTTGTACGTCGAAGGAATCGCAAACCGAAAGACAGCAGTCGATGGCAGCAGGCGTAGTGCCCCAGTCTTCGTGAAGCTTCAAACCACAAGCGCCAGCAAGCACCATCTCTTCCAGTGCACGAGGTTGGCTGGCGTTGCCTTTGCCAAACAAACCAATATTCACCGGCAAGCTTTGCACTGATTGCAGCATGCGCGTCATATGCCAGGGGCCCGGCGTGCAAGTGGTGGCGAGTGTGCCATGTGCTGGGCCAGTGCCACCGCCTAGCAAAGTGGTGACGCCTGCGCAGAGCGCGCTGTCGATTTGCTGAGGACAAATAAAATGGATGTGCGCATCGACGCCACCAGCCGTAATGATCTTGCCTTCTGCCGCAATCACTTCGGTGCCGGGGCCAACAATGATGTCGACACCGGGCTGCACATCGGGATTTCCTGCTTTGCCAATTTTGACAATGCGCCCACCACGCAAACCGATATCGGCTTTGATGATGCCCCAGTGATCAACGATCACGGCGTTGGTGATGACAGTGTCGACAGCGCCTTCAGTGCGGCTGAGTTGTGATTGGCCCATGCCATCACGGATGACCTTGCCACCGCCGAATTTCACTTCCTCACCATAGATGGTGAGATCTTTTTCGATGCGGATAAATAATTCCGTGTCTGCCAAGCGCACACGGTCGCCTGTAGTCGGTCCGTACATTCCGGCATAGGCGCGACGAGTGATTGAGGTAGCCATCAGAGCGCTCCCATCACATCACCGCGGAAGCCGATGACGATGCGACTGCCGACGTAGGGAATCAGTTGCACCTCGCGCGTCTGGCCCGGTTCAAAGCGCATCGCCGTTCCGCTGGCGATGTCCAGACGCATGCCGCGTGCCTTGACGCGATCGAAGGTGAGCGCAGGATTGGTTTCAGCAAAGTGATAGTGACTGCCGACTTGAATCGGACGATCGCCACTATTGGCAACACTGAGCTTGAGGCCGACGCGATCCGCGTTGAGCGTGATATCGCCGTCGGCGCTGATGATTTCTCCAGGGATCATAAATTTCTCGGGCTTCAGCGAATAGGTTGATGAACGGTGACGAGCTTGGTGCCGTCAGGGAAAGTCGCTTCAACTTGGATCTCGTGAATCATTTCCGCTACGCCTTCCATCACCTGCGCGCGGCTGATCACCTGTGCGCCCGCTTGCATCATGTCGCTGACGCTGCGGCCATCGCGTGCGCCTTCAATCACGGTATCGGTGATCAAGGCAATCGCTTCGGGATGATTGAGTTTGACGCCGCGTTCCAAACGTCGACGCGCGACCATAGCGGCGAGCGAGACCAGCAACTTGTCTTTTTCTCGTGGGGTGAGATTCATCAGCAGCTCCAGACTCGGGGCAGGTGTGGACGCAAGCCAGTGGCGAGATTTCGCAGACCACCAGTAATGCGCATCAGTAAGGGACGCAGACGCGTGGCGTCGTCTGCAAGAAAGCGCACGATCAGCAAGCCATCCATGCAGGTGGCGGCGCCGAGGTCTTTGTCGGGTTCAAGCAATTCGCGTACGACTTCAAGGTGATTCGCTGCATCGTCGCCGACGTACAACAGCGTTGCGGTGACACAGGCTTTTCCAAATCCGAATGGCAGCGCACGTTGCTGTGCAACGTCGCCTTCAAGATGCAAAGCATCTGCCCAGATCAGGCGACCATTGCGGCGGATGCGCCAGGCATCGTGTAGCAGGCCGTGGTCGAAGCGTTCATTCATCGCGGTGCGACCAAACACAACGCTTTCCAATGCCAGCAAGCGTGCGCCCGGCGCAAGATCGGCCGTGAAGCGACGACGCAGGCGTGCGCGATCAAACAGGATGGTTTCCTGCGCCAACCATTCGGCCCAAGCGTTTTCGCCGACTCGGTAGTGAATGTCGACACGCACGTCTTCTTCGCCATCTGCAGCTTTGTAGAGTTTTTCTGCCGCTTGCGTGGTGACAGTGACGCAGGTGTTCGCACGCGCTTCAATTTCAACGGCCAGTCGATCACCGCCGGTGAGACCACCGCTGGTAGTGAGCAATACGGCTTGCGTCGGCTCATCAGGCTCAACATGTGGAAACAGAAAGCGACAGGGCGCGTGTTGATATAAATCCGCTAGTCGCGTGATGCACTCTTCCGCTTTGAATGCGATGCGCGCAGCGCCATCCACGCGTTGCGCGCGCGCGATCATTGGCAAGCTGTGGGCAGGACTATCAAACACAAATGTCGACTAAGGCAGTGAGCGTTATTGGCTAATGACAGTGCACATGCTGCCTGTCGAAGGTTTCTTTGAACCTACGTCAAACGCCCCATACCGGAGTCGAGAACCCCCGCCTAGTCTGGCCCCCGTAGCAAATCGGGCGAGTGTGCCGGCCATGAAGCCCCACTCAGCACCGCGCTCAAACAACGGGAGCCGCGATGCGGCAATTGATCCAACAGGGGGTTTATCAATGAAAGCTTCACCAAGGGACGTCACCAAAAGCGCGTTTGCGCCCAAGTTGCTCGCAATGGCGGGCGTTGCACTACTGGCGGCTTTGCCGACAGCACAGGCCTTTGCTGCGGAGATTCCGTTGCCAACCGTTTCCGTCGGCGCAGGAATGCGCAGCAGCTTCACGCACACCAGCGTGGATGGTGCTGCTGAAGACCCTAATGATTTCAATTTGAACAGTGCTCGCCTTTATCTTGGCGGCACGGTGAACGACTACATCAAGTTCACGCTGAATACCGAATACGACAATGCCGACAGCAAAGTGCAGGTGATTGATGCCATCGCACGTTTTGAATTTTCACCGCAGGTCAACATCTGGGCTGGCCGCTTTCTGCCACCGAGTGACCGCGCGAATTTGAACGGACCGTATTACTCCAACGAATGGGGCTTTGCGACAGAAGGCGTGCAGGACGGTTTTCCATTCTTTGCGGCAGGTCGTGACAACGGCGTCGCGTACTGGGGCGATTTTGAAAAGCTAAAAGTTTCTGCTGGCTTCTTTGATGTCCCAAGCACCACCGGCGACAGCAAAGTCGTGAGCGCAGCGCGCGTTCAATACGATTTCTGGGATGCAGAACCGGGCTACTACCTCAACGGTACGTACTACGGTGAAAAGAACATTCTTGCACTCGGTGCGTCGACGCAATTGGTCAGCGGCGATAACGCTTACACGATTGACGGCATCATGGAAAAGAAACTGGCGGGCGGTGGCGTTGTGACGCTTTCTGCTGAATACGCCAAGTACGACGGCTTTGGTGGTTATGGCGTCAGCGTTCCATTCACAAAGAGCGATGGCTATTTCGGCCTAGCTTCTTACCTGTTCCCGACCACCGTTGGCGTCGGCAAGTTGCAGGGCAAATTCCAGATTCTCGGCAAGTACGCTTCCAGCAGCTATGACGCTGGCGGCCCGAGCATTGGTCGCAACACTGCAGAAGTGGACGTGAACTACATCATCAAGGCTTTCAACGCACGTCTCAGCTTGTTCTACATCGACACCAGCTTCGACGACGCACCTCCGAGCGAAGTGGACTCGAAGCAGATTGGCCTCGGCTTACAGATTCAGATTTGATCGATCCAACGACGATCTCTTAACCGATTAAGGAGCATTGATTTATGAAACCTATTCCTATGATCCGTCGCGCACTGTTGAGCGCTGCGGCCGCCGGCCTACTCGCTGCCAGCTCGCTGGCGCAGGCAGCAGACACCATTAAAGTCGGCGTGCTGCATTCGCTCTCCGGCACGATGGCTATTTCAGAAACGACATTGAAGGACACTGTCCTGATGATGATCGACGAACAGAACAAGAAAGGTGGTTTGCTCGGCAAGAAACTGGAAGCCGTTGTGGTTGATCCGGCTTCAAATTGGCCACTATTCGCAGAAAAAGCGCGCGAGCTGCTGGCTAAAAATAAAGTCGACGTCGTCTTCGGTTGCTGGACCTCGGTCTCACGCAAATCCGTATTGCCAGTGTTTGAAGAACTGAACGGCCTGCTGTTCTACCCCGTGCAGTACGAAGGTGAAGAATCTTCCAAGAATGTGTTCTACACCGGTGCTGCGCCTAACCAGCAAGCGATTCCGGCTGTTGATTACCTGATGAAAGATCTGAAGGTGAAGCGTTGGGTGCTGGCTGGTACGGACTATGTGTACCCACGTACCACCAACAAAATTCTCGAGGCTTATCTGAAGTCAAAAGGCGTGAAAGCTGAAGACATCATGATCAACTACACGCCGTTCGGTCAGTCGGATTGGCAGAGCATTGTTTCTGACATCAAGAAGTTTGGTTCGGCAGGCAAGAAGACGGCAGTGGTCTCCACCATCAATGGCGACGCCAACGTTCCTTTCTACAAAGAACTCGGCAACCAGAAGATCTCTGCTGAAGACATCCCAGTCGTTGCTTTCTCGGTCGGTGAAGAAGAACTCGCTGGTATCGATACCAAGCCGTTGCAGGGTCACCTCGCCGCCTGGAACTACTTCCAGTCGATCAAGAGCCCAGCCAACAAAGTTGCGATTGATAGCTGGCACAAGTTCATCAAGAACGACAAGCGCACGTTCAACGATCCGATGGAAGCGACCTATATCGGCTTCAACCTTTGGGTGAAAGCGGTTGAGAAGGCCAAGACCACCGACGTCAGCAAAGTTTCTGACGCCATCATTGGTCTGGAAACGCCGAACCTCACCGGCGGCGTAGCCAAGGTTCTGCCTAACCATCACATCACCAAGCCGGTCTACATCGGCGAGATCAAGGATGACGGTCAGTTCGATATTGTTTGGAAGACCAAAGCAGAAGTCCCGGGCGACGCTTGGAGCGACTTCCTGCCGGGTAGCAAGGATCTAGAAGCTGATTGGGTCAAGCTCAAGTGTGGCAATTACAACAGCAAGACCAAGAAGTGCTCAGGTCAAAATTTCTGATGGCGTGACCAACGTGTAGCAGCATTGGACTCCGGGCTGTATTGCCCGGAGTCCGATTTCTGCCGTAAAGGCGGGTTCGGTGAGTGAATGAACTACCAAAAATGAAGAATCAAGCGACCAAAATTTTCTGCGGACTGTTACTTGCTTTGAGCGCACTCTGCGCCAACGCGCAAGACGCAGCAGAAGATGCAGCGCCTGCAACTGTACTGCCGACGACTTTCGAGGCGATGGTTTCCGCATTGCCGGAAGCCAGCTACGACGATAAAGAACATCTTCTGCAAAAAATTTCGCAAAGCGGAAATCCGCAGGCTCCCAATTTATTACATGCATTGCTTGATGGCCGCTTGATGGCGACCGAAGCAGGCAAGGTTTATATCTCGCAAAGCAGCGACGAAGCGCTTGCTGCTAAAAACTTGAGTGATGCGATCACCGGTATAGCGGTGAGCGGTGTTGATGCTGAATCGATTAGTCCTATTGGCACCAACAATCGACTGCGCAAAGGACTAAGAGCACTCTGCGCGCAACTGGATCTGGCCAGTCCGGATACGGATGTCCGCAGCAAGGCAGTGCAGTCGATCATGCGTGATCTTGATGAGGCAGGCACAGCAGCACTACGCGCGCGCCTGCCGCTGGAAAAAGATTCCAGCATTCAAAAATCCATCAGCAGTGCGTTGGCACTTGGCGATCTACAAAGCACTGATGCAGCGACTCGACTTGCTGCAGTCGATACCTTGTCAGGCGATATCAGTAGCGAGGTTTACAACGGCCTGACGACGTTGATCACAAAAAACGACGACGGTAGCTTTACTGAACCTGATCTGCGTGTGCGCACAGCAGCAGCAGAGGCCATCAGAAAAATTGAAACACGTCGTAAAGCCTATGGCGCACTCGAAACCTTGTTCTTTGGTCTCAGTCTTGGCTCGGTGCTGGTGCTCGCCGCAATTGGCCTTGCCATTACGTTTGGTGTGATGGGCGTCATTAACATGGCGCACGGCGAGCTGATCATGCTCGGCGCATACACCACATACGTGATGCAGTTGTTGATGCCGAATCACATTGCCTTATCGCTATTCCTCTCGGTGCCGGCAGCATTCCTGGTATCGGGGCTGGTGGGTGTCGGCATTGAACGCGGCATTGTTCGTTTTCTGCACGGTCGTCCGTTGGAAACTTTGCTGGCGACTTTTGGTTTGAGTCTGGTCTTGCAACAACTCGTGCGTTCAGTGTTCTCACCGTTGAATCGTTCGGTGGCATCACCCGAGTTCATGAGCGGTTCTTTAGTGATCAACGATGCTTTCTCGGTGACCTATAACCGTCTCTACATCGTGTTCTTCATGCTGATCGTGTTTGCTGGACTGCAGCTAGTGCTGAAACGTACTTCGCTTGGTTTGAAAGTACGTGCGGTTTCGCAAAACCGTGCGATGGCCCGCGCCATGGGTGTGCGCACCGAGTGGATTGATGCAGCAACGTTTGGCTTGGGTTCCGGCATCGCCGGTGTTGCAGGCGTTGCACTGTCACAGCTCACCAACGTTGGCCCTAACCTCGGACAGGCCTACATCATTGATTCGTTCATGGTGGTGGTGTTCGGCGGCGTTGGCAGTTTGTGGGGCACGCTGATCAGCGGCATGTCGCTGGGCGTGGTGAACAAATTGCTTGAGCCTTGGGCTGGCGCAGTGATGGCCAAGATTCTCGTACTGGTGTTCCTGATCGTCTTCATCCAGAAGAGGCCGCGCGGATTGTTCCCGCAGAAAGGCCGCTCGGTGGAGAACTAATATGCTTAAAACGATTAGCGAACGTTTCTT